>JBOGVU010000182.1:0-1561 GCA_050692915.1 Actinomycetota bacterium | reverse complement strand
TGAGGATCGGCGCCATCAGGAGCGTCGGGAGTGTCGGCCACTGGATATTGAAGGCCACCACGACGAGGATGAGCCCCACGTACTGCGGGTGCCGGAGGTAGCGATAGACCCCCTCGGCCACCAGTCGCTCCCGCCTACGATAAACCGTCACCCAACCGAGGGCGAGCAGGCTCAGCCCGATCGCGATCAGCGCGACGCTCACGAGCATGACCAGATAAACCCCGAACCGGAGCGGAATGAGCCCAAGTCGATCCAGGGCGAAGGCCCAGAGATGGCTTTCGTTCAGTCCGAAGGCGCGCGGGTCCAGGCCCAGGAGAGGCGCCACCAGGTAGATGGTCAGCGGGATCCCGAACATCTCGGTGAACAGTGAGATCAGGAAGGCGGTGTAGAGCCCGACGTTCCGCCACTCGGCCCTCCGGCGCGGGCGGGCGAAGCCCAGCACGAAGAGGGCGAAGATCCCCGTCACGATCAGGACCTCCCGCCAGCCCCCGTACCATCGCTCGAAGGAAATGTTGTGCGACCCCGGAGCGCTCCTCACGGTCTCCACGAGAAGCCAGAGACTCAGCGAGACCACCACCGCGACCACGCCCCAGCGGGCCAGCCTCCGCCACACCGCACTCGGTCTCCCCATCACGACACCTCCCCTGGCCTGGGTCACTCCGTCGTCCTCAACGACCCTCGATCTTGGCGAGCGCCTGCGCGACCGTCGGGCGGAGGCTTCGCAGTTGATCGTTCTCCGCCAGCTTCCGCAGGTCCGCCGTCGCGGCCCTCGCCGCCGGGCCAACATTTCCGAGCGCTCTGATCGCTTCCTGCTGAACCGACGGGTTCGGGTCGCGCAGTGTCCGCACCAGCCCGGGAACCGCCTCGCTGGCTGTAAGACCCATTCCGCCCAGTGCCTGAGCTGCGGCAAAGCGCACGGCAGGCTCTGCGTCCTCGAGAGCCCGGATCAGCGCCGGCACAGTCTCCTCGACCTCGCGCCCCACCTTCGCGAGGGCGAGCGTGGCGCTGGCCCGCACCCTCGGCTCCGGAGCCGTCGACGCCTCGAGCAGCGCCGGGGTCGCCTCGCGGGCCGCCTGCCCCAGGGCGCCGAGCGCCCCCGCCGCGGCCACCCGCACGTCCACGCTTGCATCGCGGCCGAGCGACTGGATCAAGACCGGCACGGCCTTCGGACCGAAGTATCCGAGGGCCTCGACCGCCCTCTGCCGGACCGCCGGAGAGAGGTCCTGCAGATAGCCCTGCCACTCCGTAAACGTCCGCTCCCCGAAGCGTGGCCCGCGGGCCTCGGAGCGGTCGAGGAAACCCACGACGGTCGGTCGAAAGATCCCGACCGCCAGGAGGGCAACGATCATCGCCAGCAGGACGTTCGTCACGTGGTCGGATCGAAGCACGCGTGCCTCCCTCTGTTTCGCTGCCGCCGACAGGCCCGGAGCATCATCACCGCTTGAGGTACTCCTCCAGGGTCCGGGCGAACATCTCCTGACGCTCCACTGCCTTGGCGGCCGCGAAGTCGACACGGGTCCCCCGTTCCGCGCGGACGTTCAGCGGGTTGAAGCGCGCCTCG
>JBOGVU010000181.1:0-1610 GCA_050692915.1 Actinomycetota bacterium | reverse complement strand
GATCAGGATACAGGGGTTCGACAGTGCCGGCCAGGTGCTCAGCAGCCGGGAACGCTACCTCGGGGCAGGCGTGCCGGCGGGAAGCCGTGGGATCTTCTGCGTGCCGATGCCAGCCGGAGCGGCTTCCTACCGCGTGACGGTCCTCCACGCCGAGTGGGCGCACCTGGAGGCACCATAGGCGACTAGGCTCCTCGGGGGCGAGCGCGCTACCTGGCGATGCGCACCATCCGCAGCTCGCCCTGGACCAGGTCCGGCACCACGACCAGGAGCCCGTTGGCCTCGGAAACCACGCCGAAGTCCGCCGGGCCCTTGAACCCCTTCGCCAGCGTCTCGGCGCCCTTCGCGCTCCAGCGGAGGAGCGACCCCGAGTTCCAGTCCGTGATCAGCAGGGTCCCGTCGTCCATCTGATAGAGGCCGTCCAGGCGGCCGAGGTCCTTGGTTAGCGCCTTGACCTCCCCGCCGGCGCTCAGCGAATGGAGGCCGCGCGGCTTGTCGGCCGACGCGAACCCGACGATCAGGAGCGAGCCGTCCTTGGCCGGATAGACACCGTTTGGATTGATCGACTTGCCCTGCAAGACGCGAGTGACCTTGGGCTCACCGTTCATCTCGAGGACATCGGCCGGCTCCACCCGGTAGAGCTGATCCGCCCGGTTGTCGCTGACGTAGAGCGCGCCCCGACTGACCGCGACGTCGTTGGCGAACTGGATCCCGGGCAGGGCGATCTTCTCGCCCCGACGGGTCTTGAGGTCGAAAACCCACACCACGTCGATGTCGGTGACCCAGAGCCGATCGCCCTCGACCCAGATGCCCTTGGGCTTGTTGAGGGCCTCTCCGCCCGGAGCGGGGAGAAACTGCTTTTCCATGATCTCCCCGGTCAGCGACACCTTGCTGATTCGTCCCTTGCCGTCCTTCTCCGCCGGCTTCAGCACGGAGCCGAACTCACTCACGTACAGGACCTTGGCCTGGGGGTCGTAGGCGACCGATTCGGGGAACGCGAAGCCCTTGGCGGTCTGGTCCGAGACCACCCGCAGCGGCTTCATGTCCTGGGCGTCCGCCCGTGGGGTGATCCCCGATTGCCCGATGGCGAGAGAAGCCAGCAGCGCCAGCGTGACCACGGTTCCCTTCCTCATGGCATCCACCTTTCCAGTCGGCCTGATGTTCGTCGAGACTGCGTCCCGCCTCGTGTCCGAGTGTCACGCGGCGGGGGTGGCATGCGCCAGCCGCCCGCAGTCTACCACCGCCCCTGGGCCTGGGTCGGACCCCGGTCGGAGCCGCTCTTACTCCTGAATGACCATCGCGCCGGCGGTGCACCCGGGTTCGTGGCCGACAAGCACCTTGCCGATCAACTGGCGGAAGTGGGCGTGATCCTGCTGATGCTCGGCGTCGGCCTGCACTTCCACCTGACGGGGTGGGACTTGCCCGCCTGATTCTGCTAGCATCGGGCGCCATGGTCGACATCACTCCCGCCGTGCGCGCTGATCTAGCTCCGACCGGAAAACTGCGTGCTGCCATCAACTACGGCAACTTCATTCTCGCCACGAAGGACAAAGCGACCGGCGAGTCCAGGGGTGTGGCCATCAACCTGATGCACGAGATCGGGAAGCGGCTCG
>JBOGVU010000180.1:0-1647 GCA_050692915.1 Actinomycetota bacterium | reverse complement strand
CATGCACGCCCTGGACGGCCACCGGGACATCGCTGCTCATGGGATTGCCGTCGCCCAGCTGGCCGAAGTCGTTGGATCCCCAGCAGAAGGCCTCCTCGGCGGTGGTGACGCCGCACGTGTGACCGCCGCCTGCATCGATCGCGGCGAAGGTGTGGCTGCCCTGGACGGCCACCGGGACATCACTGCTCGTGTTGGTGAGGTCGCCCAGTTGTCCTTGGAAGTTGCCTCCCCAGCAGAAGGCGGCCGTTTCGGAGAGCCGTGGCGCGGCCAGAATTGAGCGTTCCGTCCGCCTCGAGGGCGTCGATCCGAGCGCGGATGTCCTCGGGAGAGTCGCAATCCAGGTGGGCCGCCGGTCGGATGGGGGCGGGGCCACTGTCCGGGCCGGCCTCGGGACCGGATGGGGAAGGGCTGCACGCGGCCGCTGCAGCGATGACCACGAGGGTCAGGTGACCGAGCCAGCGTCCGCTCATGACCTTCCTCCGCTTGTCGAAGGCCGGGCTCACCCAGGCCCCCGTTTGGGCAACGACTGGGCTCTCTGGACCACACTATGATGAGAGAGGAAATCCTCGCTAACTCACGATCGTGCGATAGGGGGTGGCGAGGCCGATCGGCGGCCGACCGTCCCTAGACCAGCCGCTCCCTGAGCGCCCGCGTCACCGCCTCGGCGACCGAGTGCACCTGCAGCTTCCCGTAGATGTTCCGGATGTGGGTGCGCACGGTGTCAATGCTGATGTCGAGGTGGGTCGCGACGTTCTTGTAGGCCATCCCCGCCATCAGGCAGCGCAGCACTTCCTGCTCGCGGGCGGTGAGCGACAGTCCCGGCGCGCCGCCGTCCTTGACCGGTTCCGCCGGCTCGAGGTGCCGGAGGAGGTCCAGCACCGTGCTCGCGACGCCGGCGGTGAGCGGCGAGCCACCGTCCACCACGGCGCGGACCTGGGCGAGTAGCTCGTCGGGAGGCGTGCTCTTGGTGAGATAGCCGTCCGCTCCGGCGCAGATCGCCTCGAGGATCGTGGGCGGATCTTCGAAGACCGTGAGGACCACCACGGGTGTGGCCGGGAGGACGCGCTTGATGCGGCGGGTGGCCTCGATGCCGCTCATTCCGGGGAGCTCGAGGTCCATGAGGACGACGTCCCAGGCGATGGAAGGTCCGGCTGCATCGAGAGCCTCCAGAGCCGCCCCTGGCGTGGCGAAACTGCCGGCCAGCTCCATGCCGGGGCTCAGGCGGAGAAGCGCATCGAGGCTCTCTCGATAGCGGCCGTCGTCCTCGATGCTGGCGACCCGGATCGTCATGCGGCCGCCTGGCGTGCCGCGGCATGGGTGGAACCTCGTGTGGGGTCGAGGTCACGCATTGGCCGCTTCAATCTGGGCGGTTCCGGGCGCAGGGCCATCGCACGATCATGCGACCGATCCGGGACCCCGTTCACCTCGACG
Source organism: Actinomycetota bacterium (assembly GCA_050692915.1). Taxonomy (GTDB): domain Bacteria; phylum Actinomycetota; class UBA4738; order UBA4738; family CALAEC01; genus CALAEC01. Next base: position 216 of record JBOGVU010000180.1, on the reverse strand, counting down.
CGCAGCCGCTTCAGGAGAGGACCCGCTCGGGGCTGGGCATTTCACGAGACGTGGCGCCCCGATCCCGCACGCCCTTTCTGCCCGGGCCTCCCTCCGCGGCGTCCCCCCGTCCGGAAGATCAGCCTGACTGCCGTTCCGCCCCCCGCCGGGCTCGACAACGTGAGCTCGGCGCCGATCTCCTCCGCCCTGCGACGCATGCTGCGCAGCCCGACACCG
>JBOGVU010000179.1:0-1849 GCA_050692915.1 Actinomycetota bacterium | reverse complement strand
CGGGATGGCGAGGCGGGAGAAGGCTCCGCGGTAGGAAGGCACGAAGGGCGGGCGGCTCCCGGGGTGGGGGGGTCCTCCCTGGGGGCTGTCCCTCCCGCCTTCCCTGCCGACCGGCCGACCGCTGTCACACCTCCCTCCGACAATCCATGCACCCAGTCGATCCCCGAAGGAGGACGCCCGATGATCACGCTCTCCCCCGCCGCTCCCCAGCGGCACGAATCCCTGACGGTCTACCCGCTCCTGAGCCCGGATGGGGTCGCGCTCGGCTGCGTGCTCCTGCCGGACGCGATCCGCGCGGGGACTCTCCGGATCACCGAGGTCGGCCGGGGCACGGTCCCCGAGCTGATCGCGATCAACACGGGTGACACGGACGTCCTCGTCCTGGACGGCGAGCAGCTGATCGGCGCCAGGCAGAACCGGATGGCGAGCCGGTCGATCCTCCTGCCGGAGCACTCGGAGACGAAGATCCCCGTGAGCTGCATGGAGCATGGGCGGTGGCGCTTCAGGAGCGATGAGTTCACGCCGTCGGAGTACTATTCGCCGTCCAACGTGCGCCGGCGGCACCGGACCGCCGAGACGAGCTCCGTCGAGGCTGGGGTGGCGGCCGCTCCCCACGTTCTGCGGCACGCGCAGGGAGCGGTCTGGAACGACATCGCGTTTCTCGCGGACGATCTGGACGCGCATTCGCCGTCGGGGGCCCTGAACGAGTCGATGGAGCGCCGGGAGGAGGACCTCAAGGCCTGGGCGGCTCGCGTCCCTGCCGTTCACGGCCAGGTCGGGATGGCCGCCTTCGTGGGCGGCCGTCCGCTGGCCCTGGACGTGGTCGGCGACCGCGCCCTCTACGCGAGCGTCCACGAGCGGCTGATCGGGGGCTATGTCCTGGACGCGCTCCGGGCGCGGGGCGAGACAGCCACGCCCGAGCCGGATGCGGCCGAGCGGTTCCTGACCTCCGTGCGTGAGGCGACCCGTACCGAGGCCCCGACCGTGGGCCGGGGCGCCTACCGCGTCCTCTCGGGCGCGGTCGTGGGCGGCGAGCTCGAGGACGACGGCCGGACCGTCCACGTGAGCGCGTTCCCGCCGGACGAGGAGACCGTGGCGCGGCCGTTCGGAGAGGCGCGGATCGGGAGCGAGCCGCCCCTGCCGCCGCCGAGTCGGAGGCGGGGGTAGATCAGCAGGAAGCGGGGTGGGCATCGGTCGTGCCCGACTGCGGCCTGGCGCCCACCCCAATGGGAGCCTCTAGTTGGATCGTAGACAGTTCCTGGGTGGAGTTGTCGCCGTCCTGGTCTGGCCGGCTGGCCTAACCGATGCCAGCCCGCGGCCGCGGTTCCCCGGCCTGACCCGCTGCCCATCCTGCGGAGAGTGGCCCGACGGGGGGCTAGTGCAGCATGAAACTACAAGTTATTTTTAGTTTCATGCGGACCAGCCAGGCGGCCCTTTACCCAATCGCCGAGCGCCAGGGAGGGTATTTCACCACCTCCCAGGCCCACGGGGCCGGGATCTCTGACCAGCAGCTCCACTATCTGGCCAAGAGCGGCTCAATCGAGCGGGTGGCCCACGGAATCTATCGGCTGCAACGGTTCCCAGCTCAGCAATTTGAAGACGTCATCGTCGCTTGCCTGTGGGCAGGTGAAGGGGCCGTCGCCAGCCATGAGACCGCCCTTGCTATCTACGGGCTCACGGAGGCTATGCCGCCGGTCATCCACGTGACGGTCCCGCGGAGCTTCCGAGGGAAGCGGAAGGGAGTAGTCGTTCAAACGGCCCCTCTCCGGGAGGACGAGCGGACCACCCGGGAAGGCGTGCCGGTCACCACACCTGCCCGGACGATTCGTGATATCGCCGTGCGCTACGG
>JBOGVU010000178.1:0-1941 GCA_050692915.1 Actinomycetota bacterium | reverse complement strand
ACGAGGAAGTTCACGAGTACGAACCCCACGGCGGCGATCAGCACGCCCCCCTGGATCATCGGGAAGTTGCGGGAGAGGAGCGCGTCGAGGGTCAGCTTCCCGATCCCCGGCCAGTTGAAGATGAACTCGACGACGTACGAGCCGGCGAGGATGAAGCCGGCCTGGAGCCCGATGAGGGTCACCAGGGGGAGCGAAGCGACCTTGAGCCCGTGCACGAGGATCACCCGCCGCTCCGGGAGCCCTCTGGCCCTCGCGGCCCGCACGTGGTCCTCCCCCAACGCCTCCAGGAAGGACTGGCGAACCGTCCGGATCAGGAGCGGCGTAAGGGTGATGACCAGCGTGGCGACGGGTAGGACGAAGCTCTTGGGCCCGGTGAGGTCGATCGCAGGCAGCCAGCGAAGGTTCACCGAGAAGATGAGGACGAGCACCACGCCCAGCCAGAACGCGGGCGTCGCCTGCCCCAGGGCCACGTAGACCAGGATCGCCCGGTCGAGGAGGCCGTTCGGCCTCAGGGCCGCGGCGATCCCGAGGAGCAGGCCGAGGATCGACGCGACGACCATCGTCGCCACCGCGAGCGCGAGCGTGTTCGGGAGCGCCCGGAGCACCGCGTCGCGCACCGGCTGGCCCCCGTGAAACGACGTGCCCAGGTCTCCCTGGGCGAGGTCAGCGATGTACGTCGCGTACTGGGCGTGCAGCGGCTTGTCGGTCCCGATCCGCTCGCGGATCTCTTGCACGACCGTCTCGGGTGTGCCCGGCTGCGTCATCAGGCGGGCCGGGTCGCCCGCCGCCAGCCGGAGGGCGAAGAAGACGATCGTGACGACGCCGACCACGACGAGCACCATCTGGCCCGTCCGGCCGAGAACGTGGCCAAGCATCGCTTACGCCTCGCGGTCGAGGAGCCGGGCGCGGTCTCGCCGGGGAGGCGCCTCCGGCTTCATCCGGTGCTGCGTGCGACAGTCATCCGCTCAGGGTTGCCGGGTAGAAGTATGTCTCGAACTGATTGGGGAGGACGCGCAGGTTCTCGAGCTTCCTCGTGTGCCCGATCGTGAAGTCGCTGTAGTAGAGGGGGATGTGCGGCATCGTCTGCCACAGGTGCCCCTGAAGGTCGGAGTAGATCGCCGCCCGCTGGTCGAGGTCGGTCTCGGCGGCGCCCTCCGCGAGGAGGTCGTGCACCCTCTTGTCCTCGTCCGACCACACACCCCCAGGGCCGACGAGCTGCGCGAGCGCGCCGTTGGGGTCGCCGCTCGAGGCCCAGCTGAGGTGGTACGCGGCTCCGCTCCCCGTTTCGCTGAAGATGTCGTCGACCACACCGGCGACGTCCGCGGTGACCACCTTCGGCTTGAGCCCGACCTGGCGCATGCTGTTGACGATGGACTCGACGACCTGCTCCGCCCGCGGGAGGAAGCCGCTCGCCACCCAGAGCTCGAACTCCGGGCCTCCGTCGGCCGCGCCCGCCGCCTGGAGCAGCTCCCTGGCCCTGTCGGGGTCGAAGCTGAACGCCGGCGACTGAGCTTCGAAGAAGAGCGCGTTGTTGGGGAGGAAGCTCTCCGCCACCCGGCTGTTGCCCAGGACGAGGTTCTCCACCAGGGCCGCGCGGTCGATCGACCACGCCGCTGCCTCCCTGAAGTCAGCGCTCGTGTCGCGGAGCTCGAAGCGGCCGGGACGCCACCAGAGGTTGACGTTTTCGATGCCGGTCACCGAGGTCAGCGTCAGCTCCTCCCTGCCCTCGATGGTCTCGAGGTGCTCGGGCGGGACGCGGTCGATGGCGTGCGCCTGGCCTGCGAGGAGCGCGCTCAGCCGGGTCTGCGGATCCTGGACGAACTCCCACACGAGCTCCTTGATCTGTGCAGGACCGGCCCAGTAGCCCGGATTCGCTTCCATGGCCTTCCTGGTCGGCTGGTTCCCGACCAGCTTCCACGGCCCCGTGCCGTTGGGCTGCGC
>JBOGVU010000177.1:0-1948 GCA_050692915.1 Actinomycetota bacterium | reverse complement strand
GGCTCGGCGAGTTCGGGGAGAACTACGTGCAGGAGCTGGTGACGAAGCGACCGCTGGCCCCCGACGCGATCTGGCACTTCGTGGGCCGGCTCCAGCGGAACAAGGTCCACCGCGTCCTCGGGGCGGCCGAGGTGGTGCACACCCTCGAGCCGGGGACGGCCGCCGACCGGCTGGCCCGGCTGGCGGAGGAGCGACCGATCGACTGCCTGGTGGAGGTGGACTTCACCGGGCGGCGCGTGGGGGTGGCGCCGCGGGAGGCGGTGGCGTTCGCCGAGCGGATGGCCGAGAGCCCCGGGGTCCGGGTCCGGGGGCTGATGACCGTGGCCCCGCAGGGCCAGGATCCGCGGAGGGCGTTCGCCGCGCTCCGGGAGCTCCGGGACCGTCTCCGGGAGCGGCTGGGGGACGCGGGGGAGTTGTCGATGGGGATGTCAGCCGATCTCGAGGCGGCGGTCGAGGAAGGCGCTACGATGGTACGGGTCGGGTCGGCGATCTTCGGCCCGCGCGAGGTCGAGGTCCCAAGGAGGTAACACCGTGGCAGGGGTCTGGCGGAAGACGATGAAGTACCTGGGCCTCGTCGATGACGACGAGTTCGAGGCGATCGAGCGCGACGGGCAGGATCTGGACGACCGGATGCTGGCTCGGCCCCGAGTCGAGGAGAGCCCGCTCCGGCGGTTCGGCCGGGGTGATCACGGCACCCCGATGCCCGAGACTCCGGAGGCGATCATCCGGACGATCCCCAAGACCCAGCCGAGCGCCGGCGCCATCCACCGCGCGGAGCCGAAGCGGTTCAACGAGGCCCGAGAGCTGGGGGAGCGGTTCAAGGACGGGGTGCCGGTGATCATGAACCTCCAGGGCACAGAGGACTCGATCGCCCGGCGGCTCGTGGACTTCGCCTCCGGCCTGGTGTTCGCACAGAACGGAAAGATCGAGCTGGTGGCGCAGCGCGTCTACCTGCTCACCCCCGCCGACGTCGAGGTCTCGGCCGAGGAGCGGGAGCGCATCAAGGAAGGCGGCTTCTACAACCAGTTCTGACAGCCGCCATCGAATAGACTCCCTCCTCGACCAGGGGAGGGACCGGCGTGAGCACGGTGATTCGGGTCGTCTGCATCGTCCTGACGATCTACTGGGTGATCCTGTTCGCCCGGATCATCATGTCGTGGTTCCGGCCGCCGATGTCCGGGGTCGGTCGGACGGTGTGGGACATCATCCACGACCTCACGGAGCCGGTCCTCGGACTTGTGAGGGGCCTGCTCCCCCCCGTTAGGATGGGGATGATGGGTCTGGACCTGTCCCCCATCATCGTGTTCATCGCGCTGGGGGTGATCCAGGCGGCACTGGGGTGCGCGATCGGGTTCTGACGCGAGGAGGCGAGCTGGTGGCGAGGAAGAGGAAGCGGAAGGAGCGCGAAGCGGAGGCCGGGTTCGGCGAGGCGCCGGCCGCCGCCGGGGACGACGAGCGACAGCGCCTCACGCCCGTTGACATCCAGGGGAAGGTGTTCCGTCTGGCGTTCCGCGGGTACAGCGAGCGGGACGTGGACGAGTTCCTCGACCGGATCACCGAGGACCTGGCGGCCCTCCACGAGGAGAACAAGCGGCTTGCGGAGCAGCTCGCCGAGGGCGGGGGGAACCCCGCGGGGGCGGAGGAGGCCCAGCGCCAGGCCGAGGCCATCGTCCGCCAGGCCCGGGAGCACGCGGCCAGGCTCGTCGAGGACGCCGAGGCCCGTGCCGCCGCCGGGGACGACGTGCTGGGCTCAGCGGGACTGCCGACCTCGTTCCTCCTGAAGGAGCGCCAGTTCCTGCAGCAGATGGCCGGGCTGATCCAGGACCACGCTCGCCGCCTGAAGGAGGACGCCCGGCGGGCCAGATCGGCCTCGCCCGAGCCGGCCCCGGGGGAGCGTGAGCGGGCGGAGCCCCCGGCCGCCCCGGCGCCGGTCGAGGAGCCCTCGGCG
>JBOGVU010000176.1:0-1974 GCA_050692915.1 Actinomycetota bacterium | reverse complement strand
GGAACAAGCAGGGCGATCCTCCGCCGATCCCGGACCGGGTGATGGACAAGCCGCCGTCCGCCGAGCTCCGGCCGGACCAGCGGGACACCGACTCCCTGCCGCCGTACGACCTCCTCGACCAGGTGCTGGAGGACTACGTCGAGGAAGACCGGTCGCCGGAGGAGATGATCGAGGCCGGCGCGGATCCGGACCTGGCTCGGCGCGTGGTGGCCATGGTCGACCGGGCGGAGTACAAGCGCCGTCAGGCGCCGCCGGGCGTGAAGATCACGCCCAAGGCGTTCGGTCGCGACCGCCGGATGCCCATCACCAACCGCTACGGCCTCCCCGTCGAGCGGCCTCCCGGCGAGCCCTACAATTCGGAGCAGGGGCGTTAGCTCAGCCTGGTCAGAGCTGTGGGCTTTTAACCCATGAGTCGCAGGTTCGAATCCTGCACGCCCCACGGTGTGATGTCGCGGGACATCGTGGACGGATGTCTCACGACATCGTAGACGCCTTCCGCGATCCCAGCGGTCGTCCCTTCGGTGGACCCGGTGGCCTCCCGGTCCCGTGGTAGGTCTTCTTCGGGTCGAGCGTCAGACGCCGCAGCAGCTCGCCGTCTCGGGTGATGATCCGGACCTCCAGCCCGAAGATCAGCATGGTGACTCTCTTGCGCCGGTGGTCCCGTCCCACCCCGATGTGGTGCAGCCTGCCTCTGTAGCGCAACGACACCGTGCCGCCAGCACTGATCCGGTCCTGTCGCACCCGCACGTCGTGGAGCCGTTCGATCGCCGGCCGCGATGGTCGAGCCCTGTCCCTGGCCTCGAACGCCGCCCGCGGCGTCATCCGCCCGCGCGCCCTGTGGGGCCTCGTCTCGTTGTAGTAGCGGATGAAGCGGTCGACCTGTCGCTGCAGCTCGGCGATGGACGCGGCTTTCGGCTGGCTGGCCAGGTAGCGCTTCAGGGTCTGGTGGAACCGCTCCACCTTCCCGCAGGTCTGCGGATGTCCGGGTCGGGAGTGGCGGAACTCGATCCCCAGGTGGACCAGCTCGACCTCCATGGCCGTAGCCCCACCCCGGTGCCACGCCGTGTACACGCAGCCGTTGTCGGTCAGGATCGCCGCAGGTAGACCCCATCGTTCCGCCGCAGATCGGAAGACGTGGAGCACATCAGTCGCGGTGGCCACCCGAAGGACCCTGCTGGCGGTGACCAGGCGGGAGTGATCGTCCAGGAAGTTCACGATCTCAACAGGTGTGCCACCTGCCAGCCTCCAGGAGGTCACGTCCGACTGCCAGCACTCGTTGGGGAGCTGGGCCTCGAACCGGATCCACGACGAGCGGGGCCGCTTATGGGGCTGAGGGGTCACGAACCCTCGGCGCCTGAGCACCCTCCAGATCGTCGACACCGAAGGGACCGTGCACCCGTTCTCTTTGCTCAAGTGGTAGTGGATGGTGGCCGCGCCGGCGTCGAAGCCCTGCTCCGAAAGCCGCTTGCGGAGCCGGACGACCCGTTCCTCGACCTCGGGGGAGACCCGGTGCGGTGTTCGGTGCGGAGCACGTGACCGCGGCCTGAGGGCCTCCTCACCCTCCTTCCGGTACCTGGCCACCACCTTCGCCACCCACGACTTCGAGACGCCGTGCGCCCTGGCCACCTCCCGGCAGCTCCTTCCTTCGCGAACGACGGCCTCGACTACGAACCGGGCCAGCTGCACCATGGACCCCCTTCATCAGGTGTCCACGATGTTCCGACACAGGTGTCCCCGATCTTGTGAACTCAGGCACTGCACGCGCAACTCAGCGAAATCCCTGCCCAGGGCTATCTTCTGCGAGCCGTCCCGGCGGCACCATCGACGTCGCGAGCGTCGTGGGGGAGGGGACTCGCTTCGTGGTTCGGTTGCCCGCTCCTGATGGCCCCGTCGTTCGGGCGCGGACCGCCCGCGACCTGGCACAGGCGTGAGCGCCGTCTTCAGAGGCGCTCGATCAGCGGCGCAACCACCAGG
>JBOGVU010000175.1:0-2012 GCA_050692915.1 Actinomycetota bacterium | reverse complement strand
GCCGAGGGGAGGGCCACGCGCGGCGAGATCAGCCGCCGGGACTTCATCAGGCTGACGACCGCGGCGCTGGCGATGCCGGCCATCGTCGTCGCCTGCGGAGGAGACGACGGGGAGCCGGAAGCGGCCCCCGCGGCTGCCTCCGGCCCCGTTCGCTTCCTGAACGCGGAGAACTTCTGGGCCGACTGGGACCCCTACCAGACCAACGCTCTCAGCCAGTTCCGCCTGAACAAGCAGGTCTACGACTTCCTGCTCGACTTCCCGGAGGGCGACCTGAGCGCGCCCGCTCCGATGCTGGCGACTGAGTGGACACAGGTCGACCCGCGGACGTGGGAGTTCAAGCTGCGCGAGGGCGTCAAGTTCCATGACGGCTCCGGCTTCACCGCCGAGGACGTGAAGGCGTCGCTCGAGCGGGCGTCTGGTGCGACGGACGTCGAGACCGTCCACGCGGGGTCGTGGGTCCCGACCACGGTCGAGATCGTCGACGATCTCACCGTTCGGCTGCAGACGGAGCAGCCTTTCGGCCCACTCTTCTCTGCGCTCTTCAACACGCAGATCGTGTCGGCCGCCGACCTCGAGGGGGATCCGGAGACGCTCAAGAGGCAGCCCAACGGCACGGGGCCGTGGAAGCTGGTCGGGAACCAGCCGACGACGAAGGCCATGGAGGCGAATCCGGACTACTGGGCAGGTCCTCCACAGATCAAGGAGCTCGTGTGGGAGTTCGTGCAGGACCCGCAGACACGGCTGAGCGCGCTCCTCGCCGGCCAGGTGCACGCCATCGACCGGGTGCCGCCCGAGCATCTCGAGACCATCGAGGGCAGGGAGGAGCTAACGCTGACCTCGGTGACCGGCATCGAGAACGTCAACCTCTGGTGGCGCCCCGGCCGCTTCGAGCTCCGCGACGCGAGCCGCGACTTCAGAGAGGCAGTGGCGTGGTCGCTCGACCGTGCCGCCCTGGTGGACAACCTCGTCCTGGGGAACAGCCGGGTGGCGGAGAGCTTCCTCCCCAACAACACGCTCTTCTTCGAGGCTCAGTCGCCCGCCTATAGCTTCGATCCTGACAGGGCAAGGGAGCTGCTCCAGGCGGCCGGTGCGGCCGACGGGGGACCGGAGTTCGAGCTGTGGGTGGCGAGCGGCTTCCTCCCGCGGGCGGAGCAAGTCGTCGAGTCCATGGTCAACAGCATGCGGCAGGTCGGGCTGAGGCCCAAGGTGGTCACCGCGGACGTCGCGGGTGTGGTCGACGACATCTTCAGCGACAGCGGAAGTGGAGCCGCGTTCCACCTCAGCTGGGCCTCGAGCGGCGACCCGAACGGCGCGCTCGCGCAGCTCGTCGGCCCAGGGGGCGTGTGGTCGGACGAGGACAGGAGGGTCCACGACCTCCTCGCAGAGGGAGCCGCTGAGACCGATCCCAACCGGCGGGCTGCGATCTACTCCGACCTGCAGGGGCACCTGTGGCAGACGATGCCGCACATTCCGCTCTATTACAGCGACTTCACGATCGGGCACACGAAGAAGCTCCAGAACCTGCGTGTCCTCCCCAACCAGTTCGAGACATACTTCTACCCGGCAACCTTGAGCGGATGACCCTCGCCTGTAGCACCGGATGAAGCCGGAGGCGCCTCCCCGTCGAGGCTGCGCCCGGCTCCTCGACCGCGAGGCGTAAGCGATGCTGGCCCACGTTCTCGGCCGGACGGGCCAGATGGTGCTCGTCGTCGTCGGCGTCGTCACCATCGTCTTCTTCGCCCTGAGGCTGGCGGCGGGCGACCCGGCCCGCCTGATGACACAGCCCGGCACACCCGAGACCATCGTGCAAGAGGTCCGCGAGCGGATCGGCACGGACAAGCCGCTGCACGCCCAGTACGCGAACTACGTCGCCGACCTCGCCCGGCGAGACCTGGGGACGTCGTTTCACGGAGGTCAGCCGGTGCGCGACGCTGTGCTCCGGGCGCTCCCGAACACGCTCGCGCTCGCGGCGGCGACGATGGTCGTCGCCTCGATTCTCGGCCTTGCGCTCG
>JBOGVU010000174.1:0-2012 GCA_050692915.1 Actinomycetota bacterium | reverse complement strand
CTCCATCGAGGCCACGTGCGCGAGCCAGGGCGTCGGCACCAGATCGCCGATCGCGTGGACGCCGGGCTCGGCCGTCTCGCAGTATTCGTCCACGACCACGTAGCCGTTCTGGATCTCTGCGCTGACGTTCTCGAGCCCGATCCCGCGGCTCACCGGCGCGCGGCCGACCGCGATGAGCATGCGCTCGGCCAGCACCGATCCGCCGCTTTCCCCAAGCATCACGTCGACCCCGCCCGAGATCGGCTCGACGCCCACGAGCGTCGTGCCGGTCCGCACGTCGATCCCCTGCTTCCGGAACGAGCGCTCGAGCTCGGCGGACACCTCGTGGTCCTCGATCGGCAGGATCTGCGGCAGCGCCTCGACCAGCGTTACCTGGCTTCCGAAGCGTGCGAAGATCGATGCGAACTCGACGCCGACGGCGCCCGCCCCGACCACGACCAGCGACTCGGGGATCGCCTCCAGCCCCAGGATGTGATCCGAGCTCAGGATCCGCTCGCCATCGAACGGCGCCACCGGGATCTCGCGGGGCACCGATCCGGTCGCCAGGATCACGTTGCGGGTGGAGAGCGTCCGGACCGGCGGACCCACCGGCTCGTCGCCTTGGGCCGCCTCGGGCTCGTGGACGGCCACCGTGCGGGCGTCCACGAGACGCCCCCAGCCCCGGAAAACCTCGACGCCGTGCTTCTTGAGGAGACCGGCCACGCCACCGGCGAGCTGCTTCACCACCCCGGCCTTGCGGGCCTGGATCCGTCCCCAGTCGATCTCGACCCCGCCCACCGAGAGGCCGAACTCGGCCGCGTGCAGGATGTCCTGGTAGCGGGAGGCGTTCTCGAGCAGGGCCTTGGTGGGGATGCACCCGCGATGGAGGCAGGTGCCGCCCTGGAAAGGGTCCTTCTCTACCAGGGCGGTCGCGAGCCCGAGCTGCCCGGCACGGATGGCGGCCACGTAACCGCCGGGTCCGCTGCCGATGATGACGACGTCGTATCGGGAATCCGTCATGCGGGAGCGCGAGTCTAGGCTCGATGGCGCGGCCCGGCCAGAAGCTCGACCGCCTCGGGCCCGCTCACTAGCTTGGTGACCGTTTTCAGGCCCGCTCGAGGATGAGGATGACGATGCCCCTCAAGGTTCTCCACATCACCGGCGCCGGTCGCAGCGGGACCACGATCCTGGCCCGGGTGTTGGGACATCTGGAGGGGTTCGTCTCGATCGGGGAGCTGACGAATCACTGGACCCACATCCTCGAGCATCGGCTCTGCACCTGCGCCAGGCCGTTCGGGGATTGTCCATTCTGGAGCCGGGTCCTCGAGCCCGATCTTCTGGACCCCGGGAAGGTCCGGGCCGTAGAGGCGGCCAGGCAAGATCTCCTGAAGCAGCCCATCCTCCGGCGTATCGACCTGTGGCGCGAGAACCACGGCGCCCTGGACGAGGCGTCCGACCGATATGCCCCCGTCCTCGCGGACGTGTATCGACGCGTCCGGCGGATCTCCGGCTGCGACGTCATCGTCGACAACTCCAAGCAGCCCGCACACGCGTACGCGGTCGGGCGTCTGCCGGATTGCGAGACGTTCGTTCTGCATGTCGTCCGGGACTCTCGGGCCGTTGCCTTCTCCAGGCGGCGCCACGAGCACCCGGACCGAGCCGAGACAGCGGTGATCGCGCGTTACTGGATGCTCATCAACCTGAAGACCGAGTACCTCCTCGGCATTCGATCGCGTCGCGCGCGCTATCTGAGAATCCGGTACGAGGACTTCGCCGGGGAGCCCAAAGCCCACCTGGAGGAGATCCTGCGGTTCATGGGAGAGGAGCGCGACATCGACGCCCTCGTAGACGGCCTCACCGTGCGTCTGACGCAGCCGATCCACGACGGCTCGCCGTCCCGATTCCCGCCCGGTCCGGTGAGCATCTACCAGGACCACAAGTGGATGACGGATATGCCGCGCAAAGACCGGCTGTCGACGTTCGGGCTGACCTGGCCCCTGCTCCTGCGCTACGGCTACCCGAAAGCGCACCCC
>JBOGVU010000173.1:0-2050 GCA_050692915.1 Actinomycetota bacterium | reverse complement strand
CTCGTGCACCGACCAGAACCGGGTGGTCCGCTCGTCCGTGACCCCGTAGTGGTCCCGGAGGCCGTCGATCTTGGCCCGGGCCACCTCGGGCACCTGGCGCTCGTAGGCGTGCACGGCGGCCAGCCCGGCCACCGGCGAGGCGGCGGCGGCCCGCCGGTACGACTCCACGAGGCTCGTGGTCGCGGCGGTGGGCTCGGCCCCGGCCACGTCCTCCCGGGACACGCCCATGCCCTCGGCGAACCGCAGCCACAGCTCGGCGTGGTTCTCCGCCCCGTGCTCCTCGTCCCACAGGTTGTCGAGAACGACCCGACGGGCCTCGGCGCTCGGCGTGGCGGTGTGGATGGCAGACAGGAACCGGGGGAACTCCGATTCGAAGGCGTAGTACTGCCTGGCGTAGTCCTGGATGGCCCCCCGGGGAAGGGTCCCGGCCACCCACTTCGTGTAGAAGGAGTGGGTCAGCAGACGGCGCCGGTCGATCATGGCGTCCAGGCGGTCCAGCAGGTCCATTCGCTCCTCCTTGCTCGGCTCGCGAGAGTCTACCCGGAGAGAGCCGATCGTGGCGACCGGCGGCGGTCGTACAATGTGAGCGAAGCCGAAAGGAGACGACGTGTCGGTGATCGTGAGCGGCGCCAGGACTCCCATCGGCCGGTTCGGCGGAGGCTTCCGGGACGTCGCGGCGGTGGACCTGGGGGCCGCGGCCATCCGGGAGGCCCTGCGCCGGGGCGGCGTCCAGGGCGACCAGGTCGACTACGTGATCATGGGCCAGGTGATCCAGGCCGGGGCGGGGCAGATCACGGCCCGGCAGGCGGCCATCCTTGCCGGGATCCCCAAGGAGGTCCCGGCGATCACGATCAACAAGGTGTGTCTTTCCGGCCTGAACGCCGTGGCCCTGGCCGACCAGCTGATCCGGGCCGGCGAGGTCGAGGTGGTGGTGGCCGGCGGCATGGAGTCGATGTCCGGGGCGCCCTACATCCTCCCCGCCGCTCGGTGGGGCGTCCGGTTGGGCGACGCCGAGCTGGTCGACTCGATGATCTACGACGGGCTGTGGTCCACCTTCACCGGCAAGCACATGGGGGAGTCCTCGGACGAGGTCAACGCCGAGCTGGGGATCGGCCGGGAGGAGCAGGACGCCTGGTCGGTCCGGAGCCACAGGCGGGCCGCGGCCGCCTGGGACGAGGGCAGGATGGCCGACGAGGTCGTGGCGGTCGAGGTCCCTCGCCGGAAGGGCGACCCCGCCATCGTGGACCGCGACGAGGGGATCCGGCCGCAGACCACCGAGGAGTCTCTGGCCGCCCTGCGGCCGGCGTTCAAGGAGGGCGGGACGATCACGGCGGGCAACGCCTCCCAGATCTCGGACGGCGGCGCCGCCCTGGTGGTGATGAGCGCGGAGCGGGCCTCGGCCCTCGGGGCCGAGCCGCTCGCGGAGATCGTGGCCCACGGGATGAGCGCGGAGCGGTACCCTTACCTCCACACGGTGCCGGCCATCGCCGTGGAGCACGCGCTGAAGAAGGCTGGGCTGTCGGCCCACGACCTCGGCGTTGTCGAGATCAACGAGGCCTTCGCCGCTGTGGCCCTGAACGCCGCACGGATGCTCGGGCTCGACGAGGGCATCGTCAACCCGAACGGCGGCGCCGTGGCCCTGGGCCATCCCATCGGTATGAGCGGCGCCCGGCTGGTCCTCACCGCCGCGTACGAGATGCGCCGCCGGGGAGTCGAACACGCCGCGGCGACGCTGTGCGGCGGCGGGGGCCAGGGCGACGCGCTGATCATCCGCCGTCCGTGACGGACGCCTTCTCCCTCCCCGAGGAGCTGGAGACCTTCAGGAAGGCCGTCCGGGCCATCTGCGACGACGGCGTGGCCCCGAGGGCCGTGGACATCGACGAGACCGACGAGTTCCCCCACGACGTCCACCGTCTCCTGGTGGAGCACGAGCTGATGGCGGTGGGCTTCCCGGAGGAGTTCGGGGGCGCGGGCGAGTCCTCGCTCTCCTTCGCGGTGATGATCGAGGAGATCTCCCGGGCCTCGGCCAGCGTCTCGCTGATCCCGCTGG
>JBOGVU010000172.1:0-2059 GCA_050692915.1 Actinomycetota bacterium | reverse complement strand
GGGGCGTTCAACCGAGCCGCTCGGTCCTCCATCAGCCCCACGGAGACGTCCACGCCGGCCGACCGGAGCGCGGCCAGGCCTCGGCCGTCCACGGCCGGGTTCGGGTCCCCCATGGCCGCCACCACCATGGCCACCTCGGCCGCCACGATCCTGGGGGCGCAGGGGGGCGTCCGCCCGTAGTGCGCGCAGGGCTCGAGCGTCACGAAGAGGGTGGCCCCCCGGGCCCGGTCGCCGGCCGCCTCGAGGGCCGCGACCTCCGCGTGGGGGCGGCCCGGGCCCTCGTGCCAGCCCTCGCCGACCACCTCGCCGTCCCGGACCAGCACGGCCCCAACCATGGGATTGGGCGAGACCAGGCCGACCCCCTGGGCCGCCAGGTCCAGCGCCCTCCGCATGTACCCCTCGTCCACCACGGCCTTTCCCGGGACGGGGTCGATGCGGCGGCCGGCGAACGGTCGTGCGCCGGCCGCTCGCCTTCTCCCTTCCGGACTCTGACCGTCGGTCCCGGAGTTTCGCCGGGTCAACCCCTGGATGGCGTCCAGGGGGTCGCGGACTCTCACCGCCGGTGGGGAGTTCCACCCCGCCCCGAAGACGAGCTTCTCAGTCCTCAGTATAGGGCGCGGGGGGCCGTTCTTGCTCGCCCCCGGCGGCCCGGCGGTCGAACGCGTACCGGGACCCGGGGGACCGCTTGGCGAACTCCTTCAGCTCCGTGGCCACCGTGACGGCCTCCCCCGGGTGAGCGAAGTCCCTTCGCTCCGTGGTGGCCACCCCGATCGACATCGCCAGCGGGCGGAACTGCTCGATCCGACCCTGGCGGTTCTGGACCTCGATGTACCCGCGCTCCCGGTCCTCCTTCTCGTACAGGAGCGGGATCTCCCGGTCGCACCGCTCGATGATCTGGGCGCACAGCGTCTCCGCCATCTGGACCGGACTCACCAGCACGAAGTCGTCACCGCCCAGGTGACCCACGAAGACCGAGGTGCCGCCGGTCTCCAGGGCCACGTCCTGGACGATCCGGCCGATCGCCCGCAGCGCCTCGTCGCCCCGAAGGAAGCCGTAGTGATCGTTGTAGGCCTTGAAATGGTCCAGGTCGGCGTAGAGGAGCGCGAACGGCTCACCGGCATCGATACGCCTCTGCAGCTCCTCCTGGATCCTGGCGTTGCCGGGGAGGCCGGTGAGGGGGGACATCGCCCGCATCTCCCGAGCCCGCCGCAGGGTGCCCTTCACCCGGGCAACCAGCTCCACTGGGTCGAAGGGCTTGATGATGTAGTCGTCGGCGCCGGTGGTGATCCCCAGCACCTTGTCGGCCGTCAGCGCCTTGGCCGTCAGCATGATGATCGAGACGTTCGCGGTCCGCGGCTCAGATCGCAGCCGGTCGACGACCTGGAACCCGTCCATCCGCGGCATCATCACGTCCACCAGCACGAGGTCGGGCAGGATCTCACGGGCCCGCTCCAGGGCGTCCACGCCGTCGGAGGCCAGATGAACCTCGAACCCCTGCGTCCGCAGGTTCACCTCGATGAACCTGGCGATGTCCGGATCGTCGTCGACCACGAGCACCCGGTTGGTCATGGCCGATGGCTCCGAGCGAGCTCGGCGAGCCTGGCCGCCGCCCCGGCCGGGTCCTCCGCCTTGAAGATCGAGGAGGCCGCTGCCAGCACGGTGGCCCCCGCCGCCAGGCACCGGGGGGCGCTCTCCTCGTCGATCCCGCCGTCCACGACAACGTCGACGTCCAGCCCACGACCGTCGATCTCCTTCCGGAGGGTCTCGATCTTCGGCAGGCTCGACTCCTGGAACGGCTGGCCGGCCCATCCCGTCCGGGCCAGCGTCATCACGATCACGTTGTCGAGCCCGTCGAGGTACGGGAACACCGCATCGACCTTCGTCTCGGGGTTCACGGCGATCCCGGGACGCATCCCCAGGTCCTCGGCGCGCCGGATCACGGCGCCGGGCTCGGCGGCCGCCTCGATGTGGAACGTCACCAGGTCGGTCCCGGCCCCGGCGAAGTCCTCGAACAGGGCCTCCGGTCGCTCCACCATCAGGTGGGCGTGCAGGGTCCGGC
>JBOGVU010000171.1:0-2114 GCA_050692915.1 Actinomycetota bacterium | reverse complement strand
CGTCCGGGGTCCGATACGACCTCCCGGACTCACCGATTAGTCGGAGGGTCATGCGACGCCGGCCGGGCTGGCCGTCGGGGGTGGTGCAGGCCCTGGGCGACCCAGGCCTCGCTGCCGCCCTCCATGACGTGAGTCTCGTAGCCCCGGGCCTGGAGCATCAGCCCGGCGACCTCGCTCCGGTTGGCGGTCTTGCCACTGGATCACCACGGGGCCTACCCGCCTCGAGGCCCTCCATCAGGCCCTTCAGGCGATGTCGGCGGCGGCTCGCTTCTCCTCGTACTTCTTCGCCGTCGCATCGAGCTTTCCCAGGTACATGAGGATGCCGTCCCGAGCCTCTTCGGCCTCCTCTGTGAGGCCGGTCAGCTGGTCGAGCTTCCAGTGGCGGAACAAGATAGTGAGGAGCACATCGTCGTGGTGGATGCGAAGGTCGTAGATGCCGGCCTTCGCGATCTGACTGGCCTTCTCCCGGAAGTCGGGGATTTCCCGCCCCGGCATGGCGAATCCCGTTACCTGCCGGTGCATGGCCAGAACCATCGCGGAGGGATCGAGCTCGACCGCTGCCTTCCCGAGTTCCCGGTAGAAGATGTAGTGAAGGTTCTCATCAACGGCGATGCGGGAGGTGAGCTTCTCGATGAGCGGATCACGGGTGAATCGGCCGGTTTTGCGGTGCGATATGCGGGTGGCCAGCTCCTGCAGGGTGGTGTAGACGACCCCGTCGAGCGGGTTCGTGAGGGACCCGCTCTGCCCGTCCGGGTAGTAACCTCGGGAGACCTGGTCCATGCGTCCTTGCTCCAGCGCGACCGGGTCCACGCCTCGAGTCACCGTGAGGAAGTCCCGCAGCACGATGGAGTGACGACCCTCCTCGGCCGTCCACCGCCTGACCCACTCGCCCCAGGGGCCTTCCTTGCCAAAGGTCTCCCACAGCGCCAAGTGGTAGTAGGGCAGGTTGTCCTCGGTCAGCAGGTTGATCTCCAGGGCCGTCCTCGCCACCGGGCTCAGATCGCTGTCCTCCAGATCCCACGGTTCCTCGACATAGTTGCGGCCGACCTCGTAGCGCACGTACTCGTGCGGGAACCACTCCCTCGATGCTGAGAGGTGGCGGTCGAGCCCGGAGCGAACCGCAGGTTCGAGCTCGCGAAGCATGTGCCGAGGGTGGTCGGATGGTGCGCTCATGGCTACTCCTTCCGGGAGCTCAGGCCCTCCCTCAAGCAACTACCTACGCTACCGTACCTGACGCATGCATAGCCGATTTCGCAGGGGACGGCCGAACGAGGAAGCAAGCGGCCCTCTCCCAAAGTGCCTGGTCGCCGACCCAATCCCAGTTTCTGCACCCCTCACGCACAAGGTGAAGCTGACGGCCTGTAGGCGAGAGCGACTCTCCCCCGCACAGGCGGGCTTTGCCGCACATTCCGAGGAGTCGCACGGGCAGGCGTGGTTAGGGGCCATCGCGCCCCCGCGCCCTGATTGACCTGACTACATCAACTGCCTGGTCCATGCGGACCGGCGAAAGGGCGCCCGGGACCTCTCCCGAACCCGAACAACTGGCGCCACCGCCGGAGGGCTCCAAGGTGGTGAATCAGTACGGTAATTTCGCCGTGGGGCTTCGGCCACCCCACCGGTCATATTCGGGTCGTGCCGGTCGGTTCGTACAGGGTCATGGACGGGGCAGGAAACGCCGTAGGGACAGAGGAGTTCCGTGCCGCGGCGGGCCCCCGCCGGGTGGCGGTACTTCTCCAACCTCGACACCCGCCAGCCGGAGCCGCACCGCGAGGTGATCGACCTCGTCATCGACGGCGTCTTCCGCCCGTTCGTGTACGTATCGATACCGGCTCGCTTGCGATCCTGCTGCCGCCTGGGGAGAAAGCCTCTCTGGAACCCTGGAGGGTGGAGTTCGAGCGCCGCCGCGCCAAGCTGGGTCAGATTCGTCGCGCTTCGGATCTCGACGAAGACCAGCAGAAGCTGTGGGCCCAGGGGGACAGCGACCGTGCTGCGCGCGGGGGCGAAGCGCTCGAGTTCCTCGAGAGGCTCCGAGCCACCTCAGGAATGTCCTCTCCCCTCGCGTCGGACGCTCATCCGACAGGTTCCACACCTTGCAGGCGCGAGACTGGGCACTC
>JBOGVU010000170.1:0-2131 GCA_050692915.1 Actinomycetota bacterium | reverse complement strand
GCCCACGGGCCGATGGTGGTCGTGGCGCCGGTGGCGGCGGCGGTCCAGCGCCTGGTGCCCTCGATCGGCTCCCGGGAGCCGCTGCGGCTCGAGGCCGGCGGCGAGGTGGCCCCCGATCGCCTGGCCGAGCGGCTGGTCGGCCTGGGCTACGTCCGAACCGACCTGGTGGTCCACCGAGGCGAGTTCGCCGTCCGCGGCGGCATCGTCGACGTGTTCCCCGGCGCCGGGACCCGGCCGGTGCGAATCGAGTTCGTCGGCGACGAGATCGAACGGATCCGGGCGTTCTCGCCGGCCAGCCAGATCTCCGAACGACCGCTCGAGGCTGCGGAGATCGACCCGGCGCGTGAGCTCCTCCCGGACGAGGAGGTCCGGGAACGGGCCCGGGCCGCCGTCCCCGGCCGGAAGGGGCGGCTCCGGGACGTGCTGTCTCGGATCGAGGAGGGCATGTTCTTCGAGGGGATGGAGCAGGCCGCTCCGCTCCTGTTCGATCACCTCCCGGTCCTGGCCGACCTCCTGCCCGAGGGGGCGTGGGTGGTGGTGTCGGAGGCCCGCCGGACCCTGGACCGGGCGGCCGAGCTGGTGGCCGAGGCGGAGGGGTTGGCCGAGGCCACCGGGTGGGTTGGTCCCGAGGCGGTGGCCGGAACTGTCACGGCGCTGGGGGGCCGGCCCAGGCTCGACCTCACCGAGTTCGCCGAGGGTGAAGACCTCGGCCTGACCGGATGGGGGGGGCTGCGGGGCGAGCGGCTCGCCGAACGCGTCGCCGGTCTGGCCCGGGACGGGTACCGGCTGGCGGTCACCGCGGCCGGGCGCGGCTCCCTGGAGCGAGCGATCGAGGTGCTGGAGCGGGCCGGGGCCGGCCGGCCCGAGCACGCCGAGGAGTCCGGGCTCCTGGAGGGATTCGTGTTCGCCTCCGGCCGGGTGGCGGTGGTGGGCGAGGACGACCTGTTCGGCCGGCGCCGCCGGGCCCACGAGGCCCCCAGGGTCACCGGCAGGCCCGCGGCGGCGTTCGCGGCCGAGCTCTCGCCCGGCGACTTCGCCGTGCACCGGGTCCACGGGGTGGGCCGGTACCTGGGGATGGTCCGCAGGGAAATCGGGGGTGCCGAGCGCGACTACCTTCTCCTCGAGTACGCGGCCGGCGACAAGCTGTACGTGCCGGCCGATCAGCTCGACGTGGTGAGCCGGTACGTCGGCGGCGAGCAGCCCCGGCTGCACCGGCTGGGGACCGGCGACTGGCCCCGGGCCAAGGCCCGGGTGCGCCGGGCGGTCCGGGACATGGCCGGGGAGCTCGTCCGCCTCTACTCGGCCCGAATGGCCGCCGACGGTCACCGGTTCGGGACGGACACCACCTGGCAGCGGGAGCTGGAGGACGCGTTCCCTCACGAGGAGACCCGGGACCAGCTCGCGGCGATCGTGGACGTGAAGCGTTCGATGGAATCGCCACGACCCATGGACCGGCTGATCTGCGGCGACGTCGGCTACGGGAAGACCGAGATCGCCGTGCGGGCGGCGTTCAAGGCCGTCATGGAGGGGAAGCAGGTGGCCGTCCTGGTGCCCACCACGCTCCTGGCCGAGCAGCACTTCGTCACGTTCGGCGAACGGTTCGCCCCGTTCCCGGTGCGGCTGGAGATGCTCTCGCGGTTCCTGTCGAAGCAGGAGCAGCGGCGGGTGATCGAGGACGTGGCCGAGGGGAAGGTGGACGTGGTGGTGGGGACCCACCGGCTCCTTTCCTCGGACGTGCGGTTCAAGGATCTCGGGCTGCTGGTTGTGGACGAGGAGCAGCGGTTCGGAGTGGCCCACAAGGAGCGACTGAAGCGCCTCCGGCTGAACGTCGACGCGCTCACGATGACCGCCACGCCGATCCCTCGCACCCTGGAGATGGCCCTGTCCGGCGTGCGGGAGCTCAGCGTGGTCGACACACCGCCGGAGGACCGGCAGCCGGTGCTCACCTACGTCGGCCCGTTCGACGAGGACGTGGCCCTGGGGGCGCTTCGCCGGGAGCTCCGCCGGGGTGGGCAGGTGTTCTGGGTCCGGGCCGACGTACGGTCGATCGATCGGTTCGCGGCGCGGCTCCAGGAGAAGGTGCCGGAGGCCCGGGTGGGAGTGGCCCACGGGCAGATGGACGAGTCCCGGC
>JBOGVU010000169.1:0-2215 GCA_050692915.1 Actinomycetota bacterium | reverse complement strand
GAGTCTGGGCACTCATGGTCGCACTGACGTCTGTGCGGATCGTCCCGACGGCGCGTCCTCCTGCGAGATAAGCTCAGCCATCGGAGAGCATCGGCAAGTGGCAACGGAGGTCAGGCTCACGTCTGAGCCCGCGGCCAATCAGTGTGTGCCTCACGGAGCGGAGTCTGGAGGTCTAGTAGTCGGCCGGATCCGTTCCCGAGGACGCCGAAGCGCCGCGTAGGAAGGAGGGCGCGTGGCCAGGAAGGGTGATTTCATCGTCGTCAATCCGCGGCGAGTCGGCGGGCCGGCCCGGGAGGGGAAGATCATCGAGGTGATCGAAGGCGATCTTCGGGTCCAATACCGGGTCCGGTGGAACGACGGACACGAGAGCTTGTTTGCCCCTGGTGCGGGTGCGGCAAGGATCGAGCCCGCCCGAGACAGGAAAAAGACCGGGTCCGAGGGGACCGAGCCGAAGAAGTCACCTGCCAAGGCGTCGACCGCCAAGAAGTCGGCCGCCAGGAAGTCGACGGTGAGAAAGGTCGCATCCAGGAAGGCCTCGTCGCGAGGGCCGAGCGGCAGGCGGTGAATCAGATGGCGGAATCTCGCCCTCATCGATCCACACCTGACACCCTCGCTACTCGAGGCGCTCCGCAAGCGCGCGTGCGAGGTGCTTGTCCTCGTGGGAGTAACTGAAGACACGGGCACGACGTGGCCCGCCCTCGGCGACGCTGTGGTCCGGGTCGACCACGCCGGCTTCGATTCGCTGTGGACGTGGGATCACATGATGGGGACCCAGTCATCTCCGAACGCCCCGCCGTGATGAGCTTTGGATGAGGACGCGATAAAGGCTGCGGAGAGAACTTGGAGGCGCCGCAGCTTGCGGGGTTCTCCCTGGGCGTCGACGATGTCCACGATCCTCCGGAGGGATTAGGAATGCCCCGAACCAGTCGATCCGCCGGGTGCTCGTTCGTCGTGAGGGTGAGGGCGCGTCGTCCGTTCTCGTTATCGGCCGCGGGATCACGGGCGGCGCGGTCGCCCTGGACCAGCTCGAATAGCGACCGTGAGACCGCTACGCAGCTACCGCTTTCCGCTGCTGCCGCCCTTGCCCAACGCGGCGCGTTCGCCCCGCCTGCCCGCTGGCTCCCTCTTCTCCTTCGATCGTCGCTGGTCCATCTTTTTGCGGCCGCTGTCGTGCTTCTGCTTCGCCACGAGGACTCCTATCTCCGGAGGACAGAACCTTAGCACCCTAGGCTCTTGTACCCCTCGCCCTGGATTGCACTTTGGTGCACGAACACATCGGGGCCGCTCCCCTGGGAGATGAAACCGTAGCCATTCTCGGAGCTGAACCACTTCACGATGCCAGTTGCCACGGCGATTCCCTCCTTCCCCCGGCGGCATTGTGCGGCATCGGATCATTGTTGGCTGACATGCACCGGCTCTGTCCGCCAGGAGGGACTCGAACCCCCAACCTTCAGATCCGAAGTCTGACGCTCTATCCAAATTGAGCTACTGGCGCTTGTTGGCGGAATACTGGACACCCCTAGTCGAGCAGCTGGAGGAGACGCTGGGCCAGTGCACAAAGGAAGGAAAGGAGCATAAGACTCGCGTGGTTTCATGGGCGGTCCCAGCGCGGGGGACAGGATCTCCCGGATCCTGACCTCAACGAGCGCCCGGCCGGTCCCGGGGGCGAGGTTCAGCCGGGCCCGGTAGCGGTGAAGGTCCATCGACCGAATGCCCGGGATGGACAGGAGGCGGTCCAGCGGCCAAGGCGCCCGAGCCGGAGGGCAGGGCTCGATGGTGGCCCGGGTCAGCTCGACCGTCGTGTGGAGCAGAAGGACCGACGGGTTCCGGGCCCTCTCCAGCGCCCACGCGGCCATGATCTTCAGTCGATCAGCTCGAACCACCCCTGGCGGAGAGGAGGAGGTTCTCACGGATCACCGCGCGGATGTCCCCTCAGCTCCTCCGATCGGTACCAGAGCCTGTACCCACCCTCCCATGACGGCGCCGTCACACCCAACCGGGGGCTTCCTGTCCGGCGGCCCGGTGGAACTCGGCGACCACACGGCGGGCCAACTCCACGGCCCACCGGGCTTCTTCGGCTCCGACCGCTCGGGGTGCCTCGGGGGGAGGGGAGGTGGACCGGCGGTCCAGCCGCTCGGGGTCGCCGCGGAATCCAACCACCGCGTCACGGAGGGCCTGGAGCCGCTCGAGGTCAGGAGCGGCCTCCAGCTGGCGT
>JBOGVU010000168.1:0-2229 GCA_050692915.1 Actinomycetota bacterium | reverse complement strand
CTCTAGGACCGCCCTTGCCGCCGACCGCAGACCCTCATCCGGATCTGACCCGGCAAGGGCCTCAACCTCATCACGGAATGTTGCGGCCCCCACCTTTTCGGCCGACTGAAGTGCAACCTTTCTGACGCCTGCGTCGGGGTCCGTGAAAAGGCTGCGCAGAGCCTCCTTCGCAGGCACTTCCAGGTTGCGAAGTCCCGCGGCCGCGGCAAGACGCACGTTCTCGTTGTGGCTTTGGGCCGCCGTTGCCAGGCCGTCCTGCACTCCCGGCCCCGGAATCATGCTCAGCAGGTAGGCAGCCTTCGACGCCACCGCCGGAGACTGGTCCGAAACCAGAATGGTCAGCAGCGGAATAGCCTCCGGACCCAGGGCTGCCGCCAGCTTGCTGTAGTCGGGTTCGTCCACATCGATTCGTCGACGAACCTCATCCAACTCCAGTGCCATCCTAGAATCCTCCTGTGCAGGCTTGGCTCAAAGGGCTCCCTTGCATGACACCAACCTCGGCCGCGACCAGATCGGGAGGCGCATTGGTGATCTTGCCCGTGCCGCAGGTGGTCATCAGGCGGTCGAGGAGGCATGCGTCGTCAGTGTCGCAGTGGGGAAGGCCCAGAACGTGCCCCAACTCGTGAGCCAGCGTCCATTGTGAGGCGACCCGGGCGACCGCCGCCCCCGGGCGCCCTTCGGGATGTGAGGCACAGCCGTTGAATGCCGGCACGGTTGACCGTACGAAGTAGACCACCACCTCATTGGCTCCAACGTTGTTCCTGTTCCCGAACAGCTGATTCTGCTCGGTGGTGGTCTGTCCCGAGCATGTCCCGACGTCGACGTCGTTCAACAGCGGAAGGGCGAGGTTCTCTGTACTGAGCAGTCTCACCCTGATGCCCGCAGCGGCGTACACCTGCTGCATGTTGGCAATCATCGTGGTGATCGGGACCGTCGGGTTGGTGAGAATCTTGACGTGAACTCCGAGGCAGCTCGGAGCCCAGTTGATGAGCTTCAGCTTGCCGTCCGCCGCCTGGACCGGCGTGATCATGGTCACGCTTCGGCCCTGACCGTCCACCACGCCTGGGCCGGGGACGATATTGATCAGCCGGGCATCGCCCGCCTGAGCCCCGCTGTCTCCCCGCCGGGTGAACGCCCCGCCGGCCGTGATGGCCCAAGCGATCAGCTTCAGGTCGCCGCTGGCGGTCCTGACTGCCGACACCAGTCCGTCGGAGAGTGCCAAGAGTGCGTTGTCGCCGATCACTCCGGCCTGGCCGCCGCTATCCTTCAGCCGCGAGACAGTGCCGGTCGCGGATACTGCCCAGCTGATGAGCTTCAGGCTCCCATCGCCTGCCTGCACCGAAGTCACGACGTGGCCGAACTGATCCGTAACTACTCGGATCATCCTTGCCGCCCCGGCGAGTGACGCACTGTCACCGATCCGGGCCACCGTGCCGTCGGGGGCGATTCTCCACACGATGAGCAGGAGGTTGCCCCTGCCGTCGCGAACCGCCGTAACCACCCGCCGGTCTCTCCCGCTCGGCGGTATCTCGACCATGTCGATCGAGCTGACCTCGCCCGCGGCGCCGCCGCTGTCCTTGAGTCTGGTGAAGGAGCCGTCGGCGTTCATCCGCCAGGTTATGAGGATGAGCTTGCCGTTACCGGCCTTGCAGGCAACGACAAACCTGCCGTCGCGTAGCGACACGATCCTGATCAGGCTCGCTTCTCCGGCAGCGCTACCGCTGTCCTTGACCCGGGTGATCGGCCCACCGGTCGACACGTCCCAGCTGATCAGCTTGAGCTTCCCGTCGCCCGCCTTGCAGGCGGTCACGAACCGTCCGAAAACGGCCATATCGATGTCGGTGGCGGCGCCCGCCTGGGCCTGACTGTCGCCGATCCGATGGTAGGTGCCGTTCGGGTCGACCTCCCAGTTGATGAGCTTGAGCGTGCCCGCCGAGGTGGTTACGGCGGTCACGACTCTGGCGCCAGTTCCGATCGATGCGAGGTCCTTTACATCTCCAGCCAGGCTCCCGCTGTCTCCCCGGCGGCTGAGGTCAAGAAAGGCCATCGCCCCCCCTTTTGGTGGATCGTCCTCCGGACGATCCTGCACGTCGGACTGTAGAGGATCTTGTTTCGATGTTCCTAGGGTCCATCACCGGTGCTGTGGAGACGGGGCGTCGTCACGGGTATGCCAGCCGCCCCCTCAGCGCCCATCTCGTTCGTCCACTGGCGACGTACGGGGCGCAGGGG
>JBOGVU010000167.1:0-2297 GCA_050692915.1 Actinomycetota bacterium | reverse complement strand
GCCCGGGGTGCCTCGGGGGGAGGGGAGGTGGACCGGCGGTCCAGCCGCTCGGGGTCGCCGCGGAATCCAACCACCGCGTCACGGAGGGCCTGGAGCCGCTCGAGGTCAGGAGCGGCCTCCAGCTGGCGTCCGATGGCTCGCTGGCAGAGGTCGTGCCACTTGGGGAGGAACCGGGCCCGGTAGTTGAAGCTGCCGATGGTCTCGCCCCCCAGGCGGTTGACCGTCGCCTCCAGGGCGGCGTGGGCGGCGAGGACCGCCAGGGCCGCGTGGCCAGCGTCTTCCTCCCGGGCGCGGGTGGCCATCTCCTCGGCCAGCCCCAACAGGCGCCCCGGCTCAATCGCCATCTCCGTCATCCCCTCGACCGTCGTCACCGCATTCTCGCAAGAGGGACGGATCCAGGTTCGGTTTCAGGAGCCGTCCCGGAGCCCCGTGATCACGTCGATGCCCACGCTCCGGGCGCTCGGCCCAGAGAATGTGAAGGAAACAGGTGTCTCGGGGGGGTCTCGCCCTGCGGCCCCCAATCCAACTTCAGACGGAAGCGTGGCTGAGGATCTGGTCAAGCAGCTCGACGCGGCCGTACTTGATGCAGGGGAGACCGAAGGGCGAACCCACCTCGTGCTCCGCGCCCAGTGCGCCGAGTAGGAGCAGGGACCCGGACCACCCGAACCGATCGGGTGAAGGGGGGATTACCCGCCCCCCTCCGGACCGCCGGACCTGCGGATTCGCCTCCGCGGGGGGGTCGCCACACATCGCGAACCGTACAGCTGGGGGAAACTGATCTCGAGCATGGAGGGGGTCTGAGGAGAGTGCCTGACGCGCGGCTCGTCGTAGGCGCTCCCCTGTCGCTCACCGGTCGGTACGGTTTCCTCGGGCGTCTCGCCGCTGCGGGTCTCCGGCAGGTTGTGCAGGGCGCCCGGGCGCTCGGCGGGATCCGGATGGCCGAGGAGCGGCTCGTCCCGGAACTCCACGTCGTCGACGATGGCGGGACCCGAGCGGGGGTCCGCGGGGCTCTTGAGGAGATGGCAGAAGCGGACCTCCTCGTCGGCCCCTATGGGAGCGACCTGGTCGATGAGGCCGCTCGGTGGGCCGCCGAACGCGGACGGGTCCTGTGGAACCACGGGGGAAGCGCCGACCAGGTCGAGCGGCTCCCCGGCGTCCTATCGGTCCCCTCGCCGGCCAGTCGGTACCTCGGACCGGTGCTCGAAGCCTTAGCGGACTTCCTGCCCGGGGCACGGGTGCTCGTCGCCGCTGGGCGGGGGCTGTTCGGGGTAAGCGCCGCCCTGGGGGCCCGCGATGCCGCGGACCGGCTGGGGATGACGCTCGTCCGAACTGTGGCACCGGAGGAGATGCCCGAGGCCCCAGACGCGGATGTGGTCCTTGCAGCGGGGACCTTTGCGGAGGATGTCGAGCTCGTCCGCGGTCTTCGGGCCAGGCCGGCCGCGGTCGCCGCGGTGGCCGCCGGGATCAGCCTCTTCGGCCCGACCCTCGGGCCAGGCGCCGAAGGGATCTTGGGCCCGTCCCAGTGGGAGGAGGGCGCCCGGTTCTCCGTCGACGTCGGACCGAGGCAGGCGGATGCGGTCCGGGCTCTCCGGGCCGAGGTCCTGCCGACGCTGCGGCCCGGGCCCGGCAGCGTCGACTACCCGGCAGCGCAGGCGTACGCCGCCGGGCTTCTCGCCATGCGCTGCGCCGAGGAGGCCGGAACGACGGAGGATCAGGCGCTGCTGGAGACCGCCCGGGGGCTCCGGTGCACCACGTTCTTCGGCCGGTTCGGCCTCGGGGGTGACGGTCGACAGGAGCATCACGAGATCCTGGTGGTCCAGTGGCAGGAAAGAGTCAAGAGGATCGTGTGGCCGCCATCGCTGGCGGAGGCTTCCCCCATCCTCTGAAATGGCACGGCCGGTCAAGTCCGGGTCTCTCGGCCGGCGGAAGAAGGGCGGGGCGGGCGCACACCTGTCAGAGCATAGCGAGCCCCTCCTCGCGGAGCGGGCCGTTGCCCTCTGGGGAGGAAATGGGGAGCGCGGCCGCCCTGGAGAAGTTAACGAGGAGGTCCAGCTTGCGCAGGGGAGTAATGGGGAGGCCAGGTTTTTCCACGGACTCGCCCGGCCTCGTTGACGCAACAGGAACGTCAAGTGCCACTCCGCCGGTAGCCGGTGGCCAGGGAATGTCCGGGGAAAGGTGACCCCCCCTTCCGCCCGGCCCGCGGGTCAGAAAATCCGCCGCAGAGGTTCCTCTGGTCAAGTAAGGACCGGTACTGCTTCGTCTAGATCTCCTGGGCCGCTTCCTGGGCCCAGCGACCG
>JBOGVU010000166.1:0-2336 GCA_050692915.1 Actinomycetota bacterium | reverse complement strand
GCCCCCGTCCGCGGGTCCGCCCCGATCACCGCGCGGATCAGGTAGTCGCCTCGGCCCGGGTCGGCCGCGTACTCGTCGATCACCCGGCCGATATGTAAGCCCCGGGCGATCAGGGCGCGGTCCCGCTGGTCGGCCCCCGCGAGCACCTCGCGCAGCCGCTCGAGAGGGGGGTTCCCCGCCAGCTCGACGATCACGTTCCCCTCGGCCTTCGTCACCGTGTAGCTCGGCCCGATCGGCCGGCATCCCTGCGACACGAGCGCCCGGACGTCGACGCTCTCGGGGAGACGGGCGACCACGGCCCCGGAGCCCGCGACCGAGTGGTCGAGGAATAAGCGGGTGTCGCCGGGTCCGGCGGCGCCGCTGGCCATCCCGCCGATGAACACGGTCCCTGACGCCTCGCGGTCAAGCTCGCGAAGGAGCGCGTCGGTCGGGAACGTGAATGGGTCGCAGATCACGAGGTGCGCCCGGCCGGCACCGTGGCCGGGCCAGCCGGCGAACGCTCCCTGGTCGGGGAGGTACTCCAGGGGGAAGGTGTCGACGCGCCCGGGGAACGACGCCAGCCACACCGAGACGGCA
The DNA here is from genome assembly GCA_050692915.1 of Actinomycetota bacterium. GTDB lineage: Bacteria > Actinomycetota > UBA4738 > UBA4738 > CALAEC01 > CALAEC01. The sequence goes on along the minus strand of JBOGVU010000166.1, from coordinate 1,760 downwards.
GGGTCGCCCTCGACCTCCCTGCCACCTCCCACGACGGCCTCGGCGACGCATCCGATCACCGTCTGGGGCCCGGCCGCCTCGTGGACCGCGTCCAGGAGCGCCTCGGCGCGTTCGGCGTGGTGAGGGGACGCGAACAGCACTGCGAGCGAGGGGGAGACGCCGGACAGCCCGGCGCGGGCGGCCAGCGCGGCCTCGACGGCCGCCCGGCGTGTGTCGAGGTTCAGCGAGAGGCCGGCGCCAGCGGCAACCATCGCCTCAAGCGTACGCCTGCCCCGGCCGGATGTAGGACAGACCTCCCGCTGGGTGGGTCGCAGCGGGAGTACCTCGAGCCCCCCTCTCCCCAGACTGCGGATCAGGCGTGGACGTTCGCGGCTAAGACACCTGTTCACGGCGGCTGGCCGTTGGTATCCGGCGGGCTCGGAGTTCACATGGGACCGTATCGCGGGAGAGCCAATAGATTGTTGGTCCAGATGCCGTCGGCGTGCGTTCGGATGTACGGCGGCTCCGCCTCGACTATCCGAATGTTTACGGTTCGCTCGCCTCGGTCACAAAGGCGCGGGTTCCTGGCTTGCGCAGGTATTCGATCATCTGTTCGTGTGTGCTCTGCCCACTGTCTCCGGTCTGAGGATTCGTCCAGCGCACGCGGGCAATGTGCTCGTGGTTCTCGCCTCCCTCCATGTGGACGGTCGTGACCCGAACCATGCTAAATCCTTCTCCCACCTTCCCAAGTATGCGGGAAACTCAAGCACATCATCCAGTTCCCGCACCCCGGCCTCGAGCACCGGCCACGTGGCTCCCTCATGCCTTGGAACTGGGGGCCCACGCTCGCAAGTCATGCTCGCGGAAGCGACGTACCGCGATGATCGGTCGAGGGAGCATTCCGGCCAGGTCGTCTTCTAAGAGGGCGCCCGAGGACCTGCTCCCGAACCCGAACAACTGGCGCCACCGCCGGAGGGCCCCAAGGTGGTGAATCAGTACGGTAATTTCGCCGTGGGGCTTCGGCAACCCACCGGTCATACTCGGGTCCTGCCGGTCGGTTCTTACAGGGTCATGGACGGGCAGGAAACGCCGTAGGGACACAGGAGTTCCGTGCCGAGGCGGGCCCGGCCGGGCGGCGGTACTTCTCGACGGTTAACGCCCGCGGGCCGGAGCCGCACCGCGAGGTGATCGACATCGTCTCCGACGGCGCCTCCCGCCCCGTTCGCGTACGTATCGATTCCGGCTCGCTTGCGATCCTGCTGCCGCCTGGGGAGAAAGCCCTCTGGAACCCTGGACGGGGATCCGGTGGAGATCGAGTGGGGACCGGACCTGTACCTCGACTATCTCTCTCCTGCGTTCAGCGCGGCTACTGTCAATCGGCTGGGGGGTACCGCGGACATCGAGGTTGTGTACCTCGAGCCGGTGACCTGCCTGCCGGAGGAGGGACCGGCAGCGATACGAGCTCCTCGGGGAGGAGGAGATCGCCCCGCCGGCCCGCCGGTTCTCGGCCCGTCGCTGACGCTACACGGCGCTTCGCACGGGGTGGACCCGCTCGCTGTGGATCGCCGGGGACCTGGTGGTCTCCTACGAGGGGCTGTTCGAACTGGCGGCGTACGAGCCGGGGCAGAGCGGGCCGCTCCCGCGCTAGAGCTGACGGAGAGAGACCACCATGTTGGCGGTCATCGTGACCACCACCTGATCCTCTGCCTTGAGCCCGTCGGGCACACCCTCCGGACCAAGCCGTGCGCTCTGCGTGCTCCCGTCAGAGAAGATCAGCGCCA
>JBOGVU010000165.1:0-2336 GCA_050692915.1 Actinomycetota bacterium | reverse complement strand
GTACCAGACCGCGGCGCGGTCGTCCCTGCCGACGGCGACTACCCGTGACCCGTCGGCGGCCAGGGCGTACCGGATGGACGAAGCGGGCGTACCTCACGATGCTTTGCGGACGTCCTCGCCCTCCCGGACTGCGGCCACCGACTCGGGCTCCCCGGACGCCCTCTCCTCCGTCAGGACCGCGACACCTGGTTCGCGCAGACAGCGACGGAGGGCGCCCGCCGCGGCGCGGAGCAGGTCCTCGAAGGCGTCCGCCCGCTGCACCATGATCATGGCGATCGCCGTGGCGATGATGACGATCCCGTAGCTCATTGTTCTCCCCCTGGGCACGCTGGTCGGGCCCGCGCCACCATTCCATGGCGGTCCCATCGGACACTCCTCGCCTCAGGGCCCGGCGGGTCGCTCTAGCGGGCCTGGGGCGGCCGGATCATCTCCGTCCCCAGCTTCCACTCATCGCCACGTGCGGGGACGAACCCGTGGCGCCGGTACCACGCGCCCAACCATCCGGCTGCTCCGGCCCCAGTGATGGCCTTGCCGCATGCGTCCGCGAACAAGCACAAGTCGGTGAGGGGGGCATTCCCCGCTCCCATGCGTCGCAAAGACGGCCACACTTCGATCTGGTCGAGCCGCAGCTGTTCGCGATCGTGCCCCACGGCGACCCGCACAGGCCTGTTGCGGCGCACGATGCGCCAAAGGTCGGCGGGACGCTCGCGATGCGAGACCGGGAGGAAGAACTCGAGCCCACCGTTGGGGTCGTCGAGAGGTCCGTACCCGTCGACGAGCGAGTCCAGCGGACTCACTCGAGCGGCCAGCTCACCCAGGCGCTCCGCAACGACGGCGCGCAGGGCTTCGTCGCCGAGGTGGACGCGGGCCCTAGCCCCTGGCATGAGTTTGACTCCGGCTCGGACGTCCCCCGCCAGCACCTTCGCAGCTTCCTCACCCGTGGTGTGGTGCAACGTCTCCAGCCGATCCGCGAGGCGCTCGAGCGCCACCTCGACGTGCCACGTGGCGTCACCAGACAGGACGCCCCATCGGCCCGCTTGGGCCCCGACGCCGACCGAAGCCATTCGTCTCGCCAAGTCCTGCGCCTTCTGCTGGCGTCTCTCCTCGAGAAGATCACCGAGGCTGTTGGCGCGCACCAATCGGCGCACCACTCCCGCTCGCCGACTGCGCTCAACCAGGCCAAGGAACTGCCGGCTGATTTCGTCGGCTTCCCCCGACGCTTCGCGGCGGGCGCTATTCACCGCAGCGGAGCCCCACGAGGTGCGGCGAGTCGACGACACGCCCGCGGTTGAACTCCTGCCCGGTTGGTGGACCATCCGTCGCAGCCGGTCAGAATCTCATAGAGCAGCTTCTCGGGGCCTGCGCGGCTGCTGGCGCCGTGCCGGCGCCCGCGAGGCCGGGCCAAGGATCCTCACCAGCCGGCCGCCGGAAGTCGTACGCCCCTCCATTAACCCGTCCAGCACATGACGGCACGGTCCCTACGGACCAGGGGGTGACTTCTTGCGGGCGCCAGCGGATTTCCTGGGGCTCGCGGCCGCCGTCTTCGCCCCCGTGGCCTTCTTCAGGCCGGGACGCTGCTTGGCGGGCTCCGGCTTGGGCTCGAGCGCCTGTTCCAGAGCCTCGATGACCCAGGCCTTGAGGGTGAGGCCACGCATGGCCGCAGCCGACTTGACGCGCCTGTGGAGGTCTTCTGGAATCTCATAGTGGATGCGGGCCACGCGGCTCACACTAGGCACCTTACCGCCGCGAGACGCCCTTACTAACCTCAGATAGCGCGCTTAGTCCGGAGGTGCCGACGCATCAAGTCGCCGAGAGGCCGCGTCATCGCGGGGCATGCGTCCACACGCGTCCACGGCCTACCGAACGGACCGCTCAAGGCGGCCGCTGCCTGCCGGACGCAACGGCACCAGGCACCTGAACCTCGACGAGGCCGCTGGGCGCCTGCATGCGCTCGGTGTCAAGTCGATCGGCATCCGCGGACTCGGATCGCCCTCGCCGGGGCCCTCGACGTCGAGGCCTTCATCGCGTGCTCTGTCCGGCGACGAACGGGCGTGTATTGCGCCTCGAAGGCCACCACGCGGGTGCGCTCATGCGCGGACCGAGACGCGTAGACCGCGTCTCGGTCGAAGGAGCGCCGGGCAAGTACATCTATACGCCAATCGCGGTCCGGGACCATCGCCGCCTCCGCGTTCACATCCGGGTGACGTCCTGTCACAGCCCGTGGTTGGATTCCAAGTGGCCTCGGTCCACTCGATGCCCGTGCCCGCGCTCACCGGCGCAGCCTAGGAGGGCGAGCCCAGACCCGGCGAGAACGCGCCGCATCCGGAGGGCGAACT
>JBOGVU010000164.1:0-2352 GCA_050692915.1 Actinomycetota bacterium | reverse complement strand
CCATTACGTGGAAGTGGAGGCCGTCCGCGGCCACGGCCGTGGCGGCTACGTCTTCGACCTGACCTCGGCGGGGCGCGACCGCGCCCAGGAGGCGATGGAGAGCAACACCTACGTCGGCCCCGTTCCCGTCACCCTCGAAACCTACACCGAGTGGGTACAACGGCAGTCGGTTCTCGGGATGGCCATCGAGCCGGAGGAGATCCAGGCCTGCCTATCCCATCTGGTGCTCTCGCCCCACGTCCTGCGCCAGCTCGGGCCGGCCGTCAACTCGGGGCGCTCGCTCTTCCTCTACGGTCACGCGGGGAACGGGAAGACCGAGGCCGCCACTTCGATCCCCCGTATGATGAAGGGCCGGATCTACCTGCCCTACGCCGTCGAGGTGGAGGGCCGGATCATCGTGCTCCAGGACGCCATGCATCACGAAACGGTCTCCGGCGAGGAGAGCCCGGTCGATGACGGTGAGGAGAGCGAGGGCTTCCTGTCACCGCCTCCCGAGTTCGATCAGCGCTTCGCCCACGTCGAGCGGCCGGTCGTGTTCACCGGCGGCGAGCTGACGCTGGATCAGCTCGACCTCAAGTACGACGGCCAGTCGAAGTTCTACCGGGCGCCGGTCCAGATGAAAGCCAACGGCGGAGTCCTCATCATCGACGACTTGGGCCGCCAGATGGTCCGCGTCGACGATCTCCTGAACCGGTGGATGGTGCCGCTCGAGAGGCGCACCGATTACCTGACCCTGCACACCGGCCATTCGTTTCCCGTGCCGTTCGACTGCCTGCTCGTGTTCTCGACCAACATCGAGCCCTCGGAGCTCGTCGACGAAGCCTTTCTCAGGCGGATCCATTACAAGATCCACATGGACAATCCGACCCGAGAGGAATACGAGGAGATCTTCCGCCGGGCCTGCGAGGCGCGAGGAATCGCGCACGAGCCGGCGGCGGTCGAACGGATCTTCCACGACTTCTACGACGGCCGGCGCATCCCGCCGCGCGGCTGCCATCCCCGTGACATCATCCTCCACGTCTGCGATCTCGCTCGCTACGAGAACCGCGAGCCGAGCCTGGACGGGCAGACTTTGGACGACGCCTGCCGGGCCTACTTCCTGGACGAGAGCTAGCCCCGGGTCCCTCCTCGGCTTCGGCGTCGCCGCTGACCGCACCTGGCCAGTAACGGGCATGTTTCTTGCTACACGCTCCACCCTCACTCGAAACAGGATGACCCCATGATCGCGCTCCTCGCCGCCACCATGCTCACGAGCGCGCTGCTCCTCTTCTGGGTGCAGCCCATGCTCACCAAGGTGATCCTGCCGATCCTGGGCGGGACGCCGGCGGTGTGGAACACCGCGCTCGTCTTCTTCCAGGCGGCGCTGCTGACCGGGTACCTCTACGCGCATCTCTCCTCGCGCTGGCTGGGGGACCGCCGGCAGCCCCTGCTTCACGTCCTGGTTCTCGCCGGAGCGGCCCTCTTCCTGCCGATCGCGCTCCCCGACGGGTGGCGGCCGCCGACGGAGGGGTCGCCGGTGCTCTGGCTCTTGGGCACCCTCACGGTGACGCTGGGGGTCCCGTTCGTGGCGCTCTCGGCCACGGCGCCGCTCCTCCAGCGGTGGTTCGCGGCAACCGACCATCCCGACGCACGCGACCCCTACTTCCTGTACGCGGCGAGCAACCTGGGCAGCATGGCGGCCCTGCTCGGATATCCGTTCGTGATCGAGCCGCTGATCGGGCTGGACGACCAGCGCACGGTCTGGTCGGCGGCGTACGGCGTGGTGGCCATCCTGATCGTGGCGTCCGCGTGGGCCGTCCGTCGCAGACCGGGACAGCGGGACCTGGCCAGGGTGGATGCCACGACCCCTCCATCTCCGACTCGGTGGACGAAGGCGCGGTGGATCCTTCTCGCCTTCGCCCCTTCGAGCCTGCTGATCGGGGTGACGACCCACATCACGACGAACATCGCGGCCGTGCCGCTGTTCTGGGTTCTGCCCCTGGCCCTCTATCTCCTCACCTTCGTGATCGTGTTCTCGAGACGGCCCGTGCTGCGCCATTCCTGGATGATCCGGTCCATGCCCTATCTCGCGATCGTCATGGCCATCCTGCTGTGCCTGTCGGTCAACGCGGCGCTGCCCCTCCCCTTCCTGGTCCTCCACCTGGGGGCGTTCTTCGTGCTGGCCATGGTCTGCCACGGCGAGCTGGCGCGGACACGACCGGCGACCGCGCACCTGACCGAGTTTTACCTCTGGATCGCCCTCGGAGGAGTCCTGGGAGGGGCGTTCACGGCGCTCGTGGCGCCGATCGTCTTCGACTCCGTGGTCGAGTACCCGCTGGCGCTCCTCCTCGCGATCGCCCTGACCCCTATAGC
>JBOGVU010000163.1:0-2397 GCA_050692915.1 Actinomycetota bacterium | reverse complement strand
GCCCGGCCTCCCGCAGCATCCACGACCTCACCTACGGGTTCCTGTTCACGACGGCCGTAGTGGGTTTGCTCGCCCAGCTCCTGCGGCCGTCGAAGAACGTCGCCGGTATGTTGATGGCACTGATCCCTTGGATCGGACTGCTGTTGGCTGCGGCCCTGGCTACGGACCCGGGCATAATACTGTCTGCAGAGAGGGATGTTGGTCGCCGGGGGGACGGTCATCGCCGCGCTTCTTCACCCGGCTAATGGCGTGATTTTCCTCCGTTCGTTCAGCGTTTCGCGAATCAATTGGGTGATGCTCGGACTGGTTATCGTCGCGGCCGTGCCGCTGCTTGTCTTCGCGTTCACCAACATCGGGCTGCAGGGGACCGCCACCAACGAGCATGCCGGCATGGGCCACTACGGTTTCCTGGCCGCGTTCGGGTTCACCGTCATCGGGGTAGGGCTCTTGGCGAGCCTACGGCCTGACGGCTGGAGACTCACGGCATGGGTCGCCGGCCTCCTCCCAGCCTTCCTCGGGCTTGCCTCGGTCGTGTATCCGGACGTCGATTCCAGTCTCGGTCTGGTCTGGGCGCTCGCGGCCGTCGCCTGGGGCGTCGTGTTCGTGGCGGCGGCCGAACTCACCCGGGACGCGGAGGGCCCGAGGCTGCTCGATTCACGGGCCGCACGGCTCCGCCTGACAACTTCGCGCGACAGAGGAGGACACACACGCACGGCTGACTCGCCCCGTCACCCCGACACCGGCGACGCCACCGGCGTGGGGCCCGACCGCGGATCGACCGCTGGCTTACCACGCTGGGTGAGGGTGCTGGGGATCGTCGCCCTCGTCGTGGGTCTGCTGGTCGTCATCCTGCGGTTCACGGGCGTCGGTGGCGAACACGGCCCTGGTCGCCACGGGGACGCCTCCTCCGTCGCCGCCGGCGCCGTCGAGTTCGCGGTGACCGCCGACAGCTTCGCGTTCGACCCCGACGAGATCACCGTCACGACCGGGGAGGAGGTCGCGATCGTGCTGACGTCGGTCGATGCCCTCCACGACTTCACCATCGACGACCTTGATGCCCACGTCGGCGCCGAACGGGACGAGACCGCCACCGGAGGGTTCCGCGCCGACCGGCCCGGCCGGTACACCTACTACTGCGGGGTACCGGGCCACCGACAGGCCGGCATGGAAGGCACCCTCATCGTCACAGAAGACCAGGCGCCGCCCGGGGGTGGAGACGGATGACCATGTCACCCGGCCTTCGCAAGCTCGCGCTCGCCGCGCATCTCAGTGTCTCGGTCGGCTGGGTCGGCGCGGTCGCTGCCTATGTAGTTCTCGACGTTGCCGGATGAGCTGCGCCGTCACTATCCGGAGGAGCACGCGGAGCTCTCACACCGCCCCCGCTTTCCTGCTCATCCGGGCCACTCGACCATGACCTTCCTCTGTCCGCAAAGGGAAGCGCGTGGGACGAGGCCGAGACCGCGCCGGCCCGCCGGATTCTTGTGGCTAAATTGTGGCTGACTCACGTGATCTGACGTGATCTCAGAGCACCTCACATCGCCTGTGAGCAGCGGATATGCATCGTGGGGCACAGAAACGTGATCGCAGCGATGAGGCGCGAGTTGGCTGATGGGAGCGCGGTCTGCGACAATACCGTGCCGCATGCTCCTCTCCTTCTTCTATGTAGCGGTGCGCAGGCTCCTGCAACTTCTCGCGCTGGCCCGGCGGAGCGAGGGCGACAAGGACCTGGAGATCGTGGTCCTGCGCCACGAGCTGGTGGTGCTCCGCCGGCAGGTGAAGCGCCCGGTGTTTCGTTCCTCCGATCGGGCGTTCCTCGCCGCCGCTGGCGGGGCGCTGTCCCGGACGCGCTGGGGAGCGTTCCTGGTCCGCCCCGACACCCTGCTCCGGTGGCACCGGTCCCTTGTCGCGAGGAAGTGGACCAGGCCTCACCGACGCCCCGGGCGACCGGCGCTGGACCCCCAGGTTCGCCAGATGATCCTCCGCCTGGCGAGGGAGAACCCCAGGTGGGGGTACGTGCGGATCCGGGGAGAGCTCCTGAAGCTCGGGGTGAAGGTCTCGGCGACCACGATCGCCACCCTGATCCGCCCCTACGGGCTGGGCCCAGCTCCCAGGCGTGGGCCGACGTGGGGGGAGTTCCTCAGGGCCCAGGCTCGGGGCATCATCGCCTGCGACTTCTTCACCGTCGAGACCATCCGGCTGAAGACCTTGTACGTGCTGGTGTGGATGGAGCTCGCCACGAGGAGGGTCCACCTTGCTGGGGCCACGGCGAACCCGGACTCGGGGTGGGTCACCCAGCGGGCCCGGAACCTCGCCATGGACCTGCAGGAGGAAGCACGGACCGTGAAGTTCCTGATCCACGACCGGGACGCCAAGTTCTCCGGTTCCTTCGACGAGGTG
>JBOGVU010000162.1:0-2408 GCA_050692915.1 Actinomycetota bacterium | reverse complement strand
CCTGATGGCCGCGTTCATCCGGGGGCTGGACACGGAGGAGACCGTGGCGCTGACCAGAGCCATGGTCGACTCGGGGATCACGCTCCCGCTCGAGGGCGTGTCCAGGCCCAAGGTCGACAAGCACTCAACCGGCGGGGTGGCCGACGGGGTGACGCTGGTGTTCGCGCCGCTGGCGGCGTCGCTGGGGCTGGCGGTGGCCAAGCTCTCCGGGCGCGGCCTGGGGCACACGGGCGGGACGCTCGACAAGCTCGAGTCGATCCCGGGGCTCCGCACCGACCTATCCCCGCAGGAGCTGGAGCGCCAGGTCGAGCAGGTCGGGTGCGCGGTGGCCGCACAGACGAAGGACCTGGTGCCGGCGGACGGCGCCCTGTACGCGCTCCGGGACGCCACGGCCACGGTGCCCAGCGTCCCGCTGATCGCGGCCAGCGTGATGAGCAAGAAGCTCGCAGTCGGAACCGACCTGATCCTCCTGGACGTCAAGGCCGGGAGTGGGGCGTTCATGAAGTCGCCCGAGGACGCCGACGCGCTGGCGGCGGCGTGCGTCGACCTCGCTCGGGGATGGGGTCGATCGGCCCGGGCGGCGGTCACCGACATGTCACAGCCGCTCGGTGAGGCCGTCGGGAACGCGCTCGACGTGGTCGAGGCGGTCGAGGTGCTCCGGGGGGAGCGCCCCGGGCGTCTCGCCGAACTCACGGTGGAGTTCGCCGTGGCCGCGCAGACCGCCCTGCTGGGGACGGACCCCGCCGAAGGTCGGCGGCGGGCCGAGGACGCCCTTTCCTCCGGCCAGGCCCTTGAGTCGTTCCGGAGGATGATCGAGGCCCAGGGCGGCGACCCCGGGGTGGTCGACGATCCCGCGGCGGTGCTGCCGGCGGCGCCCGTGACGGCGCCGATGGAAGCCGAGCGGAGCGGCTTCCTCGCCGCCGTGGACGCCGAGGCCGTCGGCCGGGCCGCCGTGGCGCTCGGCGCCGGCCGCCGTCGCAAGGGAGATCCCATCGATCCCTCGGTCGGCGTCGTCCTCCGGGCCAAGGTGGGGGACCGGCTGGAGGAGGGGAAGCCGATCGGCGAGGTCCATGCCCGGGACGACAAGATCGCCGTCGCCGCCACGTCCGCGGTCAACGCGGCGCTCACGGTGTCGGAGACGCGTCCGGAGGGGACGCCCCTGGTCTACCGGTGGCGGGATGCCTGAGCGGCCTCCGTGCTGAGCTTCGATCTGCCCACGGTCCTGTACATCGTGGTGACCCTCGTGGTCGCCGTGGTGCTCCACGAGCTGAGCCACGGGCTGGTGGCCGACCGGATGGGGGACGGGACGGCCCGGGCCATGGGGCGGCTGACCGTCAACCCGATCCGTCACGTCGACCCGTTCGGGACGGTGGTCCTCCCGGGCCTGCTGGTGCTGCCGTACCTCTTCGGCCGGGGGGGCAACCCGATCTTCGGGTACGCCAAGCCGATGCCGGTGAACCCCGCGAACCTCCGGAACCCCGACCGTCAGCTGACGCTGATCGCCCTGGCCGGCCCGGTGACGAACCTCCTCCTGGCGGTGTTCGGCGCTGTGGGCCTCCGGTTCGTCGGGTCCGGGGCCGGCGCGGTCGGCCGATTCCTCGGGATCTGGGTGTCGCTGAACGTCCTCCTGGCGGTGTTCAACATCATGCCGGTCCCGCCGCTCGACGGATCGAAGGTCCTGGCCCTGTTCCTCCCGCCCCGGGCCCGAGAGGTGTACCGGTCGTGGGAGCCGTACGGGGCCCTGTTCATGCTGGTCGTGTTCTTCCTGTTCCCCGGGGCCATCTTCGCCATCGTGTCGCCGGTGGTGGAGGGACTGCTCGCGCTGCTGGTCGGCTGAGGTGATTGAGGCCCCTGGGGGGCACCGGTACCATGGCCTGGTGGCGGAGCTCGACGAGGATCGCGTACTGGCCAGGGTGGGGGAGTTCCCCGTGGACCTCCCCGTGTTCACCGGGCCGTTCCGCCTCCTGGCCGAGCTGATCCTGGACCGGAAGGTCGACGTGTGCGACATCCCGGTGGCCCGGGTCACCGAGGACTTCCTGGCCAGGGCCGACCAGGCCGAGGGGTGGACGCTCGAGGAGGCCACCTGGTTCCTGGCGATCTGCGCCGTCCTCCTGGAGCTGAAGGTGGGCCGGCTGTTCCCAACCACGCGGGAGCCGGACGAGGAGGACCTCCTGGGAGGGTCCCCGGACCTCGCCTACGCGCGCCGGATCGAGCTGGCGGCGTTCCGACGGGTGGCCGCGACCCTGGCCGAGCGGTTCGAGGCGGCCTCGCGCTCCTTCGCCCGAACGGCCGCCCCGCCCGAGGAGTTCGCGCACCTGTACCCGGACCTCATGGCCCGGGTCACGCCGGAGGCCCTGGCCGAGGCGGCCGTGGCCCTCCTTCGGCCGCCGACGGTAGACCTGTCCCAC
>JBOGVU010000161.1:0-2439 GCA_050692915.1 Actinomycetota bacterium | reverse complement strand
GAGCAGCCGGATCCGATCGGGAAGCGCCGACGCGAGCCGGGCGATCGCCGCCGGTCCCACGGTGGACATCTCGATCAGGGTGGCCGAGCCCTCGGCGGCGGCGATGCCGTCCGGGCCCTCGGTCACCGTGACCAGGGCCGGGGGGTCGGCAACCATCGTGATCACGGCCTCGGCGCGCCCGGCCGCCTCGGCCGGGGTGGCGGCCGCCACGGCGCCGCGCTCGAGGAGGGCGGCGGCCCGCTCCGGGGTGCGGTTCCACACCACGACGCGGTGGCCGGCGTCCAGGAGGCGGCCGGCGATCCGGCTCCCCATCCTCCCGAGCCCGACGACCGCGACGTCGGCCATCTCCGCCCGGCCCACGCCGTCACCCTACCTCGGACCTCCGAAGTGGCGGAGTGGCCCCCCGGCGGGTAGAACTGGGAACACGCCCCGGGAGGAGGATTCGCCATGAAGAGACCGCTGACGTGGGTCGCCGCGTCCCTGCTCGTGGTGGCCGCGGGGATGGTCCCCGCCGGCGCGGCCGGGGGGCCGCAGGCCGTCCGGTTCGCCACCTTCAACGCCTCGCTCAATCGCTTCAGCGAGGGACAGCTGATCTCACACCTGTCGGCGCCTGGCAACGACCAGGCCGACGCGGTGGCCGAGATCATCCAGCGGGTTCGGCCTGACGTCCTGCTGATCAACGAGTTCGACTTCGACGACCAGGGCCTAGGCGGCTCCTCGCTGGCGGCCAGCCTGTTCCAGCAGAACTACCTGTCGGTGGCCCACGGAGACGCGGACCCGATCGCGTACCCGTTCCGCTTCGTGGCCCCCTCGAACACCGGGATCCCGTCGGGGTTCGACCTCAACAACAACGGGGCGGTCGGCGGGCCCGATGACGCGTTCGGCTTCGGGTTCTTCCCGGGGCAGTTCGGGATGGCCGTGTACTCCCGGTTCCCCATCGACCTCGGCGGCGTTCGAACCTTCCAGCGCTTCCTGTGGAAGGACATGCCCGGCGCGCTCCTGCCCGACGACCCCGCCACGCCCGCCCCGGCCGACTGGTACTCGCCGGCCGAGCTCGACGTGTTCCGCCTGTCCTCGAAGAGCCATTGGGACGTGCCCATCGAGATCGGTTCGAAGACGGTCCACTTCCTGGTGAGCCATCCGACCCCGCCGGTGTTCGACGGCCCCGAGGACCGGAACGGGACCCGTAACCACGACGAGATCCGTCTCTGGGCCGACTATGTGCTGCCCTCTCGGGGCCGCTACATCGTGGACGACGAGGGGGTTCGCGGCGGCCTGATGCCCGGCTCCCTGTTCGTCATCGCCGGCGACCAGAACTCCGACCCGTTCGACGGCGACAGCATCCCCGGCTCGGCCCAACTCCTGCTGGAGCATCCCCTCGTGAACACGAAGGTGACCCCGGACAGCGAGGGAGCGGTGGAGCAGTCGGCGCTCCAGGGCGGTGCGAACGCCACCCACCTCGGGGACCCCGCGTTCGATACGGCCGACTTCGCCGACACGGCCCCGGGCAACCTCCGGGCGGACTACGTCCTGCCCCGGAGGAACATGCCGATCGTCGACGCGATTGTGTTCTGGCCGACCTCGGACGATCCGCTCTTCGGCCTGGTGGGCACGTTCCCCTTCCCCAGCTCCGACCACCGGCTCGTCTGGATCGACGTGCGCGTCCCAGGAGCCTGAGCTCAGGGCTCCGGCCGTGGTCGAAGGGGGCTTCGTCGAGCGCGTCCGCCACGTGGTGGCCGCGGTCCGGCCCGGCGAGGTCGTCACCTACGGCGAGGTCGCCGAGGAGGCCGGATCGCCCGGCGCGGCCCGAGCGGTGGGGAACGTCATGGCCCGTAGCGACGGCCTCCCGTGGTGGCGGGTGGTGACCAGCACCGGCCGTCTGGTCCGCGGCCACGAGGCCGAGCAGGCCCGGCGTCTGCGGGCCGAGGGCGTGGCCGTGCGGAAGGGGCGTGTCGTACGCTTGCCCGCGTGACCGACATCGGCATCGTCGTCGGTGGTCCCACGCCGACGATCGCGGATCTGGCCCGGCAGGCCGAGGACGGCGGGTACGAGAGCGTGTGGGTCGCGGAGACCGCCCACTCGGCGTACGTGCAAGCCGCCCTGGCCGCGCAGGCCACGTCGCGGGTGCAGATCGGCACGAGCATCGCCCTGGCGTTCCCCCGGAGCCCCACGATCACCGCGATGACGGCCCGGGACCTCGCCGAGCTCTCCGGGGCCCGGTTCATCCTCGGCCTGGGGTCGCAGGTGAAGCGGGTGAACGAGCACCGGTTCAGCGTCCCGTTCGAGCACCCCGCCCCGAAGATGGCCGAGTACGTCGAGGTGGTCCGTGAGGTCCTGGCGACGTTCCGCGGCGAGAAGGTCGACCATCGGGGCCGGTTCTACACGGTCACCATGAACCCGTTCCCCGGCGCCGGGCCCGTCGAGGACGTCCCCGTGTAC
>JBOGVU010000160.1:0-2497 GCA_050692915.1 Actinomycetota bacterium | reverse complement strand
CCGTCCGGATACGAGGCGTGGTTCCTGTCGACCGCGCACGGGGACGCCGAGCTCGATCGCGTCGCGCAGGCGGCGCGGGAGGCCGCCAAGGAGGTGGCCGCTACCGGGGGATCGTGAGGAACAGGGCCACGAAGACGGCTAGCACCATCACCGAGAACAGGATGAATGACAGCCCGCCCTCCTCGACCGCCGCCACGATGATCCCCGCGTCCACCGAACCCCCTAGGCCGGCCCCCGCCACGGGGCCTGGTCGCCGCCCGTCAGGATGTCCTTCCGTCGCCGCTCGGCGCGGTCCAGGAACGGAAGGTGCGCCGCGAAGCCGACGATCGAGCCCGCCAGGAACAGCCACGACGGCAGGGCCAGGTCCCCGGCGTCCTTGTAGCCGAACACCACCACTTCGGGTCCGCCGGTGGTGGCGAAGGCCCTGGCCGCGGCGAGCCGGGTCCCGTCCACGGCGGTGAACCGGAGGTCGGCGATCTCGAACGTCTCCGCGGTGATCTCTCCCTCCAGCCCGGCCCGGCGGAGCTCGGCGGCGGCCTCCTCGGCCAGGAAGTCCTGGAAGGCCAGCGTGACCGGCTCCACCTCGCTGCGGAAGGTCCGCTGGTCCTGAGCGCTTCGCCAGGGCTCGGCCGGATACTCCTGGATCACCGGATACGTCGGGGACGAAAGCTCCGCGCCGGCCGCCAGGCCGAACCACGTCGGGAGGTCCCCCCTGGGCCCGAGGTTGGGCGGGGTCCCCGGCGCACCGAACGCCCACAGGGCCGACAGGATGACCATGAACGCGAAGAACCCCGTGGCCGAGACCAGGTAGGCCATCCGCACCCCGAACACCGCCGAGAGCAGGAGCCACACGCTGCCGCCGAAGATGACGAACGAGGACACCACCACCAGCGCGCCCTCGATGTTCGTCCTGGTGAGCGCGAGGACGTCCGTCACTGGGGCTCTCCGGGCGTGACCGTGGGACCCGGCTCGGGCGTAGCCCCCGCGGGCTGCGGGTTCGTGCACACGTTCTGCTCCTCGGGCACGTTCTCCTCGTTGATCTCCACCAGGTAGTTGATGAGGTCGAGGATCTGCTGGTCGTTCATGGGCCCCTCGAACCGGATGCTCCACGAGGGCATCGGGGTCCCCTCCCGGCCCTCCATGATCGTGGTCTGGATGTCCTCGACACCGGTGATGAGCGGATGGCCGGTGGACTCCCCGCCGCACACATCGCGGAGCGCCGGCACCGGGAACTCCGGGATGAACTCCCCGTCCTCGGTGGTGAACGCGACCGTCCCGCCCTCGGCCTGTTCGCCGTGGCACCGGGCGCACCCGAACCCGGTGGGGTTCTCCTCGTTGGCGAGCTGGAACCACATCGCGCCGCGCTCCACCGATCGGGCCATCAGCTCGATCTCGTCGTTGACGTTCTGGCCGGGCTCCAGGAGCCAGATCACGGCCAGCCAAGGGGCGATCAGAAGCATGAACGCCACCCCGCGGCCCATGGTCCGGTCGATGTGGCGCTGCTCGAGGATCTCGTCGGCGGGGCCGGGGCGCATGCCGGAGGGGATGTCCGGGCCTCGGGCCTCACGGCGGCGAACCGCCATCACGATCAGCCCGGCCACGAAGGCCAGCCCGACGACCACCCCGGCGATCAGGGCCACCGTGGCGGCGGTGGACAGGGCCAGGGGCGTCACCTCACTCGCCCCCGATCGTGACGCAGAACGGGCCCTCGGGCTGCTGCTGGGTGGTGTCGGTGCCCCGGGGCGGCCCATCGATCCGGGTGCCGGTGTCCACGCTGACCAGTCCGTCCTGGACGATGACCCGGAACCGGTCCATGCTCCGCGGCGCCGGGCCATCCCGGTACTCGCCGGCTCGGTTGTACTTCGACCCGTGGCAGGGGCACTCGAACCACTGGCTCTGGGTGCAGAACGGCACCCGGCATCCCAGGTGGACGCACTTCTGGTACAGCGCCATCAGGCCGTCACCCACCAGGCCCTGGTACACGGTGTCGGCGGCGTCGCCGTCGTAGTTCACCAGGTAGAACCGCCCGGCCCCGTAGTAGAAGGGCTGGTTGTCGGCGTCGATCTGCTGCTTGATGGCGTCGGGCGAGAGGCCCAGGTCGATCACGGCCCCGAACCCGCCCCGGAGGTTGGGCCACACGAAGGCGATGCTGGCCAGGCCGAACTCCGCGCTGAACAGGCCGATCGAGGCCAGCAGGGACCGGCGGAAGAAGTCCCGCCGGGACACCGGCGAGGGCCGCTTCGCCTCGCGGGGCGGCGCCGGCTCGGGACGTGGCACCTTGCCCGCGGCGGCCTCCCGGAACACCGCGGCAGCCTGCCGCGATCGGATGAACGCCCCCACCAGCAGCAGTAGGAACAGGCCGATCAGCGCAGCCACGATGACGATGGCGAAGGTCTCCCTCATAGGTCGAAGAACACCCCGTCCGACCACGGCCACACGAAGTTGAACCCCGGGCCCCGGAAGAAGGCCCCGATGACCGTGAGGATCATGAAGAACA
>JBOGVU010000159.1:0-2578 GCA_050692915.1 Actinomycetota bacterium | reverse complement strand
GGCCAGGGCTACCACGGTCGCGTCGAGGATCCGGCCGGACCGGTCTCTGGTCCCCCGGAGGTCCACCAGCGCGGGAAGGCCGGCGCACCCGATGGCCACGTTCACCACGCCGCGGCGCCACGGCCTGCCGAAGGTGTCGGTGATCACCACCGCCACCCCGGCGCCGGTGCGTTCCCGCAGCCCGTCCCGGATCGCGGCGGCCGAGCCGTCGGGGTCCTCGGGCAGGAGGGTGAGCATTCCCTGGGGCACGTTTGAGGCGTCCACGCCCGCGTTCGCGCACACGAACCCGTGGCGGGTCTCGGCGATCACCAGGTCGCCTCGGCGGGCCACGATCCGGCGGGCCTCCCTCTCCACCCACTCCTCTTTCTTGCCCCGGACCACGCGCCCCTCGGCCTTCGACACGACCTTCTGGGTGACCGCGACCACGTCCCCGTCCCGAAGCGCGGCGCGTTCGGCGATAAGCCCGGCCAGGTCGTCGCCGGCGGCGACCTCCGGGATGCCGGCGACCGGGAGGACCTCGAGGCTCATCCGGCCGCCAGGTCCAGCGCGGCCCGGGCCACCCGTTCGGCGACTCCGTCGTCGGCCATGATCGTGTCGGTCACGGTCACGCGCATCCCCAGCGTGTCCTCGATGCGAGCGGCGAGGCCGGCGTCGCGCTCGTCCACCACCCACCCCCGCAGCACCCCTCGGTAGGCGGACGCGGCGCCCAGGGCCGACACCTCCAGGCCGACCGCGGGCATCAGCCGGTCGGCCATGCCCGCCACCGGCGCGCCGCCGACGATGGGGGAGATCCCGGCGGCCCTGTCGCGACGGGCCGCCACGGCGTCCCGGATCCCGGGGACGGCCAGGATCGGGGCCACGCTCACCACCGGGTTCGAGGGACAGAACAGCACGGCGTCGGCCGCCTCGATGGCCTCGAGCACTCCCGGCGCCGGGCGGGACCGCTCCGCGCCCTCGAACCGGACCGCCTTGACCTCGTCGCGGGCGCCTCGTCCGACCCAGTAGATCTGGAACGGGTCCGAGCGGGCCGCCCCGTCACCGTCCACCGAGTCGATCCACGTGGCCACCGGATCGTCGGACATCGGCACGACGTGCGCCTCCACTCCGAGGGCCGCGGCCAGCCGGGCGGTGACCTCAGACAGCGTGGAGCCCTCGGCGAGCCACCCCGTGCGGACCAGGTGCGTCCCGAGGTCGAGGTCGCCGAGCCCGAACCAGGCCGGACCGCCGAGGCGCCGGACCTCCTCGAGGGTCCGGAACGACTCGCCGGTTCGTCCCCATCCGCGGTCCCGGTCGGCCACGCCCGCGAGCCAGTAGACGACGGAGTCGAGGTCGGGGCAGATCCGGAGGCCGTGGAGCGTCATGTCGTCGGCCGTGTTCACCACGGCGGTCACGTCACCGGGCGGCACCGCGCGGACCAGCCCCCGCAGGAACTTCCCCGCGCCGACCCCGCCGGCCAGTGCCACGACCTTCACGCCGCCAGCCTATCCGTCGGGCGGTGCTAGGCTCGCCTCCGATGCCGGCCTCCGATCACGCCGTCCGCCGGTCGCTCCGCCGCGCCGCAGCCGGCAAGTCCCTGTCGGTGGACGAGGCCGCCGCGCTCATGGACGCCCGCGGACCGGCGCTCCGGGAGCTCCTCGACGTGGCGTCGTCGCTCCGCGACCTCGGGCACGGCTTGATGGTCACCTACTCGCGAAAGGTGTTCGTCCCGCTGACGATGCTGTGTCGCGACGTGTGCCACTACTGCACCTTCGCCAAGGCCCCGGCGAAGCTCGACAGCCCGTTCCTGTCGCTCGACGAGGTCGTGGACATCGCCGACGCCGGGCGGCGGGCCGGGTGCAAGGAGGCGCTCTTCACCCTGGGCGACCGGCCCGAGGACCGGTACCCGGTGGCCCGGCGGTGGCTGGCCGAGCGCGGCTACCACTCGACGCTCGACTACGTCAGGGCCGCAGCGATCAGGGTGATCGAGGAGACCGGCTTGCTGCCCCACCTCAACCCCGGCGTGATGCGGTACGAGGACCTGGCGCGCCTGAAGCACGTGTCGGCGTCGATGGGGTTGATGCTCGAGCAGTCGACGGAGCGCCTCATGGAGAAGGGGCTCCCGCACCACGGCTCGCCCGACAAGGTGCCGGCGGTTCGCCTGCGGACGATCGAGGACGCCGGACGGCTGGCCATCCCGTTCACCACCGGGATCCTCGTCGGGATCGGCGAGACCGTGCGGGAGCGGGCCGAGTCGTTGTTCGCCATCCGCGACGTCCACCGCCGGTACCGGCACGTCCAGGAGGTCATCGTGCAGAACCTCCGGGCGAAGCCCGGGACGCGGATGCACGACCACCCCGAGCCCTCCGACGAGGAGTTCCTGGCGGCCGTGGCCGCCGCGCGGGTGATCCTGGGGCCCCGGTTCAACGTGCAGGCCCCGCCGAACCTGTCCGACCCGCACTACCCGCGGCTGCTGGACGCGGGGATCAACGACTGGGGCGGGGTGTCGCCGGTCACCCCCGACCACGTGAACCCCGAGGCACCGTGGCCCCGGCTGGAGGCCCTCCGGGCCCGCACCGAGGAGCGGGGGTTCGAGCTTCGG
>JBOGVU010000158.1:0-2612 GCA_050692915.1 Actinomycetota bacterium | reverse complement strand
TTCCAGTACTCCATGCTCCCCACCGACAGCGTCTCCGATCAGGACCACACGGAGGAGCATTACGGGGTTCGCGTGGTAATCGACAAGGAGAGCGCTCCGCTCCTCTCCGAGGCCACTATCGACTTCAAGGACTCCCTCGAGCGCTCAGGCTTCGCGATCGAGAACCCCCTAGGGGGCGGAGGCTGCACCTGCGGCCACTAGTCACGACGGTCGCGAGGCCCGATCCGAGGCCAAACGCCCCGCCATGGAGCGCCGCCAGTGACGATATGCTCGCCACATGCTCGGGGACCGGGAAGCAGTGGTGACCGAGGTCAAACCGTTCGACCTTCACGGCGTCACCTACTACGACTTGGCGCTGAGATTCTCCGACGGGAGCACGCAGAGCGCACGGCTGGGTCCGGAGGGTGTGCCCGACGGGCTCAAGGCAGGGGATCGGGTGCTGATCACGATGGCCGCCAACATGGTGGTCTCTCTCCGCCGGCCCTAGCGCGGGAACGGCCCGCTCTGCCCCGGCTCGTACGCCGCCAGTTCGAATAGCCCCTCGTAGGAGACCACCAGGTCCCCCGGCGACCCACAGCGAGCGGGTCCACCCCGTGCGAAGCGCCGTGTAGCGCCAGCGACGAGCCGAGAACCGGCCGACCGGCGTGGCGATCTCCTCCTCCCCGAGGAGCTCGTATCGCTGCCGGTCCCTCCTCGGCAGGCAGGTCACCGGCTCGAGGTACACGACCTCGAATGTCCGCGGTGCTCCCCAGCCGATTGGCGGTAGCCGCGCTGAACGCAGGAGAGAGATAGTCGAGGTACAGGTCCGGTCCCCACTCGATCTGCACTGGATCCCCGTCCAGGTTCCAGAGAGGCTTCCCCCCAGGGGCCAGCAGGATCGCATGCGAGCCGGTATCGATACGTACGCGAACGGGGCAGGAGGCGCCGTCGGAGACGATGTCGATCACCTCGCGGTGCGGCTCCGGCCGCGGGCGTTGACCGTCGAGAAGTACCGCCGCCCGGCGGGGCCCCCCGCGGCATGGAACTCCTCTGTCCCTACGGCGTTTCCTGCCCGTCCATGACCCTGTAAGAACCGACCGGCAGGACCCGAGTATGACCGGTGGGGTTGCCGAAGCCCGGCGGCGAGACTTCGTACTGATTCACCACCTTGGTGCCCTCCGGCGCTGGCGCCAGTAGTTCGGGTTCGGGAGCAGGTCCTCGGGCGCCCTCTTAGAAGACGACCTGGCCGGAATGCTCCCTCGACCGATCATCGCGGTACGTCGGTTCCGCGAGCATGAACTTGCGAGAGTGGGTCCCCAGTTCCAAGGCATGAGGGAGCCACGTGGCCGGTGCCCGAGGCCGGGGTGCGTGAACTGGATGATGTGCTTGAGTTTCCCGCATACTTGGGAAGGTGGGAGAAGGATCTAGCATGGTTCGGATCACGACCGTCCACATGGAGGGAGGCGAGACCCACGAGCACATTGCCCGCGTGCGCTGGACGAATCCTCAGACCGGAGACAGTGGGCAGAGCACACGCGAACAGATGATCGAATACCTGCGCAAGCCAGGAACCCGCGCGTTTGTGACCGACGGCGAGCGGACCGTAAACATTCGGATAGTCGAGGCGGAGCCGCCGTACATCCGAACCCACGCCGACGGCATCTGGACCAACAATCTATTGGCTCTCCCGCGATACGGTCCCATGTGAACTCCGAGCCCGCCGGACACCAACGGCCAGCCGCCGTGAACAGGTGTCTTAGCCGCGAACGTCCGCGCCTGATCCGCAGTCTGGGGAGAGGGGGGCTCGAGGTACCCCCGCTGCGACCCACCCAGGGGGAGGTCTGTCCTACATCCGGCCGGGGCAGGCGTACGCTTGAGGCGATGGTTGCCGCCGGCGCCGGCCTCTCGCTGAACCTCGACACACGCCGGGCGGCCGTCGAGGCCGCGCTGGCCGCCCGCGCCGGGCTGTCCGGCGTCTCCCCCTCGCTCGCAGTGGTGTTCGCGTCCCCTCACCACGCCGAGCGCTCCGAGGCGCTCCTGGACGCGGTCCACGAGGCGGCCGGGCCCGAGGCGGTAATCGGATGCGTGGCCGAGGCCGTCGTGGGAGGTGGCAGGGAGGTCGAGGGCGATCCTGCCGTCTCGGTGTGGTTGGCGTCGTTCCCCGGGCCCGTCGACACCTTCCGCCTGGAGTATCTCCCCGACCAGGAAGCGTTCCTCGGCTGGGCCGGCCACGGTGGCGGCCGGGCGCACCTCGTGATCTGCGACCCATTCACGTTCCCGACCGAGGCGCTCCTTCGCGAGCTTGACCGCGAGGCGTCAGGGACCGTGTTCATCGGCGGGATGGCCAGCGGCGGCGCCGGACCCGGCGACACCCGCTTATTCCTCGACCACTCGGTCGCGGACTCCGGGGCCGTGGTCGCCCGCCTCCCCGGGGGCGTCGACGTCCGGGCGCTCGTGTCACAGGGATGCCGGCCGATCGGGCCGAGCTACACGGTGACGAAGGCCGAGGGGAACATGATCGTCGAGCTGGCGGGGAACCCCCCTCTCGAGCGGCTGCGCGAGGTGCTCGCGGGGGCCGACCAGCGGGACCGCGCCCTGATCGCCCGGGGCTTACATATCGGCCGGGTGATCGA
>JBOGVU010000157.1:0-2810 GCA_050692915.1 Actinomycetota bacterium | reverse complement strand
CCGGGCCGTGGCCGGTGAGGCCAAGGTTCCCTTCTTCTTCATGTCGGGCTCGGAGTTCGTGGAGATGTTCGTGGGACTGGGGGCAGCCCGGGTCCGGGAGCTGTTCCAGCAGGCCAAGGACCGGGCTCCGTGCCTGGTGTTCCTGGACGAGCTGGACACGATCGGGAAGACCCGGGCGGGAGCCATGGGCGCCGGCCTCGGCTCCCACGACGAGCGAGAGCAGACCCTCAACCAGCTGCTCGTCGAGATGGACGGCTTCGACACGTCGAAGGGCGTGATCATCATGGCGGCCACGAACCGACCGGACGTCCTCGACCCGGCCCTGCTCCGGCCGGGGCGGTTCGACCGGCAGGTCGTGGTTGACCGGCCCGACCTGAAGGGCCGGGAGGCGATCCTCCAGGTCCACGCCAGGGGGGTGGCCCTCGGCGGCGACGTGGACCTCCAGTTGATCGCTGCCCGCACGCCCGGGTTTACCGGGGCCGACCTGGCCAACGTGGTCAACGAGGCCGCGCTCCTGGCGGCGCGGCGGGAGAAGGACGCCGTGGGCATGTCGGAGCTGGAGGAGGCTATCGACCGGGTCGTGGTCGGTCTGGAGCGCAAGAGCCGGGTCATGAGCGAGAAGGAACGCGAGATCAAAGCCGTGCACGAAATGGGGCACGCGCTCGTGGCCCTTTCGCTGCCGAACGCCGACCCACTTCACCGGGTCACGATCATCCCCCGCGGCGTCGCGGCCGGCGGAGTAACGATGCTTCGACCCCTCGAGGATCGGTACATCTGGACTGAGCCGCAGTTGAAGGACGTCTTGGCCTTTGCCGTTGGGGGCCGAGCCGCCGAAGAGGTCATGTTCGATCAAGCATCGACCGGGGCACGAGACGACTTGGAGAAAGCCACCAACATCGCCCGCGAGATGGTGGCTGAGTTCGGGATGAGTGACAAGATCGGCCCGATCGCGTTTGGGAGCGATGGGTTCCGCTCGCCCGAGGGTCGCCTGCTCTTCCCCGGCCAAAAGCCGGAGATGAGTGAGCAGACCGCCCGTCTCGTAGATGAGGAGATGACCCGGTTCGTCAGCGAAGCCTACGAACGGGCCCGGGCGATTCTCGAGGAGAAACGCGACCTCCTCAAGAGACTGTCCGATCTCCTCATGGTGCGGGAAGTGCTTGAAGGAGACGAAGTCTCGGCCTTCGTCGAGGGCTCCCAGCCCATCCCGTCAATCGAGGAGGAGCGAACCCGGGTGGACGCGGAGCGGGCCGAGCAGAAGCGGGTCGATGATGAGAAACGCGAGGCCCGCGAGGAGGAGCGGCGGAAGGCCGCCGTCGCCGCGGTCCCCCACGCCGCCGAGGACGTCCCCACACCTCCGCACCTCCGGGAGCCCACCGAGGAGCTCCGGCCCTAGGCCACCGAGCGGACGAACTTCAGCACGGCGGCGTCGGCCGCCTCCGGCTGCTCCGCGTGGTACACGTGGCCCGAGCCCTGCAGGAAGGCCAGCCTGGCGCCGGGGATCCGGTCCGCCAGGACCCGGGCGTTGTCCGGGTGAACCGTTCGGTCCTCGGTGCCGTGGAGGACCAGCGTGGGGACCCGGAGCGATGGGAGCCGCTCGAACGAGTCGAACCCCTGCATGGCCTCCCACTGCCTTCGGGCCATGGCCGTGCCCTGAGGCGTCCCGGCCCGGAGGTCGGCCTCGACCTCTTCGGGATGCTCACGGAGGAACCGCTCCGAATACAGGGCCTCCCAGGGCCGGCCTTTCGGCACGGTCGCCCGCACCGGGGTCGCGTGGCGAACCCCCGGGTGGGTGCACGCCAGGATCAGCGAGCGCACCCGGTCCGGTGACGTGAGCGCCAGCTCCTGGGCCACCATCCCGCCGAACGACTGGCCGTACAGGTGGGCTCGCTCGATCCCCACGTGATCGAGGAGCGCCAACGCGTCGTCGACGAACGTGGACATGGTCATCGGCTCGTCGGGCGCCGACGATCGCCCGTTCCCCCGGTGATCGAAGGCGATCACGCGGAGCTCCGAGGCCAGCCTGGGGATGTTCCGGCGCCACCCCGCGATATCCCCGCCCAGCCCCTCCAGCAGGACCAGCGGCTCGCCTCGGCCGCGCACCTCGTGGTACAGCCGGCACCCGTCGGGCCGCTCGAGGAACGGCACGCGCTACGCGGCCGGGCGGAACGTGGCCAGGATCCGCCGGTAGTTCTCGGCCAGGGCCTCCTGGTCGGGCCCCACCCAGGCCCCCCCGAGGAGGATCCGGTCGACCAGGCCGTCGAACGCCGCCAGCCGCTCCCGGCACTCCTCCTCCGGCCCGGCCACCGCGTACGTGTCCACCATGGGCAGAGCGATCCGAGCCATCTCGCCGAGGTCGCCCCGGGCGTATGCCTCCCGGAGTGGGGCGGTGAGGTCACCGAAGCCGTGGAGATCGAGGACCGGCCGGTACGTCCGGGTGGTGGCGTAGAACGCGATCTGGAGGGCGGCCTCGAACCGGGCCCGCTCGCGATCGTCGTTGAGCTGGAGGACCACGCTGTTCGTCAGGCTGACGTCGGACGGGTCCCGGCCGGCCGCGGCCGCCCCTCGTTCGATGGCGGGCCGTACCACCTGGCGGATGTAGTCCGGCGAGGTGAGGGGGTGCCCCAGCACGCCGTCGGCCACGCTGCCGGCGGCCTCCAGCATGCGCTCGTTCACCGCGGCGAGACACACGGGGACGTCCTCGACGGGCCCGGCGCCGGGGAACGGGTTCATGGTGACCGTGTAGAACCGGCCCCGATGGTCGACCTTCTCGCCGCGGAACGTCGCCAGGACCTCACGGACCACCTCGACGT
>JBOGVU010000156.1:0-2903 GCA_050692915.1 Actinomycetota bacterium | reverse complement strand
CTCCTCGACCGCTGCCCCCTGGGGGAGGCCTACGCCGTTCGGGTGGAGTCCCTACGCGACCTCATCGAGGTCTACGACCGGGAGATCACCATGCTCGAGGGCCACGTCAACCGTCGCCTCCAGGGCCACGCTGGCTACCGGGCCGTCCAGGGGATCCCCGGGGTGGGTCCGGTGCTGGGGGCGGTCTTCGTGGCCGAGATCGGCGACGTGAACCGCTTCTCCCGCCCCGACCAGCTGGCCTGCTGGGCCGGGGTCACTCCCCGGCACCGGGAGTCGGACACCACGGTGCGGCGGGGCTCGATCACCAAGCAGGGCTCCAAGCTGGTGCGCTGGGCGGCCGTCGAGGCCATCAGCCGCAACCGAGGGGGCACGTTCCTCCAGGACCACCACGACCGCATCGCCAAGGCCCGCAACTCCCGGGGCATCGCCCGGGTGGCGGCCGCCCGCAAGCTCTTGCACCTGGTGTTCTACGGACTGCGAGACGGCGAGGTGCGCTGTCTGGCCGGGAATGCCAGTTGAGCACGATCGGACGCAGCCCCGGCGCGCGCTCGTCTGGGTCATGACCCCCATTCGGCGAGGTCGCCTGTTTGATTGAGCCCGCCTGGCTGCGGCCGCACCACTCCATGCCGCCTCAGCGCGGCGAAGGGATGACCGGCACCCGATCGCTGGCGATGCCGCCCCCGAGTTCCTCGGGACCTGGAGAAGGCCGATCCCGTCCGAGCCCCGACCCGCGGAGGCGCCCACCCCCGAGACCCAGCTGACAAGAACCTCTGACGGGGTTCTAATCCCAGTCTCCGCCACCCACTGACCGGGTCGTTCAAGGCTTCCCCTACGGGCGGCCCTGGCCGGCCTTGACCGCCCCTCCCTTGCCCGGGTCGACCCCGGGCTGTTCGCGCGGCCTCTCTTTCCGACGGAGAGGCTCGTCAAGCGAAGGAAAGGGGAGCTCCTCTCCGAGGAGCACTGTTGACATCGAGCGCGCCCGCTCAGAAAATCCCGCCCCCGTCAGGCGGCGCACCCTTCGGCCGGCTCGACCGTGACGCGGTAGCCAAGGGCTTCGAGCTGACGGACGGCCCGGCGGCGGAGCTGGTCGTCGGTGGCCTTGCGCAGCGCCCCGGCC
The DNA here is from genome assembly GCA_050692915.1 of Actinomycetota bacterium. Classification (GTDB taxonomy): domain Bacteria; phylum Actinomycetota; class UBA4738; order UBA4738; family CALAEC01; genus CALAEC01. The sequence goes on along the minus strand of JBOGVU010000156.1, from coordinate 1,786 downwards.
CCCGGATCCTCGTAGAGCGCGCCGGTCGACAGGAGGTTCCAGGCCGTCACGAGGATCTTGTGGGCCACCGCCATGATCGCCTTCTGCTTGCCCTGGCGCCGCATGACCTGGCGGAAGTACGCCGAGAGGTAGGTGTCCTTGGTCTTGACCGCGGCCCAGGCACACTCGACGAGCGTGTCGGCGAGCCAGGGCGAGCCCTTGCGAGGTTTCGCCGAGCCCCTCTTGCCTGCGGACTCGCGCTGACCGGGACAGCGCCCGGCCCAGGACGCCAGGTGCCCGGCCGTCGGGAACTGGCTCATGTCCGGTCCGATCTCGGCCAGGATCACCTCGGCCGCCCGCCGGCCCACCCCGGTGATGGAGTCGAGGATCGTCACCGCCGGCTGCCACGGGGAGATCAGCTCGGTGATCCGCTCCGACACCGCCGCAATGTCCTCCTCGGCGGCCTCGATGTGCGAGAGCATCCGCCCGAGCAAGAAGGCATGATGATCCCGGAACCGAGCAGTCAGGGCCTTGCGCAGCTGGGGAAGCTTGGTCCGAAGGCGCGCTCGGGCGAGGTCGGCCAGCGCATCGGGATCGGCCACCCCATCGATGAGCGCCCTCATCATCTCCCGCCCGGACACTCCCATGACGTCGGTGGCGACCGTGGCCAACTTGACCCCGGCGTCCTCCAAGACCTTGTGCAGCCGGTTGATCTCGCTCGTCCGAGCCCGAATGAGCGCCTTGCGATAGCGGGTGAGATCGCGCAGCTCTCGAATCGACTTCGGGGGCACGAAGCTGGGGCGGAGGAGCCCGAAGGACAGGATCTCGGCGATCCACTGCGCGTCGATGACGTCGGTTTTGCGACCTGGGACATGCTTCAAGTGGGCCGCATTGACGAGCAGCACCTGGAAGTCGTCCTCCAAGACGTAGTACGGCGCCTTCCAGTAGACGCCGGTGGACTCCATCGCCACGTGGGTCACCCCCAGCGAGCTCAGCCAGTCGTGGAGCGCCAGCAGATCCGGGGTCGTAGCGCCAAAGGAACGGACCTCCTCGGTGACTCCCCCCGCGGACGCCAGTCGCACGCACACGACGAGCAGGGCCTGGCCCACGTCGATCCCGGCGCAGCGGTCGATCAGCCTTCGCATCCCTCATCCCTCCTCGCTCGTGGTCTTGGGCGTGACGCTCGCGAGGGGGTGGCCAAGAGAGACGAATCTGCTCCACGTGCTCCAAGGCAACAGTCAGGGGTGCCGAGCAACCCCCGCGACCAGACTTCAGGACGGGCTCAACGGCACCACGGAGCGACCGGCGTCGTTGCGAGCGCACCACCCCATTTTCCCCTGCCCGTGGGTGGGCGCCTCGCCCATGGGGACTTCAGGGATGACGATGACGCGTTCCACGTCGTCGTCCGTGATCGTCCGAGCCGCCCCCGGGCGAGGCTCGTCGGCGAGTCCGTCCAGTCGCCGGGCCACGAACCGGCCCCGCCACTTGCACACCGTGGCCTGGTTCACTCCCACGCGTGCCGCCACCTCGGTGTTCGTCGCCCCTTCTGCGCAGGCCAACACGATCCGGCACCGCAAGGCCAACGCCTGCGCGCTGTTCGGCCGGCGAGCCCACCGCTCCAACGTCTCGCGGTCCTCATCGCTCAGGATCAGAGGCGCTTTCGGGCGGCCACGCACTCCCACCAGGAGAGCCTATGACACTTCAGCCTGAAACGCGAGCTTTCAACGATTCAGGACACTAGTGCAGGTCGGCGCACGCCATCATGCGGCCGTCCCCGTCGTGGATCATCACCGAGCGAGCCTCCGGA
>JBOGVU010000155.1:0-2966 GCA_050692915.1 Actinomycetota bacterium | reverse complement strand
GATCACCAGCGGCGTGGTTTACCCGGGCGCGGTTCGGGTCCTGGCGGAGCGGTACGAGTTCCGGAACATCGGGGGAGCCTCGGCCGGGGCCATCGCGGCGGTGATCACCGCGGCGGCCGAGCTCGGCGCCAGGTCGGGACGTGGAGGCTACCCCGAGATCGACCGGGTCATGGAGGAGCTCCGGGTCCCCGGGTTCCTCCGGAGCCTGTTCCAGCCCTCGCCGGCCACCAGCCCCGTCTTCGAGCTGGCCCTGCGGCTCACCGAGGGGTCGGCGCTCGGTCGCGTGGGCCTGTTGCTGGGCCGCGGGGCCGTGCGGCATGGTGGCTGGTCGTCCCGCTGCTGGCCATGGCCGTCCTGCTCGAGGTGGTGGTGGCCAGCTCGGTGCGGGGGCCGTGGCTCGTTCCTGCGCTCGTCATCGGGACGCTCCTTTCGGTGGTCTCTCTGGCCTCGGCCGCCGGGGCGGGCCTGATCCTGGGTGCCGGCCGGTTCCACCGCGGCCTGGAGCAGAATGGCTTCGGGATGTGCTCGGGCGTCTCCCAGCCGGGGTCCCGGGGTCCGGCCCTGTCCGACTGGCTCCACGAGCGGATCCAGGCCTGCGCCGGGAGGACGCCCCAGGACCCGCCTCTCACCTTCCGCGACCTCGCGGACGCCGAGCCGCACCCGATCGACCTGCGCCTGGTCACCACGGACCTGTCGCACGGCCGGCCGGTGATCCTTCCAGCGGAGCCGGGGTCGTACCTGTTCCGGCGGGAGGACCTCGAGCGTGTCGTGCCGGAGAGCGTGGTGCGGTGGATGTGGGAGCGGGCCGAGGCGCCCGAGTGGCTCGATCACGCTACCGACCGCGACCCGGCCTCGTTCCGGTCCCTGCCCTCGGAGGACCTGCCGGTGGTCCTGGCGGCCCGGCTGAGCCTGTCGTTCCCCGTGCTGATCAGCGCGGTCCGGCTGTGGTCGTACGACGCCATGGGAGGCGGCCTCCTGGAGACGTGGTTCAGCGACGGCGGGATCTCCAGCAACTTCCCCATCCACTTCTTCGACGCGTTCCTCCCCGGACACCCCACGTTTGCCCTCGACCTGGCGCCCGGCGCCGCGGCCCCGGGCGTCCCCGAGGTGTCGATGCCCAGTCGCCCGGCCGAGCAGCGGGCCCCGAGGTGGCAGGGCGTGACGGGGATCGTGGGGTTCTTCCGCCAGATCGCGGACGTGATGCAGAACTGGCGGGACTCGATGCAGGCCGAGGTGCCGGGCTTCCGCGACCGCATCTGTCAGATCCGGCTGGGGCCGGGCGAGGGCGGGCTGAACGTCAACATGGACCGGGCCGCCATCGACAGCCTGATCCGAAAGGGGGCGGCGGCGGGGGAGACCATCGTCGAGACGTTCGACGAGCCACACTGGCAGAACCACCGGTTCACCCGGTACCTGACCTCGATGCAGCGGCTCCAGGTGGAGCTCCAGCGGATGGGCGGACGGTTCGAGGACTTCGGCCCGTTCCTGGCCGAGGGCGCCCGGGGCGTGGACGAGTTCCGGACGTGTCACGACGAGGCGTGGTGCGCCGTGGCGGCACGGGAGACCGGGGACCTGCTGTCGGTCTCCGGGCGGTGGGGGCAGGAGGGCGATGTGGACTTCTTCAGGGACCAGGGCTGCCGGGCCGACCCGGAGGCCTGCCCTCACTGCGAGCCGGAGCCGCGTCCCGTCTTGCGGATCGTGCCGAACGTGTAGCGGCGAGCGTCAGCCCGCGGCGTCGCCGTGTGCTTCGCGCAGCCGGTCGCTGAGGACCCGCATCACGGCCAGGCTCACGTCCGGGCGCTCCCGGAGGATCCGCTGGAAGCTCCGCCGGTCGAGGCTGAGCGTGCGCACCGGGCCGGTGCACACCAGCGAGGCCATCCTCGACTCCTGGCCCAGGATGGCCATCTCGCCGACGTACTCCCCCCGGGCCCGGCGAGCCACCTCCACCGGTGGCCCGCCATCCCGGCCCACCACCACCCGGATCTCCCCGGACACGACCACGTGCATGTCCTCGCCGGGCTCCCCCTGCTCCGCGATCACCTCGCCGTCGGGGAAGGAGTGCTCGGAGGCCACCTCGGCCACGTGCTTCAGGTCGTCGGGCGGCAGGTCGGCGAACAGCCGGACCTTTGAGAGGAACAGCACCCGTTCCAGCAGCGAGAGGGTGGACAGCGTTTCCACGGCTACCAAGGGTACCGTCGCCGCCTGGCGGACGACGTCGTCCTCGTCGTGGAGGGCCAGCTCCTGGAGGATCGGACGGAGATCGGGGTCGTCGAGGGCTCCCGCCGCGAGCGCGGCGCAGGCCCGGAGCCACTGGTCCCGGTCTCGAAGGAGCTCGGCCACGGCCTCCGCCTCATGTCCGCCCGGTGACGGCGCGGTGTCCCACACGGCCAGGAGGGGCCTGACCACCTCCGGCTCCCCCACGGCTTCCACCGTCTCCAGGGCGTTGGCCCGTTGCTGGGGATCGGCGCTGGAGAGGTTCTCGATGGCCATGGCCATGGCCGCCGGGTCGCCCGAGCCGCTGACGGCTCGCAGGGCCTCCACACCGTGTGCCACGGCGCTGTGGCGGACCCCTCGAGCCAGGAGATCCAGCCGGTCGTCACGGCCGGGAGGGAGCCGGAGCCACAGGCGGTGGTACCGCGCGGCCTCCCGGGCCCGTTCACGGGCGAAGGCTCGGAGCGACGGTGAGGGAGCCCCGCCCAGGGGGGCCAGCGCCAGGAGGGCTCCCGATCGAGCCGCCGGATCGTCGAGCGCCTGGACCAGCGCGTCCCGGGCCGGTTCCCCCATCCGGGCCAGCGAGGCCGAGGCGTGGCGGCGGACCCCCTCGTCGGGGTCGGTCAGGGCGTCCACCAGTGGTTCCACCGCGGCCTCCGGCGGGAACGATCCCAGGGCCTCGGTGGCGGCCCGGCGGACCTCGGGTTCGGTGTCCCGCAGCGCCGAGGCGACCTCCCCCGGCCCCCGGGCGGCCC
>JBOGVU010000154.1:0-3055 GCA_050692915.1 Actinomycetota bacterium | reverse complement strand
GCTCGAGGACCCGGCGCTCCTCGAGCAGCGCGGCGATGTCCCGCGTCTCCCCGCTCACTCCCACCCCCTGGTCGACGAACGAGCCATCAGCCTACCCTTGGGGCTCCCGTGGCGCGAAGGGCTCTGGGCTATCGCAGGATGGCCGGCACGTTCTCGAGGAGACGGTCCGCGCCGATGGCCACCAGGTAGCCGGCGAGCAGCAGGAGCCCGGTGAACAGGTGCAGCTTGATGTTCGACCCCATGCCCGAGAACATAAGGGCGTACGGGTCGTCGTAGTCCCGTCGCAGGGACCGGGTGACCTTCACGGCGATGGGGATCGTGGCCAGCGCGATCAACGTCGGCCGGGGGAGAATGCCGGTCACGGCGCCTACGGCGATGAGCGTGTATGTGAGGCCCACGCTCCACGCGTACACGCCGACCACCGTGTCCTTCGACCACCGCACCGGCAGCGTGCGCTTCCCCGCCGCCGAGTCCCCGGCCCGGTCCGGGATCTCGTTCACGTAGAGCACCAGGGCGATCAGGATCGCCACCGGGACCGACACGTAGACGGCCTCGAACGTGAACCGCTGGGCCTGCACGACGTACGCCCCCAGCAGCATGATCGGTCCGAAGCCGAGGGCCACGGCGATCTCGCCCAGTCCGCGGTGGACCAGTCGGAGGGGCGGGGCCGTGTAGAACACGCTGATGACCACGCCGGCCGCCCCCAGCCAGAACAACGGCCAGAAGTCGGTCCGGGCCGCAAGGTACAGCCCGATGCCGATCCCGGCCAGGTAGAAGGAGGCCGAGAGCAGCGCGATGGTCCGGAGCCGCACCAGCCCGTAGTGGACCACCCGCGAGCCCCCGCTGAACTGGGTCGGGGTCGTGTTCGCCGCATCCGCCCCCGAGGTCGTGTCGAACACGTCGTTGGCGATGTTCAGGCCGAGGTGCACGAGCGAGCCGGCCAGGAGGGTCATCCCGGCCAGGAACAGGCTCCACCGGCCCGAGGCGGCTGCCGCGGCCACCCCCAGCAGGATGGGCACCATGGTGGCGGTGAGGAACGGGGCCCTGGTCGTGCGCAGGGCCAGCCACCCGAACGAGAGCTTCGGGCGAACCTCACTCCCTCGCTCCCGGCCCAGCCCCCGCAGGTACCGGTGGGCCTGGGGGACGGTGAGCTCCGAGTACTGGAAGAACGGGACCTTCTTCTCGTCCCAGGTGTGGAACCGCTCGGGGGCGAGCTCCAGGCCCCGGTCCGTCCGCCGGACCCGCCCCCACAGCTGCACGTACCGGCGCTCGTCGTACCCGGTCTCCTGAGGGCGGATGTGGCTGACGATCACGTTCACCTTGGCGTCCGGGGGCGGCGCCACGTCCTCCCCGGCCGGAGGGACCAGCGAGATCACCCCGCGGTCCGCATCCACCCGGTAATCGGTGGCCACGCCGACGGGGTAGCCGTCCGCCCCGACGAACACCACCACGGCGTGAGAGAAGCTCTCCTCGATCTCCCTCAGCACGGCGGCGTCCACGGCCATCACGCCACCCCGGCGAGCTCGTGGATCGCCGGCGGGCGATCGGTCCGGCCACCCTCCCACACCAGCACCTTCCTCGGGGTGATCTCGATGAGGGCCCGCTCCCAGAACAGCGGCAGGGCCACCCGCTGCTTGTAGAAGGGCTCGACGATCGGCTCCTTCTCGATCCACAGCGGGAGGATCCGCTGCCACGTCGTGTGGGGATCCTCCTCCTGGACCACGGCGTCCCCGAGGACCGTGACCCGGTCTCGGATCGGCTCGCCGTGGGTCGCCGAGAGGTCCGTCACGGCCACGGACACCTTCGGGTTGGCCTTGATGTGATCGAGCTTCCGGGAGAACAGGATGCTCGAATGCAGGTAGATCTTCTCCCCGTCGTACAGGGGGATCATCGGGTGGGTGACCGGACGGCCATCCGCGCGGATCACCGTGAACTCGCACACCAGGGCCCGCCGCAGCGCCTCCTCGGCGGGCTCGGGCAGGCTGCCCATCGTTCCCTCCTTGGATCGGTGGCTGGCCCGAACCATACCGCAGCGGTCGGTCGGCCAGGAGCTCTGGCGTGCGGGTCAGAGGGGGACGTGGGACAGGATCATGATCCGGGGCTCGGTCATCTCCTCCATGGCGTACCGGAGCCCCTCGCGGCCGTAGCCCGAGTCCTTCGTGCCGCCGTACGGCATCTGGTCGGCCCGGAAGGCGGACACGTCGTTCACAACGACCCCGCCCACCCGCATGTCCCGATGGGCCAGCATGGCCCGCTCGAGGTCCCTGGTGAACACGCCTCCGTGGAGGCCGTAGGGCGTGGCGTTCACGTCCTCGATGGCCTGCTCGAACGTCTGGTACGGGGCGACGGTGGTCACCGGCCCGAAGATCTCCTCGCGGCACACCCGCATGTCCCGGCGGACGTTCCCCAGGATCGTGGGTAGGTAGAAGGGGTCCTTCCGCTCTCCGCCGGTGATGACCTCGGCGCCGTCGGCCACGGCCTCTTCGACGAGCGAGGCCACCTTGTCGAGGGCCCCGGCGTCGATCAGCGGCCCGACGTCAGTGGCCTCGTCCATCGGGTCGCCCACCTTCAGGCTCTCCACCTGCTTGACGAACCGGCGCACGAACTCGTCGTACACCTCGGCCTGGACCAGGACCCGCTGGACCGCGATGCATGACTGGCCGGCCTGGTAGTACCCGCCCACCGCGCACCGCTCGGCGGCGTGGTCGAGGTCGGCGTCCGAGTGCACGATCACCCCGGCGTTCCCGCCGAGCTCGAGCGTGAAGTGCTTCCGAGGATCGAGGCTCTTCAGCTTCCACCCCACCGGGCTCGAGCCCGTGAACGAGACCTTGGCGATCCGCGGGTCGGTCACCAGCGGCTCGGCCCGGGCCCCGTCCAGCGGCAGGACCGAGAGCATGCCCGACGGCAGGTCCGTTTCCCCGAACAGCTCGGCCAGGAACAGCGCGCCCAGGGGCGTGGCGGAGGCCGGCTTGACGATGATCGGGGCCCCCACCGCGAGCGCGGGGGCCATCTTGTGCGCCACCAGGTTCACCGGGAAGTTGAACGGGGCGATGGC
>JBOGVU010000153.1:0-3073 GCA_050692915.1 Actinomycetota bacterium | reverse complement strand
ACCTCTGGGTTATGAGTCCTGCGTTTCTGGGTCAGCTCAGGCATCTCCGCTGCTCACAAGTCAATGTGAGCTGCCCTGAGATCACGTCCGATCACATGAGTGAGACACAATTTAGACACGGATTCTCCGGATCGGTTCGTCACCGATCGCCGGGGCGCCGAAGGACTCCGCGTTCCATGGCCACGGTGACCGCCGCGGTCCGATCATCCACTCCGAGCTTGGCGAAGATGTGCAGGAGGTGAGTCTTCACCGTGGCCTCACTGAGGTAGAGGTCTCTAGCGATCTCCCTGTTGGCCCTTCCGTGCGCCACGAGGTCCAATACCTCGATCTCCCGAGTCGTGAGCATCTCCTCGGCCGGTCCCCGCATCTTCTCCATGACCCGGCTGGCGACGGCGGGCGAGAGCACCGCCTCCCCCCGAGCCGCGCCGCGGATCGCCCGAAACAGGTCCTCGCGCGGGGCGTCTTTGAGCAGGTAGCCCGTGGCACCGACGTCGAGCGCCCGGAGGATGTCCGCGTCGGTGTCGTAGGTGGTGAGTACCAGGATCCGGGGTGCGTGGGGGCGCTCGAGGATCCGGGCGGTCGCCGACACCCCGTCGAGCTCGGGCATCCGCAGGTCCATGAGCACGACGTCGGGCTCGTGTCGCCCGACCAGGGCCACCGCCTCGGCGCCGTCGGAAGCCTCCCCCACCACATCGAAGTCGTCCTGCGTTGCCAGCATGGCGGTCAGTCCGTCTCTCACCACTGGATGGTCGTCGGCGATGAGGATCCGGATCGTGCCGGTCATCGCGCTTCGGCGGGAGCCGGCTTCTGTGCCGGTTGCTCCTTCAGAAGCGGCAGCTCCGCGACGAGCGTCGTTCCCTCGCCGGGTACGCTCTCCACGGTGAGCTTCCCTCCGAGCTCCTCGAGCCGTCGCCGCATGTTCGGGATGCCGAAACCGCCACCGACACCGCCGGGAGGCTGTCGATCAGCTAAACCGACGCCATCGTCCTGGACGTCGAGGACCGTGACCACGGGCAAGTAGGAGAGCGTCAATGTCGCCCTGCTGGCACGGGCATGCCGACGCACGTTCGCCAGCGCCTCCTGGGCCACGCGCAGGAGCGCGACCTCGTGAGCGGTAGGGAGCGGCCGTGGGCGTCCTGTGATCACGGTCCGAGCGTCGATGCCCACCTCCTGGGCCAGCCGGCCCGCGAGAAGCTCCAGGGCTCCAGGCAGCGACTCCCGAATCAGCGGTTCGGGCGTAAGCGCTCGCACCAACCGGCGGGCCTCGCCGAGGCTCTCCCGGGCGGTCTGAAGGGCCTGGGCGATCTGCCGGCGCGCGGCTGAATCGCCGGGCGACAAAGACTCCTCGGCCGCCTCCAGGAGCATGACGATGCTGGTGAAGCCCTGGGCCAGGGCATCGTGGATTTCGCGGGAGAGCCGCTCCCTCTCCCCGAGGGCCCCCGCCTCCCGGTCGGCGGCCGCCAGGTCGGCGCGGGCCTCCCTCAGCTCGTCGATGAGGCGCTGTCGTTCCCGGCTCTGCCCCACGATCGCCGACACGTACCGCACGAGCAGGAGCCCGAGGCCGACGGGAAGGGCGACGAGCCCGACCTCGCCCCACGAGAGCCCATCTCCGAACGCGAGCGTGCGCATGGTGATGCCGCCGACGATGAGCACCGCAGCCGCGGCGGCCCACCCCAGGCTGATGATGCACAGAGGCACGAACAGGAACGGGCCGACGACCTGGAAGAGTGGGTCGATCAGGATCAGCGCGGTCCAGATCGCGGCCGTCCCGACGAAGAAGAGCGCCAACCGCGATGGCGGCTGACGCTCGATCCCCCGGCTCACGGCCCAGAACCCGTACCATCCTGCCAGCCCTCCGACCAGCGCCAGCGTCACTACGGGGGCCGTCCCAGATGGTGTGGAACGGGAGAGCACCACCGCTGTGGTGATGGCCAGGGCGATCACGAAGGCGCCGTGCCAGAGCGGTGCCCACCGCTCCCAGACATGGACCGCTTCCCCGCTCCGGCTCCCGGAATCGATCGTCTCGCTCATGCTCCGCCTTCGGGTCCCGCCCGATCCCTGAGCCTACCTCGCGCCCCCCGGTCCGCATCAACCGATCGGTTGATCCCCCGGTCCACCGGACGGAGGAGGGCAGAACCCACTCGACAGTCGATGCCATGGCGGACCTCCGCCTGCACGATGGGCCGGAGAGCGAGGAGAGGAGGAAACGTGATGCGTCCAACGATACGGCTCGATGGGGTCACCCGGCGATTCGGGGCCATTACCGCCGTCGACGACCTCTCCCTTCACATCGAGCCGGGGGAAACGGTGGCCCTGCTCGGGCCGAACGGAGCGGGCAAGACCACGGCGGTGGAGGTCCTGCTGGGCCTCCTGAAGCCGGACCGAGGAGCCGTTCACTTGTTCGGGGGACGTCCCGTCGACGCCGTCACCCGGGGCCGGGTAGGAGCGATGCTTCAGGACGCCGGCCTGCCATCGGGAGCGACCGTGGCCGAGCTCGTAGGCCTGATGCGAGAGCTCTACCCTCAGCCCCTTTCCCTAGACGACGCGTTGCGATTCACCGACCTCGAGGAGGTGGCCGACCGACAGAGCCAGCGGCTCTCAGGCGGCCAGCGGCAGCGATTGCGTCTGGCCATGGCCCTGGCGGGGAACCCGGAGCTCCTGGTTCTCGACGAGCCAACTGCGGCGTTGGATGTCGAAGCCAGGCGAGCGTTCTGGGCACGGGCTCGGGCCTCCGTCGCGGAGGGCCGAACACTCCTGTTCGCTACCCACCGGCTGGAGGAGGCCGACGCGGTGGCCGACCGCGTCCTGGTTATCTCCCGGGGCCGCCTGGTCGCCGACGGGACCCCGGACAAGGTCAAGGCCATGGCGGGCGGCGGGACGGCGGAAAACCTGCCGGAGCTGGAAGAGGCGTTCCTGACGCTCACCCGAAAGGAGGTTCCCTGATGCTTCGCTACCTGTGGCTCGAGACCAAGCGCCAGTGGCGCAACCGGGAGATCCTGATCTTCCGGCTCGGCATCCCCGCCGCCATCTACCTGATCCTCGTCGCGGTCCAGGACCGGCCTGAAGGGGTCGA
>JBOGVU010000152.1:0-3086 GCA_050692915.1 Actinomycetota bacterium | reverse complement strand
GCCCAGGTCTACGGTCGGCCCGGGAGGGAAGCATGCGGCCGGCGGGCTACCGGCGCCGGCGAGGCAACGGTTGGCTTCGGCGCTGGTGGCGGAGAATGAGGGTCAGAGAATGGCGCTGGCGTCAAAGACGGCGCTGATGGATGCCAAAGGTTTGAACGTTGCGAACACGGACCACCCGGGGAGCATGATCTGGGTAACACCTGGGGCCCCGGGGCCGCGCCGGATAGATCTCCTCCTGGCTCCGAAGGACTTCCCCCCACGCATCCATGGGGGATCCGTTTGTCCAGCTCCATCGCGAGGTGTACGGTCGGTTCCTCGGCGAGGGCCGGTTCGGAAAGAGGGTGAGCGCGATGGCGAGGGCGCAGGGTCATCACCAGCATGACGCCTTGAAGCACCGGCACAAGCACTTCCACGTCACCCACTACCTGCACCGGGGGGAGAACTGGGGTCATCTGCTGTCCACCCATATGCACGAGCACAATCACCCCGCGCTGGACCACGTGCACATTCCACACCGGGACGCGGAGAAAGAGCACCGGAGGGAGGCACACGTCCACGACCACGCTCGGCCCGCCGAGTCGCCAGCGTAAAGGCTCAGCTGGGCGCCCGGCTCCCCTTACCGTATGCCGTGGTATAGGCGAGCAGCAGAGCGATGATCCAGCTCATTCCGGCCGCCCGTCCTTGCAGATGCGGGGAGCCCGCATGGGTACGGAAGGGAGAGATCAGGGAGGTGGACTCCCCATTCCCTCCCCGCGTGCCCGGGACGAACCGAATGAGAAAGTTTCGGACCCTACACGCTTCTGGGGCCTAATCCCCCAGTGAGTGGATGGCCTTACGTGCACAGACGATCAGGGAGACGTCGAACTCGGATTCGGGCCGTGGCCAGGCCGTTGGAGGTGGGCGTCCCTGACCTGAAGGGCTCAGAAATCCGAGGCATCCCGGTGCAGGGTCGGCACTTGCCCATGTGGCAGCCGAGGCGGAGGTTCGCAGGACTTCCCAACGCCGCAAATGACCTGCTCGTCACGTCGACAAGGGGACCATGGCCACGATCGGCCGCCGGGCCGGGGTGGCCGACTTCCACGGGCTAAAGCTCAAGGGCACGATCGGCTGACTGGCCTGTCTGGTCGTCACATCTACTACCTGATCGGGTTTCGCAACAGAGCCGTAGTGCTGGCGCCAGGGGGTGGAAGGACCTCCCCTTCGACCGTCCCATCCGACTGCTCCTCCGAAGCGAGGCCGACTCCGCCCGCAGCCATCGACACCGATTCCACCGATTCGGTGTAGGCGTCCGTCGTCTGCATCATCAGCAGATCGGTTCTCGCTCCCATCGGAGTACATGGTCAACTGTCGCCACCCAGGTGTGCGCCCGCCCCGCCCTTCTTCTGCCGGCCGAGAGACCCGGACTTGACCGGCCGTGCCATTTCAGAGGATGGGGGAAGCCTCCGCCAGCGAGGGCGGCCACACGATCCTCTTGACTCCCTCCTGCCACTGGACCACGAGGATCTGGTGGTCCTCCTGTCGACCGTCATCCCCGAGGCCGAACCGGCCGAAGAACGTGGTGCACCGGAGCCCCCGGGCGGTCTCCAGCAGGGCCCGATCCTCCGTCGTTCCGGCCTCCTCGGCGCAGCGGAGGGCGACGAGCCCGGCTGCGTACGCTTGCGCTGCCGGGTAGTCGACGCCGCCGGGCCCCGGCCGCAGCGTCGGCACGACCTCGGCCCGGAGAGCCCGGACCGCATCGGCCTGCCTGGGTCCGACGTCGACGGAGAACCGGGCGCCCTCCTCCCACTGGGACGGGCCCAAGATCCCTTCGGCGCCTGGCCCGAGGGTCGGGCCGAAGAGGCTGATCCCGGCGGCTACCGCGGCGACCGCGGCCGGCCTGGCCCGAAGACGGCGGACCAGCTCGACGTCCTCCGCGAAGGTCCCGGCTGCGAGGACCACATCCGCGTCGGAGGCCTCGGGCACCTCCTCCGGTGCCACGGTTCCGACGAGGGTCATCCCCAGCCGGTCCGCGGCCTCGCCCGCTCCCAGGGCGGCGCTTCGCCCGAACGGCCCCCGCCCGGTGGCGACGAGCACCCGAGCCCCGGGCAGGGAGTCCGCCAACGCTTCGAGCACCGGTCCGAGGTACCGACTGGCCGGCGAGGGGACCGACACGACGCCGGGGAGCCGCTCTACCTGGTCGGCGCTTCCCCCGTGGTTCCAGAGGACCCGTCCGCGTCCGGCGGCCCACCGAGCGGCCTCATCGACCAGGTCGCTCCCATAGGGGCCGACCAGGAGGCCCGCTTCTGCCACCTCCTCGAGGGCCCCGCGGACCCCGGTTCGAGTCCCGCCATCGTCGGCCACGTGGAGCTCCGGGGCGAGCCGCTCCCGGCCCATCCGGATCCCGCCGAGCGTCCGGGCGCCCTGCACCACCTGCCGGAGACCCGCAGCGGCGAGCCGCCCGAGGAAGCTGTACCGACCGGTCAGCGACAGGGGAGCGCCTACGACGAGGCGCGGGTCAGGCATTCGCTCCTCAGACCCCCTCCATGCGGTCGTGGCGGTGGAACGATGCGCCGTCCGGCGGCGTCACCGGATGAGCTTGCGGCCGACCTCCGGCTCGGCGAACTCGACGGCGTCACTCCCCTCGAGGATCCTTATGAGCACTCAGGACTCCTCGTAGAAGAGGGCCAGGCTCGCGGTGAAGCCATGGAGGAAGTTGCGGCCCCCGACGGGCCCGACCTCCCCGGCGCAGAAGAACCCCGCCAGCGGCGCCTCCCCAAGCTCCTTCCAGACGAGGGCGGCGTCGTGGTCGGGGACCGAGAACATCCGCGAGCCGCGGCCGTTACAGGTGAAGAGGAGCGCTGCCGAGGGGCGGTCCTCCACCGTCCCCAGCATGTGGCGGAGGTCGTCCTCGGCGGCGTCGGCGTCTCGCACGTGGAACCGGACGGTCTCTCCAACCGACACCACGTCGCCCACCGCGATTGCCCCCGTCCGCGGGTCCGCCCCGATCACCGCGCGGATCAGGTAGTCGCCTCGGCCCGGGTCGGCCGCGTACTCGTCGATCACCCGGCCGATATGTAAGCCCCGGGCGATCAGGGCGCGGTCCCGCT
>JBOGVU010000151.1:0-3131 GCA_050692915.1 Actinomycetota bacterium | reverse complement strand
CCGGAGCCGGGTGCGCGCGTGACGGCCCACGAAGCGGGAGCCACGCTTCGGCGACATGATCCACCGGCCGGGAGGCCGGAACTCCTGCTCGTCCATCTCTCTCCTCAGAGGGCTATCGGAACGTCGTCTTTTCGGACCGGGCAACAAGAGCGCGGCCCAGATGATGCCAAGAACCGCCAGCGCGAGCCAGTCCATGCGCCCATCCTCCGAGGTTCGATCCCCGGCCCGACCTCAACATGGTGGGCTTACATGGATGTTATTTCGCTACATCTGGCGTTGCAACGATCTCTCGAAAATCTCCGGTCAGCGCTCCAGGGGGCGGAGCACACGGACCCGGACCTCCCCCCCGGCGGATCCACCGGGGGGCAGCGCGGCCAGCGCGTTGGCCACGGCCAGCGAGCCGAGGTGGCTTTCGACGGCGGGGCCGGTCGGGCGAGCGTGCCAGGCGCCGTCGCGATGGGCCATCCTGGCCGGGACGAACAGGGCCAGGCCCGGCGGCCCGGCCACGGGCTCGTCCAGCACCGCGGCGACCTCGGGACGCTTCATGTCCCGCCGCCCCATCATCCTGAGGATCCCCGGCCGAACGAAGAGCTCGAAGGAGACGAACGCCGACATGGGCTTGTCCGACACCCAGAAGAACGGCCGTCCCTCCACGGTGCCGAACGCCACGGTCGAGCCGGGATGAACGGCCACCTCGATCGACCGGAGGTCGGCCACGGCGCCGAGGGCCTCGAGCCCCGACCCGCCGCGGAGGCCGCCCGCCACGACGAACGCGTCCACCCGGAGCGTGTTCGACATGACCGCCTCGCGAAGGTTCGCGTCGGGGACGATGCCCACCCGGTAGGGCACCGCGCCGAGGTCGCGCAGCGCGCCGAGCAGGAGGTAGGAGACCGCGTCGCGGACCTGGCCGAACGCGGTCGGTCGGCCCGGCTCCACCAGGTCCCCCACCGCCAGCACGCCAACGCGGAGCCGCGGGTACGCGGGGACGCTGCCGTGGCCGGCGGTGGCCAGGAGGCCCAGCTCGGGTGCGGACAGCCGCCGGCCCGCCGGGACCAGGGTCGAGCCCGCCTTCACGTCCTCGCCGGCCATGCTCACGTTCGCGCCCTGCCCGGTCGGCGACGTGACCAGGGCCGTCTCGCCCTCGGCGGTCCCCGACTCGGCGGGGACGACGCAGTCGGCGCCGGCGGGAATCGGCGCGCCGGCCGCGATCCGGACCGCCTCGCCCCACCCCACCGTGACCTCGGGCGGGCGACCTCGAACCGACCGGCCCACCAGGCGCAGGGACACCGGGGACCCGGGGGCGGCGGCCACGATGTCGGCGGAACGGGCGGCGAACCCGTCGGCCTCGGCCGCGGAGAAAGGGGGGATGTCGTACTCGGTGGTCACCTCGGCCGCAGCCACGCACCCGTACGCCTCGGCCAGGGGGAGCTCGATCGGCTGGAGCGCCGGGATGGCATCGAGGATCAGCGCGGCGGCCTCGTCCACAGGCATCGCCATGGCCGCATCCTACCCCGCGTCCCACGGGGCTCCCGCGGATCAGATGAGCTTCTTGCGCTGGACCAGGTCGGACAGGAAGGCCCGGAAGCCGGGGCCCAGGTCCTCGCGCTCCACGGCCATCTCCACCGTGGCCCGCAGGTAGTCGAGCTTCTTGCCGATGTCGTACCGGCCGCCCTCGAACCGGTACGCGTACACGGCCTGCTCTCCGGCCAGCAGCCTGAGGGCGTCGGTGAGCTGGATCTCCCCGCCGGCGTCCGGCGGAGTCTCCCGGATAGCGTCGAAGATCTCCGGCGTGAGCACGTACCGTCCGATGGCCGCCAGGTTCGAAGGGGCCTCCTCGGGCGGTGGCTTCTCCACGATGTCGACGACTCGGGCCAGGTCGTCCTCGACCCACTCCGGCTTGATCGCGCCGTACAGGCGGATGTCCTCCCGGCGCACCTCCTGCACCGCCAGCACGCTCCGCCCGTAACGCTCGTACACGTTGATCATCCCTTCCAGGAGCGGCTCGCCCATGGCCACGATGTCGTCACCGAGCAATACCGCAAACGGCTCGCCGGCCACGTGGTGCTCGGCGTGGGCAACCGCGTCGCCCAACCCGGCCGGATCGCGCTGCCGGATGTAGTGGATCGAGGCCATCTCGCTGATCTCCCGGACCGCCTTGAGCTCCTCGTGCTTCCCGGAGGTCTCGAGGTAGTGCTCGAGCTCGAACGAGCGGTCGAAATGATCCTCGAGCGTTCGCTTGCCCCGGCCGGTAACGATGAGGATGTCCCGGATCCCCGTGCGGACCGCCTCCTCCACCACGTACTGGATGGCCGGCTTGTCCACGAGGGGGAGCATCTCCTTCGGCTGCGCCTTGGTGGCGGGAAGGAACCGCGTACCCAGCCCTGCGGCCGGGATCACCGCCTTCTGCACCTTCACGACGCGCCTCCCGTGCGGACGAGCCTCAGAGTGTAGCCCCCGGCCGAGGCCCCGGACAGGGTCCGAACGGCACCCGCTCAGGCCGCCGAGGCGGTCTCCACGCGGTCCCGCCCGGCCCGCTTGGCACGGTACATCGCCTCATCGGCCCCCCGGAGCAGGTCCTCCGCGGTGAGGCCGTCCACCGGAAACGCGGACACCCCCACGCTGACCGTGACCCGGAGCTCGGAGCCGTCGAAGGTCTCATCGCGGATCGCGGAGCGGAGCTTCTCGGCCACGACCCTGCCGCCGTCGCTCGGCGTCTCCGGCAGGACCACCACGAACTCCTCGCCGCCGTACCGAGCCACGAAGTCGATCTGGCTCCGGATGGCCGCCACCAGGCAACGGGTCACCTCGACCAGCACCTCGTCTCCTCGCTGATGCCCGTACCGGTCGTTGACACGCTTGAACCGGTCGATGTCGACCATGAGCACGGACAGGGGACGCTTGAACCGGCTGGCCCGCTCGATCTCCTTCCGCAGGCTTAGCTCGAGGTACCGACGGTTCCACAGCCCCGTTAGCCCGTCGGTGATCGACAGCTGCTGGGTCTCCTGGTGCAGGAGCACGTTCTCGATGGCGACAGAGGCCTGGCTGGCGAAGGCGGCCAGGGTGTGCACGTCTGCCACGTCGAACCGCTCGAGGGTGGGCCGCCCGTACAGGGCGATCACGCCCATCACCCG
>JBOGVU010000150.1:0-3349 GCA_050692915.1 Actinomycetota bacterium | reverse complement strand
CGGATGCCGTGCGCGTCGGGGAGGAGGCCCGTCGCGGCGACGAGGCCCGGGGGGGGCTCCACGCCCAGGCGGGCGAGCTCCGGGGGCGTCTGGTTGCGGCCGCGGCGCCATTCGACGGTGCCGTGCCGGATCTGGACGGGCTTCTGGAGCGGGCCGAGCGGGCCGCCGAGCTGAAGGAGCTGCTGGCCGGGCTCCGGGCCGAGTCGAAGCACCTGGTCGCCGCCCGGGCGGACCTCGAGCAGGCCGCTTCCGACCTGGAGGCCGCCCGGGCCGGGCTCGCCGAGCTCGACCGGCAGGAGGCGAACCTGGCCTTCGAGCCGGAGGAGCACGAGCGGCTGGCCAAGGAGCGGTCCGAGGCGGGCCGGCTCCTGGACCAGGCCCGGACGGAGGAACGTCGGGCCTCCGACGCGGCCACGTCGGCGGCCGGAGAGGTGGCCAAGCTCGAGGCCCGGATCCGCGAGGTCGCGGAGATACGGGAGCGGGTCGGTGGGCTCCAGGACGAGGCCCGGTACATCGACCGGGTGTCCACGCTCCTCGAAGGGTTCCGGACCCACCTCTACGGCCGGATCATCCCGGAGCTCTCCCGGGAGGCCCAGGCCCTGTTCGGCGACCTGACCAGCCGGGCCTACGACGACCTGCGCATCGATCCGGAGACATTGGCCATCGAGATCGCCGATGGCGAGCGCTACTTTCCCATCGAGCGTTTCTCCGGCTCGGAGTCCGACCTGGCGAACCTGGCCCTCCGGGTGGCGATCTCCACGCACCTCTCCCGGATGTCCGGCGCCGACATCGGGATGCTGGTGCTCGACGAGGTGCTGGCCTCGCTGGACGTCGAGCGGAAGGATCTGTTCGTGCAGGCCATGGGCCGCCTGGGGAGCCGGTTCCACCAGCTCTTCGTGATCACCCATGCCGAGCAGGTGAAGGACCAGTTCCCGGCGTCGATCGAGGTCCGTCCGGTGGGCCGCCGCCGCAGTCAGGTCCTCCTGGTCTAACGGGACGCGGCGCCGGCGACCGTCGCCGACGTAGACTCCGAGAAGCAGGGAGGGGTACGGCTCGGAGATGACCGATCATCCGACCGCCGCATCGCAAGCTTTCGAGCCCTACCTGCCCCAGCTCCTGATCGACTGGCTGGCGGAGTCACCGACCGCTCGGCACCGGGAGCTGCGGGGTTCCATGGCCTTCGTGGACATCTCCGGGTTCACCAGACTGTCGGAACGCCTGGCCCGCCGGGGGAAGCTCGGGGCTGAGGAATTGACCGAGGCCATCGGAGCTTGCTTCACGCGGCTTCTCGGCGTAGCCGTAGCGAACGGCGGTGGCCTCCTGAAGTTCGGAGGAGACGCTCTGCTGCTGTGGTTCTCGGGCGACGATCACCCCAGGAGGGCTTCCCGGGCGGCGGTCGGGATGCGACGGGCGTTGCGGGAGTTCGGGGGCATCCACACGCCGGGTGGCCGGATCTCGCTCCGGATGTCCGTCGGGGTGCACAGCGGCTCCTTCCACTTCTTCCTGGTGGGCTCGTCGCACCGAGAGCTCATCGTCACCGGGCCGGCGTCCACCGAGACCGTGGCCATGGAGACCGCCGCCGCCGCCGGCGAGATCGTGGTCAGCCCGGCTACCGCGGCGCACCTCCCACCGCGGGTACTGGGGCGGGCGAAGGCGCCGGGCGTCCTTCTTTCCCGGGAGCCTCGAGGCCTCCCACTCGAGGCTGCCACCCAGGCCCGGACGATCGTCGTTCGACTCGGCGATAGCATCCCCGCCGCCGTCCGGGCCCACCTGACGTCGGGCGGCGAGGAGCCCGAGCACCGGAGGGTCGTGGTGGCCTTCCTGAGGTTCGAGGGCACGGACGAGATGATCGCGCGATCGGGGCCCGAGACGGCGGCATCTGCGCTACACGGCCTGGTCCAGGCCGTACAGGAGGCTGTGGACGGCCGGAGGGTTGCCTTCCTCGGCTCCGACATCGACCGGGACGGTGGAAAGATCATCCTGGCTTTGGGAGCGCCGGTGACCACCGGGGAGGACGAGGATCGGATGCTCCTGGCGCTCCGGCAGGTCGTCGAAGCCGACCCGCCGCTCACCGTACGGATCGGTGTGAACCGGGGCCGAGTGTTCGCCGGCGATATCGGGCCGCCGTATCGGCGGACCTACACTGTCATGGGCGACGCCGTCAACCTCGCTGCGCGCCTGATGGCGGCGGCCGAGCCCGGCCAAATCCTGACCACGAAGGAGGTGCTCGACCGCTGCCGGGCCAAGTTCGAGTCGACGGCCCTCGAGCCGCTGCAGGTGAAGGGCAAGGCTCGGCCGGTCCAGGCCCACCGGGTCGGTCCGGTCACCGGCTCGAGGGAGACCCCGGCAGAGGTCTCCGTGCCGCTGGTCGGCCGGGAGCAAGAGATGGCGGTCCTGACGGCGGCGCTGGCGTCCACTCGCGATGGCCGAGGTCGGGTGGTCGAGGTGGTCGGCGACGCGGGGATCGGGAAGTCCCGCCTGCTTCAGGAGCTGCGAGGCCAGGCGGAGGGAGCGATCGTCCTGGGGACGATCTGTGAGCTGTACGAGTCCTCCACCCCGTACTTCCCGTTCCATGCGCTGCTCCGGAGCGCCCTCGGCATCGAAGCGGCCGATGAGCGCGGGGTGGTCACTGCCCTCCGGGACGTCGTTCGGCGGGAAGCTCCCGAGGTTGCCCCGTGGCTCCAGCTCGTCGGCGTTGTCCTCGGCACCGAGATGCCGCCGACGCCCGAGATCGAGCAGCTCGAGGAGGAGTTCCGTCGGCCCCGGCTCGAACACGCAGTCCTGCAGCTCCTAGCAGCTCGCTTGACCCGACCCACCCTGATCACGTTCGAGGACGTCCACTGGATGGACGAGGCCTCCGCGGATCTCCTCACCCGCTTGGTGGAGGCGGCCTCGCGCTTGCCCTGGCTGATTTGCGTGACACGTCGCGATGTCGACACCGGATTCATCGTTAACTCGAACGCGACCGTGCTCCGCCCGGAGCCGCTCAACGCCTCTCAGTCGACGGTGATGATCGACGCCGCCTCGGAAGAATCGCCGCTGGCGCCCCACGACATCGCGGCTTTGGCCAAGCGATCGGGCGGCAACCCACTCTTCCTCCGTGAGCTTCTGGCGGTGGCCCGCGGGGGGGGTCCCGGCATGCAGGAGCTTCCGGACTCCGTTGAGGCCGCGATCACGGCTCACATCGACCGTCTCCCCAGCCGGGAGCGAACGGTGCTGCGACGAGCGGCCGTGCTCGGCTCGACGTTCACTGGGGACCTGCTCGGCGCGGTGAACGAGGACGCGCCTCGGCCGGAGGACTCCATGTGGGAGGGCCTAGCGCAGTTCATCGACAGGGACGCGTCCGGCA
>JBOGVU010000149.1:0-3443 GCA_050692915.1 Actinomycetota bacterium | reverse complement strand
CCCATCGGCCCAGGGCGCCCCCCGCGCCGCGGGCTCGCCGTCCCAGGGCCACCAGGGCGGATGCGGCGGCCAGGAGGGGATCGGACGGTGCGCGCAGGGCGCCGCCCCGCCGCTCGGCGTTCCGGCGACGGATGGCCTCGATCGCGCCCCCGGGACGAGGCCCGCCGGCGGGCTCCAGGACGACCGACCGGACCGCGGAGAGCGCCATCAGGCCGAGGGGGATGAGCAGCCACACGAAGGCCGGCATCCGGGGCTCGGGCGGAGCCACTGCGGCCACCGGGGTCGCCGTGGTCGGGGCCTCCGAGGGGGCAGGGGTGACCGGCGGGGCCCCCGCCCCGGAGAGGTCGGTCGAGGGCGTGCCGCCGCCGAACGTCCCGCCGAGCGACCCGGAGCCGCTCGAGCCGCCGCCCGACGCAGCCTCGTCGAGGCTGCCGCCGCCCGGCACGGCCGGGTCCTCACCGGGGACGAAGTCCAGGATCAGCGTGGTCCGTCCCTTGGTCTGGTCGTACTCGTCGACTTCGGTGCCGTCGTCGTCGCGGGCGGGGATCTTCAGGTTGACCTGCCACGTCTCGGAGGGGCCGCCTCCCTGGAGGATCCCCAGGAGCATGATCCCGTTGTTGGCGAAGGGATCCTCCCCCCACGGTCCGGCCACGGTCTTCAGGTCGAAGGTCCACAGCGGCGCGGCCGGGGCCGGCGGGGTCTCCCGGGCACCCTCCACGCAGTCGCTCTCCGAGTACGCGGGTCGGTCCGCGAACCGCTCGTTCTCCCCGCCGGAGAGCACGTCGAGGATCACGCACGCCTGGATCTTCGCCGCACCAACGTTGACCGACGGTTGCTCGTTCTTGTCGGTGCTCTCCTCGATCCGGAGGACGAGCTCATTGATCGTCGATCCGGGCGTCACGCCCCGCTCGGAGAGGTCGAACTTGATGGCGGCCATCCGCTCGTGCACTCCCTCGAACACGCCAACGGGGAGGGTGTCGGGACGCTGGGGGCTGGGGAGGCGCGCCCGCTGGGAGACGGGAGGGAGGGGCGGGGGGAGGGGGACCGGGGGCGTGACCTCCTCGTCGATCTGCTGCTGCCAGTACCAGGAGGAGACGTCGGTGCCGTACCGAAACGGATGCTGGCCCTTCTCGGCCGCGATCGCGGGACCCGCCACGGCGCTCACCACGGCGCCCACGGCCGCGGCCAGCACCGCGGCCATGCCCCTTCGAACCCGCGTGTCGATGCCCCTCATGGCTAGGTATGGGCCGGGACGGGCCCGGTCCCGAGGAGGACTTCGCCGCTCGAGGGGCCTGTTCCTGCCCGGCCAGGTGGGGGGCCCGTGAGGGGTTACGGAGGCCCGGAGGCCCCTAGCTCGACCACATCCTCCGCTGTTCCGGGGACCCCGGCTCGGCTCGCTCGGCCCCCCGGGTGCGGCGACCGCCGTCGGGCTGCTCGTACCGGTACACGTAGTAGTACTGGTAGTAGTAGGGGTAGGCCCGGGCCTTCGACAGGTCGAAGTTGTTGAGCACGGCCCCCACCACGTTCGCGTTTACCTGGTCGAGCTGGACCCGGGCATGCGCCACCGACCCCCGGGTGGCCCGGTCCGCATCAGCCACCATGAGCACGGCGTCCGCGTAGGTCGCCAGGATCGAGGCGTCGGCGGCCGCCAGCACCGGGGCCGAGTCGACGACCACGAAGTCCGCGATCTTCCCCAGGTGCTGGAGCATCGCCCCCATGGCATCGGAGCTGAGGAGCTCGGCGGGGTTGCCGGGGACCGGTCCGCACGGCAGCAGCACCAGGTTCGGCACGCCGGACTGGACCACGGCCTCCGGCGGCTGGACCTCCTCCGCCAGGACGTTCGTGAGCCCGACCCGGTTCTCGACCCCGAAGAACCGGTGGAGACGGGGCTTCCGCAGGTCCGCGTCGACCAGGACCACCCGTTTCCCGGCCTGGGCGAGCACCATGCCGAGGTTCGCGACCGTGGTGGTCTTCCCCTCCTCGTCCTGGGAGCTGGTGATGACCACCTTTCGGACCCCCTTCTGTGAAGCGGTGAACAGGAGGCTGGTCCGGAGGGTCCGGTACGCCTCGGACGGCGCCGAGCGCGGTTCGGTCACCGTCACCAGGCGAGCCTCTTTCCGCTTCTTCCAGGAGGAAGCGTGGGGGACCACGGCCAGCACCGGGGCGCCGGCTCGCGCCTCGAGGTCGCCTCGGCCCCGTAGCCGGTCATCGAGGCGCTCCCGGAGGAAGGCCAGCCCCACCCCCAGGGCCAGGCCCACCACTAGTGCCAAAGCTGCGTCTTGCGCGTAGTTAGGACTGGTGGGAGACGAGGGGAGTTCCGCCGGCTGCACTACCTGGCCGACCCGCAGGGTCTCGGGCGGGGTGAGTTCCGAGAGCTTTTGCTGAAGCAAGGCGATCTGGCTGACTAGGGAGGTCGACTGCACCTCAAGATTGGCCCGCTCGGAAGGAGTCTGGGTCCGGGCCAGATCTTCGTTGGTCTCTTGTAGTTGTTCGCTGAGCGCATCCATTCGCTCCTGAACAGCGCTGGATGCAGCGAGGAGATCATCGAGGGCTTGATCACGCCGGTACTTGAGGTAGCCTTCAGCGAAGGCTTGGGCGTAGCGTTGAGCTTCGAGGGGATCGTGGTCGCTGTAGCGGATCAGGAGAATCTCAGTACTTGCAGCGACCTCGACTGCCACGCGCTGCAGCAGCTGCTCCGGTTCTCCCATCAAGCGGAGATTGTTGGCCACGATATCTGCGACAGCAGAGGAAGCAACAATCTCACGCTCCGTTTCCAGGTTTGGGGGCGCTCCCGGTCCGGTCGTTGTCGCGGTGGCGGCCAGCGGTTTAACCAGGACCTTGGCCTCTGACTGGTAGACAGGGGTCTTCCGGAAGGACAACAAGAGGGATGTGCCCAGGGCAAGGGCGGTCACACTGATGAGCGACCACCTGCGAACCCGAAGGACGGCTAGATACTCGCGGAGGGGAGGGGGACCCTCGTCCGATAGCTGCTCAGCTTGACTCATCGAACCATCACCTCGGAAGCTCCTGGGAATTCTAACCAGGCGGGGAATTTGGCGTGCCTTTGACCCGCCTGGCTGGGGTGGCGGGAATGCTGCCCAGAGCTTTGAGTGGCTCCCAATGACGCTAACCGTCTGGACACTCCCGACCTCACTGGATAGGCTAACCGAGTCAAATCCAGGCTGGTGGAGATGGCTCGCGGGACGGTTAGAACTGGACGACTGGTCAGAGAAGCCGCTAAGCGAGGTCTCGACATGTCACTGGCCGTTGTGGGAATGGTGCTGGCGGGTCCTCTCTGGGCGGTGGTTCCGCTTGCCATCAAGATCGACGATAGCGGACCTATTCTGTATCGCCAAGAGCGCTGGGGGAGGAACGGTAGTCTTTTCAAGCTCTACAAGTTCCGAACCATGACTGCCGACTCTGACTTGAGTGTTGGAATCAGG
>JBOGVU010000148.1:0-3456 GCA_050692915.1 Actinomycetota bacterium | reverse complement strand
CCATGCCCTTCTCGGCCAGCACCTTGGTGATGGCCGCGGTGAGGGTGGTCTTGCCGTGGTCGATGTGCCCGATCGTGCCGATGTTCACGTGGGGCTTGGTCCGCTCGAACTTCTTCTTGCTCATGCCATCTGCTCCTCTACTCGCCCCGGACCCTCGCCACGATCTCCTTGGCGATGTTCGACGGGACCTCCTGGTAGGAATGGAACTGCATCGTGTACGTGGCCCGGCCCTGGGTGCGGGAGCGGAGGTCGGTGGCGTACCCGAACATCTCCGCCAGCGGGACCAGCACCCGGATCGACTGGCTGCCGCCCCGCTGCTCCATCCGCTCGACCTTCCCCCGCCGGCTGGTGAGGTCGGCGATGACGTCCCCCATGTACTCCTCCGGCGTCACCACCTCGATCTGCATCACCGGCTCCAGGAGGACCGGGTCGGCCCGCTTGGACGCCTCCCGGAGGGCGATCTGCCCGGCCACCTTGAAGGCGACCTCCGAGGAGTCCACCTCGTGGTACGAGCCGTCCACCAGCGTGGCCCGGACGTCGACCAACGGGTATCCGGCCAGCACGCCGGACTCCATGGCCTCCTGGATACCCTGATCCACCGAGGGGATGTACTCCCGGGGGATGTCGCCTCCCCTGATCTTGTTGAGGAACTCGTAGCCCCCGCCCTGACCGGTCGGCTCCAGGTTGATGACGACGTGGCCGTACTGGCCCCGGCCGCCGCTCTGCTTCACGTACCGTCCCTGGACCTTCTCCACGGGCTTGCGGATCGTCTCCCGGTAGGCCACCTGCGGCTTGCCCACGTTCGCCTCGACGTTGAACTCGCGGGTGAGCCGGTCCACCAGCACCTCGAGATGCAGCTCGCCCATCCCGGCGATGATCGTCTGGCCGGTCTCGTCGTCGAACCGGACGTGGAACGTGGGGTCCTCGTCGGCGAGCTTGCCCAGCGCCTGGGAGAGCTTGTCCTGGTCGGCCTTCGTCTTCGGCTCGATGGCCACCGAGATGACCGGGGCCGGGAACGACATGGACTCCAGGAGGATCGGGTTGGCTGGGTCCGCGAGGGTGTCGCCGGTGGAGGTGTGCTTCATGCCCACCCCGGCCACGATGTCGCCGGCGAACACCGCCTCCTTGTCCTCGCGGTGGTTCGCGTGCATCTGGAGGAGCCGGCCGATCCGCTCCTTGCGGTCCTTGGTGACGTTCTGCACGTGGGCCCCGGCCCGCAGCATCCCAGAGTAGACACGGAAGTAGGTGAGCCGACCGACGAACGGGTCCGACATGATCTTGAAGGCCAGGGCGGCGAACGGCTCCTCGTCGTCCGCCTTACGCACCTCCGTCTCCCGGCTGCCGGGGATGCTCCCCTCCATGGGCGGGACGTCCAGGGGAGATGGGAGGTAGTCCACCACCGCGTCGAGGAGCGGCTGGATGCCCTTGTTCTTGAACGCGCTGCCGCAGAGCACCGGGGTCCCCTCGACGGCGAGGGTGGCCTCGCGAAGGGCCTCGCGGAGCTCCTTTGCTTCGGGCTCCTGCCCGTCGACGTACTTCTGCATCAGGGTCTCGTGGTGGTCGGCGAGCTGCTCGTAGAGGCGGTGGCGCCAGTTCAGCGCGGTCTCCCGGAGGTCCTCGGGGATGTCGACGGTCTCCCACTCCTCGCCCTTCTCCGCGGTCCACCGGAGGCCCTTCATGTCCACGAGGTCGAGCACGCCGACGAAGCCGTCCTCGATCCCCCAGGGGAGCTGGATCACCAGCGGCTTCGCATGGAGGCGGTCCTCGATCATCCGCACGTTCCGTTCGAAGTCCGCGCCGGTCCGGTCCATCTTGTTGATGAAGCAGATCCGCGGGACTTGGTACCGGTCGGCCTGCCGCCACACGGTCTCGGACTGCGGCTCCACGCCGGCAACGGCGTCGAACACGGCCACGGCGCCGTCGAGCACTCGCAGGGATCGCTCGACCTCCATCGTGAAGTCCACGTGGCCGGGCGTGTCGATGAGGTTGATCCAGTGGTCCTTCCACTGGCAGGTCGTGGCCGCGGAGGTGATCGTGATGCCGCGCTCCTGCTCCTGGACCATCCAGTCCATCTGGGCGGTGCCCTCGTGGACCTCTCCGAGCTTGTAGGTCTTTCCGGTGTAGTAGAGGATGCGCTCCGTGGTGGTGGTCTTGCCGGCGTCGATGTGGGCCATGATCCCGATGTTCCGGGTCCTGGACAGGGGGTACTCCCGGATGACCAGGCCCTTCTGGCCTCCGCTCTGACCCTTCGTTACCTCGTGTGCGGCCTTCGCCATCTCCATCTTCCTCGCCGGGGTGGCCAATCAGGTCACCACCGGTAGTGGGCGAACGCCTTGTTGGCGTCCGCCATCTTGTGGATGTCCTCGCGACGCTTGACCGACGCCCCCTGGCCCTGCGAGGCGTCCATGATCTCGCCGACCAGCCGGCCGGCCATGGTCTGCTCCTTCCGGGCCCTGGCGAACCCCACCAGCCACCGGAGCGCCAGGGTGGTCCCACGGCTGGGCCGGACCTCCACCGGGACCTGGTACGTGGCCCCACCGACCCGCCGGGACCGGACCTCGAGCAGGGGTCGGGCGTTCTCCACGGCCTTCTTCAGCGTGATGACCGGGTCGTTCGCCGTCTGCTCGCTGATCCGGTCGAGCGCGTCGTAGACGATCCGCTCGGCCAGGGTCTTCTTCCCGCTCACCATGATCTTGTTGATGAGCTGGGTGACCAGGACGTTCTGATAGATCGGGTCCGGTCCGGCTCCGCGCTTCGTAGGGGCACCGCGCCTCGGCATGGCTCGCCTCCCTACGCCGACTTCTTGGCGCCGTACTTCGACCGAGCCTTCTTCCTGTCGGCCACTCCGGCGGTGTCGAGGGCGGCCCGGATCACCTTGTAGCGGACGCCGGGGAGGTCCTTCACCCGGCCGCCCCGGACCAGGACGATCGAGTGCTCCTGCAGGTTGTGCCCGGCCCCGGGGATGTACGCGGTGGCCTCTATGCCACTGGTCAGACGGACGCGGGCGACCTTCCGAAGGGCCGAGTTCGGCTTCTTCGGGGTGATGGTGAACACGCGCGTGCAGACGCCCCGGCGCTGCGGAGAGCCCTTGAGTGCGGGGCTCTTCGTCTTCGCGCGGGCCGTCTTGCGGCCTCGTCTGACCAGCTGCTGCGTCGTCGGCATGCGTGTCCCGTCGTCGCTCTCATCCTTTGTCCTGTGCCCAGGGCCGACAGACGTCAGCCCCTCGGTTCCCCTGGACGCAGAGTGAACTGCGCGGCCCGGGCTCCCGGGCCACGACGAACGATACAGAGTATAGCGAACCCGAGAGGGTGTCACAGGGCGGACTTGCCTTGCCGACCGCCCGTTTTGTCACTCTTTCCCTGGTCGCCGGGGCGGACTGCCAGGTCCGGCGTGGCGGGCCTTACCCGAGGAGCCACCCCGCAGTCTCCACCTGCCCAAGGTCCACGCCTCCGTCGT
>JBOGVU010000147.1:0-3485 GCA_050692915.1 Actinomycetota bacterium | reverse complement strand
GTCTCCTCCTCCGGTGCGTTCCGTTGCGGATGCAGTGCGGCACGGAGCCTGCTGATTCTCGGCGGCTCGATGAAGGCTGTCAACAGCGCGGGCGCCCGTACCGGGCGGCCACGACGGCGAGGCCATCCGCGAAGAAGTTGTGGGATCTGCACCCTGAAGTAGAGTCTTGGTGGCTGCTCTGACAGCCAAGGTCACACCTTCGGGGAATCGGTGCCTGTTCGTTGACCGGATCGGAGTGTGACCCCGCCTGTCACAGACGTCGTGGAGGTTGGGCGTCGGGAAGGCACAATGACGACTGGACCAGGCGAGATCCGAGCTTCCAATGTCGAGGCGCGGGAGTGCCACGCCGGAGAGGAGAGGAGGATTGATGGGCTGGTTCCTGCGAAAGTCCTTTCGTGTTAGCCCACTTCGCCTGAATCTCTCGAAGCGGGGCGTCTGGGCATCGGTGGACCTCAAGGGCGCCTGGTTCGGCGTGGATGCCACGGGCAAGCCGTACGCAGCCGGCGGCCGGTACGGCCTCTACTTCCGGCAGCCGCTCAAAGCAAGCCAAGCAAGTCAGGCCACCGGCGAGGTCGGAATGGGCGGCGACAGGCAGAGTCCAGACCGGCGCTGCCGGCTTTGGTGGGTCCTCGTCGTGCTCGCGCTGCTGGTCGGCATCATCCTGGGGGTCGTGCTCGCCCGCGCGGGAGAGGCGACGCGCATCGATCTCTTCGACGCCAAGGGGCGACGCACGGGACACGCGGTCGTGGATCGGGACACCGGGCGCGTCGACTTCTATGACGCGACGAGCCGCCGCACGGGATATGGACGCGTTGACAGGTCAGGTAAGGTTCAACGGTTTGGCCTGGACGGCAGGCGGCAGGGGGAGACGGCTATTCCGGTCTTGCCAAACGACGATCGTCGCCGATGACTGGCTACCATTCGCCCCTGTTGGATCCGCCTCACAGCTTATCTCGGCTGCCCCCGATCGCCCGGCTGATGCCTTCGGCGAGTGCGTTCGTCACCGGCCCGCGCTGGCTGAGCCGGATCTCCTTGAGCGCATCTGGAATGGAGATGCCGAGGGCCAGAATCTCGGCCGCGGGCATCCGGGCGGAATCTCTGACCTGCAAGCGGAGCCAATCCGCCGACACGCCGCTGGACGGGTAGATGAGAAATGCTCGGGGCAGACCTGCCGCACGGCCGGCCGAAAACGCGTAGGCGTACAGGAACGCTTGGTACAGGTCGCTCGAGGCGACCTTGGTCTCGTCATAGAGCTTATATTTCGCATCGATCGCTAGTTGAATCTGCCTGGACGGTCGGGGAATCACCAGAATGTCCGGGACGACTCTGGCGTACGGTCGGTTCGTATCGGCATTCCACAGGATCGAGCGATCGCTCCGTTGATAGCGGACACTGTACTCGGTTGCCGGCAGCGCGTATTCGATGAGCCGCAGGACGAACCTCTCGAAGAGGGCGTTCATATCGATAAGAAACGCGAAGGATCGTGTTGTTCCTTGCGCGAGCATATCCTCGATGCCCAGGCCTCTTAAGATGAGAAATGCGAGGGTGTGCGCCTCGCGATAGTGCTCGTTGAGCCGATTGTACTGAAGGTCCTGGTGGGCCGTAGCCGGATCGAGAGCCTCCGGGTCACAGAGCTGTCGGAATAGCGCGTTCATCAGATGGGCTCGGCGTCGAACTGATTCGTGCGTGGCGTACCTCGCGCAGGGGCCCAAGGCCGCTGCGATGATCCGGTTCTCGAGCACGTCGTATTCCTGCTCGTCGAAGCGACAGATGAGGCGGTCGAGCCGCCCGAAGCGATGGATGACCTGCTGGTCGATCAGAAGGCGACCCCGCATGACCCCGAGCTCTTCCTCTCGCTCTCGGTAGTCCCGGAACAGACCGCTCCGAATGACCGCATCGCAGGCCTCCAGGAAGAGGAGAGCGATGAGATCGAACAGTCCGGCGCTCTCTGTTGAGAGCAGGCGGTCGGCTGGGAGTCGCCGGAGGCTGTCAAGTCCGGCAGCGAATTCGATCATGTCCACGAGACCCAACGCTCCACCGGCGAGCTTCGGGATCACGCGGACGTGGAATTGTTCGAAGTGCACAACGCCAACCCAGGAATCGGCCGTCACGCGCGTGCCCTCTCGAAGGGAGTCGACATGGAGACGAACGTCGGTCCCGGCGCGGAGGTAGTCGGCCAAGCGCACCTCCGCGGGAGTCAAGTGGAGTCCGGGCAGGAAGGCGGTCTCCCACTCTCGGAGGGGGACGAGTTGGCCGAGAGAGGTGGCGTCCATCAACCGGTGGGCTTGGGAGCGAATTCGTCCTCGAGAAGAGCCAGGAGGCGGGCGGGGTCGCCGAGCACATCCTCGTTCAGGCTTTGGGCCTCTTTGTCGATGAGCCCGTCGCCGAGGTAGCTCGCCAGCGTCGCGTAGTCGTCGTAGCAATACTCCTGGAGGAGCGGCAGGATCTCTTGGCGGAACCGCCCCGCGAAGTCGTCGGGGTCGGTGATGGGTTGATTGCCCTCCAGCAGAAAGGAATGTCCCACCTGCTTCTCGCGGCCCTGGGTCTTGACGATCCGGCGGTTGAGCTCTTCGAGGAACTCATCGAGGGCCAGGTTGCCGACCTTGGCCCCTGCTAGCAATTCGGGGTCCGGCATGAACTCCACAAACGCGAATCGACGACGCAGCGCGGTGTCGAGAAGCTTGATGCTGCGGTCGGCGGTGTTCATCGTGCCGACGATGTAAACGTTTGCAGGGATCCTGAATGCCTGCTTACTTTGAGGCAGGGTCACCGGCACGCCCCGCTTGTCCATTTCCAGGAGGGTGAGCAGCTCGCCGAAGACCTTGGCGATGTTGGCCCGGTTGATCTCGTCGATCAGGAAGAGATACTTGCTGTCGGGATCGGCTGCGGCGGTCAGGCAGATCCGCTTGAAGACGCCGTCTTGGAGCGTGAGCGACAGGGTGTTGTCCGGGGTCGGTACTGGCCGAAAGCCCTCGATGAAGTCTTCGTAACTGTACGAGGGGTGGAACGTCAGGATGTTGAGGCGGGCAGGGTTCGTGGGGGTGGAAGTCGAGAGTTCGGTTTCGAAGCGAGCGAGGGCCTCCGTATCAGAGAGGGCGGCGGTTGCGTCCGTGGGGCGTTGGCCCCGGAGCAGCCACCACACGCAGAATCGCCGTGCGACAAAGGTTTTCCCGGTGCCGGGTGGGCCGTACAGGATGACCTGACCCTTACGGTCTAACGCGGCCGCCACCTCGCGGAGTCTCGGATCCATCGGGGCGAGGGCGGGAGGTGGTGTTTCTCCGATGATCGTCCGGTAGAGGTCAGCTGGAACCTCGGCAACCGTGGCGAA
This sequence comes from Actinomycetota bacterium, assembly GCA_050692915.1. Taxonomy (GTDB): domain Bacteria; phylum Actinomycetota; class UBA4738; order UBA4738; family CALAEC01; genus CALAEC01. Next base: position 157 of record JBOGVU010000147.1, on the reverse strand, counting down.
TGCCCATTTCTTCTGGGGAGGAATATCCTTCGTGCCCGGCGTCAACTACATGTGAGCAGCGTGTTGCCTCAGGAAGGAATGCTACCAGGGGACGCGGCCTCTTTCTGCACGATTCTGACTCGTGAAGGATGTTGGCGATCACGAGGGTGATGTCACG
>JBOGVU010000146.1:0-3581 GCA_050692915.1 Actinomycetota bacterium | reverse complement strand
CATCTACCCCATGGCGCCCATGCTCCAGACCCAGGCGGAGCTGTTCGACCGGGTGTACCGGGTGAACCTTCGGGGGCTGGCGTTCGCCTCCAAGGCCGCGGCGGCCCGGATGATCGAGCAGGGGGGAGGGGGCAAGATCGTGAACATCGCCTCGATCGACGCCTTCCACCCGTCGATGGTGGGGCTGGCCGCGTACGACGCCTCCAAGGGCGGGGTGCTGATGCTGACCAAGGCGCTCGCTCTGGAGCTCGGGCCGCACGGCATCCAGGTCAACGGCATCGCCCCTGGTGGCATCACAACCGAAGGTTCCTCCGCCGGCCTGGGAGGGATGTCCGAGGAGCAGATACGAGCGTTGACCGAGGAGTTCCTGAGCCACATCCCCCTCCGGCGGATGGGCGTCCCAGACGACATCGCCACCGTGGCGGTGTTCCTGGCCTCGAAGGCCTCGGACTACATGACCGGCGAGACGGTGATCGTGGACGGCGGGCGATTGCTGGGCTGAGCCCCAGGCGGCCGCGATGAGATCGGGACTGCCCACGTGAGCCGGGTGCGGAGGTTCCTGGCCTCGGTGCCTCCGTTCGATGGCCTCCCGGCGGCCGATCTCGACCGGCTGGCCTCCGCGGTTCAGGTGGAGTTCTTCCCCGCGGGGAGGGTCATCCTGCACCAACACGGCGCGCCGGCCGAGTTCATGTACGTGGTCGCGGCAGGCGTGGTCGAGTTCGTGGACCAGGGCCAGGTCGTCGACGCGCTCGAGGAGGGCGAGATCTTCGGACACCCGTCCCTCCTGTCGGGCCAGGGACCGACCGTGAGCGTGCGAGCTGCCGAGGAAACCCTCTGCTACCTGATCCCCAGACCCGTGGCCCAGAAGGCCCTGGGGAATCCGTCGGGCGCGGCGTTCCTGGCCTCCAGTCTTCGCCGGCGCCTCGATCGGGTCCGGTGGGCGCGGGAAGGGACCCAGGGCGACGTGTGGCTGGCTCGGGCCGATTCCCTGATCACCCGACCGCCCGTGGTGTGCGATCCCCTGACGACCGTGGCCGACGCGGCCGAGTGGATGGCCCGGGAGCGGATCTCCTCCGTGCTGATCCGCACGGACCAGGGGTACGGCATCGTCACCGACCGAGACCTCCGGACCCGGGTCGTGGCCGAGCGACTCCCCTACGACCGCCCCGTCAGCGAGGTGATGAGCTTCCCGGTCCGGACGGTGGATGGAGACCGGCTCGCCCACCAGGTGCTCCTCGAGATGATCGAGGGCGGGATCCATCACCTCCCCGTCGTCGACGGCGGACGCGTGGTCGGGGTCCTGACCGACACCGACCTACTCGGCCTGGAGCGTCGCCAGCCCTTCCTCATGCGAAGCGAGGTCGAACAGGCCAAGGACGTTGCCGAGGTTGCGGATGTGGCCGGGAACCTGCCGCAGTCCGTGCTGACCCTGACGAAGGCCGGGCTCGATCCCGTCGACGTGGGGCACGTGGTGGCGGTCACCATGGACGCCATCACCCGCCGGCTGATCGAGCTGGCCGTCGAGGATCTGGGGGACCCCCCCGCGCCCTGGGCCTGGGTGGCCCTGGGAAGCGAGGCCCGTCGCGAGCAGGCCCTGGCCACAGACCAGGATCATGCCCTGGCCTACGCGGATGAGGCCCAGCGGCACGACGAGTACTTCGCTCGCCTCGCAGCCGAGGTGGTGTCGGGACTCGAAGCCTGCGGCGTCCCCCGGTGCCGGGCCGGCGTACTGGCCACCGAGCGACCGTGGCGCCGAACGGTCTCCGGCTGGGTCGGTGCGTTCGAGGAGTGGATGACGGCACGGGGCGCCGAGCCCGCGGCCCTGACGACCATCGCGTTCGATTACCGGGTGATCGAGGGGCCGCTCGAGGTTGAGCGGATCCTGGATAACACCGTCCGATCGGCCAAGGATCGCCCGCTCTTCCTCCGCCGCCTGGCCCGCTCGGCCCTGGACTTCAAGCCCCCCACGGGGTTCCGCGGCCGCGTCGTCCTCCTTCGCCACGGGGAGCACGCAGGCACCCTCGACGTGAAGCACCGTGGCCTGCTCCCCATCATCGACCTAGCGCGGCTCTTCGCGCTTGAGGCAGGGAGCGCCGCGAAAGGAACCCTGGAGCGGCTCCGCGCCGCCCGCGAGGCCCAGGTTGTGGATGAGGACAGTGGAGGGGCTCTCGAGGAGGCCTACCGGGTGATCCTGGACGCTCGCCTGGCCCACCAGACGGCCAGGGTGGGAAAGGGACTCGACGCCGACAACTTCCTCGATCCATATGAGCTCGGTGCGATCGGACGAGCCCGGCTCAAGGACGCGTTCCGGGTCATCGCCCACGTCCAGCGAGAGGTAGGACGGCGCTTCCCGATGACGCGCCCAGTCAGATGAGTGCGTCTGGGCTCCACCGGTCCGCCCGTCGGATGGCCTGGCGCCCGTGGCGGAACGTCTCCTTCGCATCCGTGGACGTGGAGACCACGGGCCTCGACCCAACTCGGGATGCCATCGTCTCCTTCGGCGTGGTTCCCGTTGAGGCGGGTCGGGCCAGGCTCGACGCGGCCGTGTACCGAGTGGCCCGACCCGACGTTGAGCTCTCGGGCAGGTCCGTGACGGTCCACGGGATCCGCCCGGTCGATCTGGACGAGGCCCCATCGCTTTCTGAGGAGGTCGAGGATCTGCGCCAGGCACTGCAAGGTCGGGTCATCCTGGCCTGGACGGCCTGGGTGGAAGCTCATTTCCTGGGCCGGGCTCTGGGCGGGCGACCGCGCCGCTGGGAGCGGGAGATCATCGATGTCCGACGCGTGGTCTCGTGGCTGGATGCGCTGGAGGGCCGCGGGCGGAGGCGAGTCGACGGCGAAGAGCTGGTGGATACGGCGGAGCGGTTCGGCGTTCCGGTGGAGGACGCTCATCACGCCCTGTCGGACGCCCTGATGACGGCCCAGCTCTTCCTGGTCGTGGCCACTCGTCTGGAGACCATGGGGCGCGGCCGGCTCCGATCCCTGATCCGAGGCAGCCGCCCCACCTTCCATCGCTGACGACGCCCGGGGCGACACCATCACCCCATGGGCACGGCTCGGCACGGCTCTTCAGGTGGGCTCAGGGACCCGTGCCCGTGGGCCTGAGGCCCAATCCTTCCGCCGCGAGGAGGAGGGGCTCGGCGGAGCTCAGGGTGGGCTGCTTGTCGAGGATCGAGAGGTAGATCTCCTCTTCCTTGGCGAAGTGCACCTTCACCAGTGTGTAGAGTCCGTACAGCCTTGCAGCCTCGACGCCCATCGAGTCCTCCTCGGCGGATCAGGCTGCCCGTCCCGATCCGTGTTCCGACTCGCGAGTCACCCGGGCGGTCGCCGATCGCCGAAGCGCCGGCGACATGCGCTCCAGGATCGGCGTTAGGATCGCGCCAAGCGCCGTCAGGATCGCGATCGCCCCGAGGCCCCGGAACAGCAGCTCGTCCGGCTCCTCGGGCATCCAAAGGATCACGACCTCGGACGCCACCCACAGCAGCCCGAACCCCCCCAACGTGCCGGCCATGACTCGGCGGACCAGCGGCGAACTCGGCTGACCAAGGAGCAGCAACGACACCAGCGCGCAGGCCATCGCG
>JBOGVU010000145.1:0-3782 GCA_050692915.1 Actinomycetota bacterium | reverse complement strand
AGCGGGACCGCGCCCTGATCGCCCGGGGCTTACATATCGGCCGGGTGATCGACGAGTACGCGGCCGACCCGGGCCGAGGCGACTACCTGATCCGCGCGGTGATCGGGGCGGACCCGCGGACGGGGGCGATCGCGGTGGGCGACGTGGTGTCGGTTGGGGAGACCGTCCGGTTCCACGTGCGAGACGCCGACGCCGCCGACGACGACCTCCGCCACATGCTGGGGACGGTGGAGGACCGCCCCTCGGCAGCGCTCCTCTTCACCTGTAACGGCCGCGGCTCTCGGATGTTCTCGGTCCCCGACCACGACGCCGCCCTCGTCTGGAAGGAGCTCAGGGAAGCGCCGCTGGCGGGGCTCTTCTGCGCCGGGGAGGTCGGGCCCGTCGGGGGCCGCAACTTCCTCCATGGCTTCACCGCGAGCCTGGCCCTCTTCTACGAGCAGTCCTGAGCGCTCATTAGGATCCTCGAGGAGAGTGACGCCGCCGAGTTCGCCGAGCCGGACGTCGGCCGCAAGCTCATCCGGTGACCCCACGGCACGGCGCATCCTTCCACTACCCCGACCGCATGGAGGGGTCTGAGGAGCGAGTGCCTGACGCGCGTCTCGTCGTAGGCGCTCCCTTGTCGCTCACCGGTCGGTACGCCTTCCTCGGCCGGCTCGCCGCCACGGGTCTCCGGCAGGTTGTGCAGGGCGCCCGGACGCTCGGCGGGATCCGGATGGCCGAGGAGCGGCTCACCCCGGAGCTCCACGTCGTCGACGATGGCGGGACCCGAGCGGGGGTCCGCCGGGCCCTCGAGGAGGTGGCGGAAGCGGACCTCCTGGTGGGCCCCTATGGGAGCGACCTGGTCGATGAGGCCGCTCGGTGGGCCGCCGGATGCGGGCGGGTCCTGTGGAACCACGGGGGAAGCGCCGACCAGGTCGAGCGGCTCCCCGGCGTCGTGTCGGTCCCCTCGTCGGCCAGTCGGTACCTCGGACCGGTGCTCGAAGCGTTGGCGGAGTCCCTGCCCGGGGCACAGGTGCTCGTCGCCGCCGGGCGGGGGCCGTTCGGACGAAGCGCCGCCCTGGGGGCGGGCGAGGCCGCGGACCGGCTGGGGATGACACTCGTCGGAACCATGACACCGGAGGAGGTGCCCGAGGCCCCCGACGCCAATGTGGTCCTTGCAGCGGGGACCTTCGCGGAGGACGTCGAGCTCGTCCGCCGTCTTCGGGCCAGGCCGACCGCGGTCGCCGCCGTGGCCGCCGGGATCAGCCTCTTCGGCCCGACCCTGGGGCCAGGCGCCGAAGGGATCTTGGGCCCGTCCCAATGGGAGGAGGGCGCCAGGTTCTCCGTCGACGTCGGACCGAGGCAGGCGGATGCGGTCCGGGCTCTCCGGGCCGAGGCCGTGCCGACGCTGCGGCCCGGGCCCGGCGGCGTCGACTACCCGGCAGCGCAAGCGTACGCGGCCGGCCTCGTCGCCCTCCGCTGCGCCGAGGAGGCCGGAACGACGGAGGATCAGGCGCTGCTGGAGACCGCCCGGGGGCTCCGGTGCACCACGTTCTTCGGACGGTTCGGCCTCGCGGGTGACGGTCGACAGGAGGACCACGAGATCCTCGTGGTCCAGTGGCAGCAAGGAGTCAAGAGGATCGTGTGGCCGCCGTCACTGGTGGAGGCTTCCCCCATCCTCTGAAATGGCACAGCCGGCTAGTGGACCAGTGGGTCCTTTCCACCTATCCAGGGATAGCCACCCGTGCCAGTCCTCCGCCTCGTAGCGGCGGCCTCGCTGCAACCCCAAACGCTCGGATCCCGCGAGCGAACGGTCTCTCGTCTGACGAGATGGACGCGCTCCTCACAGGGAAGAAAACGGCCTCTGACTTGCATCGTTACGGCGGAGGTGAGGGAGTTGAAGCCCCCAAGCTTTCCCGTGCGGCAGTTGCTGGGAAGCCTACATTTCCAGCAACCGGAGTGTGGCTTAGTGCTTCCTGGCATAAGTACGTAGCGTATTGGGATGCTGGATTTGCGGTCCTTCCCGGGGCATGCTTTCCTCCGAGAGGAGGGAGAACATGCCCAGAAGGAGCCCGTACGTGATCGAGCTCTCCGAGGAGGAACGGGGAGCCCTCGAGCGGCTGGCCGCCAAGTATTCGTCACCGTATCGAGACGTGGTGCGGGCGAAGATCGTGCTGTATGCGGCGCAGGGACTCTCCAACGAGGAGATCGCAAACCCCTGGACCTTCCCCGGCAGGTGGTGTCCAAGTGGCGCAGGCGCTTCTACGAGGAGGGGGTCGCGGGGCTTGCCGAGCGGCCCCGCCGGGGCCGGCCCGCCGTCTTTTCCCCCACAGGTCGTGGTTGAGGTGAAGGCGCTGGCCTGCGAGCTCCCGGCCCGCCTCGGGGTTCCGCTCTCCAGGCTGCAGGTCCCCGACATCCGCCCCGAGGCCATAGCCCGGGGGATCGTGGCCGAGGTCTCGGGCTCGACGATCTGGCGGTGGCTCACCGAGGACGCCATCCGCCCCTGGGCCCACCGGAGCTGGATCTTCCCCCGGGACCCCGAGTTCGAGCGGAAGGCCGGCCGGGTGCTCGACCTCTACGCCGGGTGTTGGGAGGGAAAGCCCCTGCGTAGGGGGGAGTTCGTGCTCTTGGCCGACGAGAAGACCTCCATCCAGGCCCGCCTCCGCCGCCGCCCCACCCTGCCGCCGGCGGCCGCCCGGGCGATGCGCGTGGAGCACGAGTACCGCCGGGGCGGAGCCCTCGCCTACCTGGCGGCCTGGGACTGTCACCGGGGGAAGGTCTTCGGACGCTGCGAGCCGAAGACCGGCATCGCCCCCTTCGACCGGCTGGTGGATGAGGTGATGCGGAAGGAGCCTTACCGCTCGGCCCGCCGCGTGTTCTGGGTCGTGGACAACGGCTCCTCCCACCGGGGCCAGGCCTCGATCGATCGGCTGGAGGGGGCCTACGAGAACGTCCGCCTCATCCACCTGCCCAAGCACGCCTCGTGGCTGAACCAGATCGAGATCTACTTCTCGGTGGTCCAGCGCAAGGTGCTCACCCCGAACGACTTCACGGACCTGGCCGAGGTGGAGGAGCGCCTCCTCGCCTTCCAGGCCCGCTACGAGGAGGTCGCCAAGCCCTTCGAGTGGAAGTTCACCCGTCAGGACCTGGCGTACCTCATGGCTCGCCTCTCATGCGCCGACGAGCGATTCCCCGCGGCTGCCTGATGGATACGTCACCGAACTTTCGACCCAGAGCACTTAGGCATCCCAGGATCACTAACTCTCTACTCGAGGTTCTGACACGTCGCCGACGAGCGGAATCGCCTGCGAGATCATACCGAGCGTTCCGCTGGGCGCGATCGGCAAGCGGTAGAGGAACGGCTTGAGCGAGTCGGTGAAGTACGCGCCGTCCCGTGTCCCGACGCCGTCGTTGACCCCGAGCGGCGGCGTGCGGCCGAGCCGCACCGACTAGATGTTGACGTTGAACAGCAGGATGGCGCCGACGACGATCAGGTCACATTGCGAGGCCCTGTCCTGCCTCGCGGCCTCCGCATCCACATTCCGGGCATCTCACCGAGGTCGCCCGCCCGTTGGTCCCTCAACAGATGATGGCTAATCAGCGCCGTCTTTGACGCCAGCGCCATTCTCTGACCCTCATTCTCCGCCACCAGCGCCGAAGCCAACCGTTTCCTCGCCGGCGCCGGTAGCGCCCCGCCGGCCGCATGCTTCCCTCCCGGGCCGACCGTAGACCCGGGACACAAGAAGGGCAAGGGAGGACTCAGACGGCAATCCAGCGACGGGACCGTTCTAGCGGCACTCCGC
>JBOGVU010000144.1:0-4066 GCA_050692915.1 Actinomycetota bacterium | reverse complement strand
ACGTGGATCTCGCGGTCGCCTCGCTTCGCGCCGATCCGATGCGGACCTCACTCACCGAGATGGGTCTCTCGGTAGCACCGAACTTCGAGGGCATGGTCTTTGGCGGACTCGTCGTCGACCGCATCACCCTCCTGGGATCCGAGGACGACCTGGGCCTCAACACCATCGACCTCGTTCGGCCGCGGAGCGCGCGTTTCGCCGGTGAGGCCTTGGAACGGGCTCCCCGAGCCCCGCTTCGCGGCCGGACGGTGCGCGTCCTCTCCCCGGAGGACTTCGTTCTCTTCAAGATCCTGTCCACGAGAGAGCGCGACCTGACCGACGCCGTCTCCGTCATCCGAAGAAGCGGAGAGAAGATGGATCGTCTCCTGATCGAGAAGGAGGTCGGCCTTCTCGCCGCCGAGTTCCCTGACCTGGAGGTTCGAGAGCGCCACGACAAGCTCGGGTGACGACAGGTGATGTCGTACCCGGGGCCGCGAGCCGCATAAACGGCAGGAAACTTGCTCCGATCCGGTCCGTCTCGATGACCGAGGACCCTGAGCGGGGGTTCCACCGCAGTGCGCAACCGACCCGACGATCCGTGCGAGCGACTGGCGTCACCGGCCTTCCTCGGCGCGATCACCCTGCTGCTGCTGAACGACCACCTCCTCAAGCCGGTCTTTCACAACTGGGCTACCGGGAAGCTGTCCGACGTCGTGGGCCTCTACGCCTTCGCGTTCTTCTGGATGGCCTTCCTGCAGCGTCGCCGGGTCCTGGTCGGGACCCTGATCGTCATCGCGTTCGCCTGGTGGAAATCCCCGCTCTCCGGGCCGGCGCTCACAGCGTGGAACGGGGCGGGGCTCTTCCCGATGGGAAGGACCGTGGATTACACTGATCTCCTGGCGCTTCCCGTGGTCGCCCTTGCCGGCCGACCGCGGGTTGTCCCGGGCCGGCTCGGGTTTCCGGGGACGGCCCTCGTGATGGCGGTCTCCCTGTTCGCCTTCACCGCCACATCGATGCGGCCGGTCACGCACCGCTACGACCAGCCCTATCCCTTCTCCATGACCGTGCCGGAGCTCTATGTGCGGCTCAGCCGACTGGGGCTGGCCACGCGCGACCACAGCCCCATCGGTATCCTCGCCCCCGAGGAGACGGAGATCGACCTGCCGATGGACGAGTGCTGGATGACGGCCCGCATCCGTCTGTCGCGCCGCCGCGCGGGCTCGCTGCTCCACCTCGTCGAGATCCAGCACCGCTGCCCTGGAGACCCGGAGAAGGACGATCTCCGAAGACGCTTCGAGAGCCGGGTGGTGGAGCGCCTGAGGGTGATGCCATGAAGGTGCCCCGTGTCCTGGCCATCGGCATGGCGGTTTCCGTCGTGGCCGCCTCATGCGACAGGACGCTGGATGCCGAGGTTCGGGCCTGCTGGCCGGAAGCGGCGACGATCCGGGCCTCGGCTCCTGCAGTCCCGGGCGTGCTCGAGGTCCCGCCCCAGGAGCTTTCGCTCCGGGCCGGACGGATGATCCCGTTCCCCGATCGCCGCTTCCTCCTTGCGGTGGCCGACGTCGGCACCCTCCTGGCGGGAGATGCTCCCGGCGAGGTCGAGGCCCGATACGGGGATGGGCGATGGGTGATCTTCGCCCAGGGGGAGGAGGTCGGCACGCTGCCGCGGATCCCGGACTTCCCGGAGGCGCTTTCCCTTCTTCAGGATCACGCCCGCCGGGTCGTCCGACGCGAGGGGGTTCGGCCGGGGCCCCGGTTGCCGGCCGCCGTGATCGACTCGATCGCGGCCCGGATCTCGGCGGTCCACGCGTGGCGAGTCATGGACGGGCTAGAGCGGCTGGATGCGAGGTGGCGCGATGCGGGAGCCGACGATCGTCTCCTTCCCCTGGCCGCGAGGGGACTCACCTATCTCCAGCTCCAGAGCCTGGACCGCCTGGATCACACGGATCCCCTGGGCGGCCGGGCCCTGGCGGCGCTCGCGATCGCGGGGGCGCTCACGCCGGCGGATCTGGTTCGTGAGGAAGCGCTCCTCGCCCAGGAACTCGGTTACACGCGGCACGCCCGGGATCTCGGGGCGATGCTGCCCGATCGAGATCCGGTGCGCCTGCTGGTGGAAGAGCGGGATAGGGAGCTGCGGCGCGAAGCCGAGCGGCCGGAAGCCGACCCGCTGACCCGTTACCTGTCCTTGAAACGCGTGGCCTGGGGACGCGACGAAGAGATGTGGCGCCAGTGGGTGGACGGCCATGTCCAGGAACCGCCGCTGAGCCTGCCGGTCCTGATGACCGGTCTGCGCGTGGCCCGCCACGGCCTCACCCGCCGGTTGGCTCCGACCTACCCGTACGTAGCGCTCTTCGAGCTCGAACGGCGGTTAGGCAACGAATCGACCCGCGGCGAGGGGACCGCCTTCGACGGCACGACCGAGAGAGGGCTCGCGGAGGCGATCGTGGCCCTGCGCGAGGAGAACGGAGGTACGTTGGCGGATCTGGCCCGCCGCTTCGAGCGCGACCTGGACCGGCTGGACGATCGGGACCGGGGTCCGTTTCTGGATGCCGGTGTCTTGCGCGTCTGGTTCGGCGGGCACTTCTACTCGGCCCTCCACGTGATCGCGATCTACCTGCTGGACAGCCTCTCCTCGATATCCCTGGCGGAGCGATTGGTGGAGGACCTGGAGGGCTCCCCACCCGGGGTGGCGAGCGAGCTCTACCGCTGGTCCCGTCAGCTCGCCCGCTCGCTGGCCGGGCAGCGGGATCCGGCCGGGATTCTGGAGGACCTCGAGGGCTTCGCCTGCCTGGGCGAGCGGCCCCTGAGGCGCAGCTTCGAGGAGCTGGGCGAGTTCCTGTCCTACGGGGATACGCTGGAGTTCGCGGCCGCGGAGGAGCTGAGCGGTCGGCTCGACACGCGACCCGACCATCTCCACGAGCTCGCCGAGCTCGCCGGGGCGCGATACGACATCGAGGAGCGGAAACGCCTGTACGGGGAGGTGGTGCGCCTGGCGGCGCCGTCCTATCCCGCCACCCAGGTCTGGCTGGCCCGGTCCGTCGGGGACAGGGACCGCCTGGTCGAGATGGTCGAAGACACCACGCTTCCGCTCTTCGATCGTGAGAGCGCTCTCGATGACCTGGGTGAGTCCGGCCTCGTCGATGACGCGACCGTCCGACGGAGCGCGGAGCTCCTGATCGAGGCCGATCCGGAGCGCTGGGAGACACGCCAGAAGTACGTCGAGTATCTGCAGTCCAGGGAAGCCTATCGGGACGCGCTTCCGGTAGTGGAGGATTGGCTCGAGCGACACGACAGAGACGACGGGTTTCCCTACATCTTCGCCCGGACCGCCGAGGCCCGCCTTCACTACCATCTGGGAGAGTACGATCGGGCTTTCAAGGCGATCCGTTCCGTGGTGGACTCCTGGCAGGGGAGAGCCCTGGGGCGGGCGGCGCTGATCCAGCTTCGCCGCGGGCACGTCACCGAAGCCGTGGCGCTCGGCGAGGCGGGGGTGGAGCGCTACCCCGGCTCGGCGTTCTCGCGCTCCGTGCTCGCCGAGATCCTGTGGGACCGGAACCGATACGACCGGGCGGCGGAGGTCCTCAGCGACGAGGACTTTCCGCTCGACGGCTGGGAATGGCGCGACGAGGTCGCCGAAGCCTTCCTCCACGTCTTCGCCGATCGCGAGCTGGCGGAAGCGGGAGCTGCGTTCGCGGCGATCGTCCGGAGCGGCGTCCCATCGTGGTTCACCGAGGGCCTCCCCGCCGGACTCTTCGAGAGAGGCCGCCCCGACCTCGCGTTCACCTTGCAGTCGCAGCTGGAGGCGACCGAAGCGATCGGCGGCCTCCGCAACCCGATCCGGGCCTACCGGTATCTCACAGCCTGGAAGGGCGGGGAAGCGGGGCTCGATTGGATTCGTCCGAGGATCCCGAGCCGGGTCCTGAGCGAAGCCAGTCTCGTCATGTATCAGGAGCAGGCGGACGATCTCCTCTGGGACCTGGTCCCCGACCCGGAGGGCACTGCCTTTCCCACCGGGCTCTGGCTGATGCGGGCGGCGGCCCACGTCCGCTCCGACGACCCGGACCCGGCGCGTGAGCGGGCGCTCCGG
>JBOGVU010000143.1:0-4114 GCA_050692915.1 Actinomycetota bacterium | reverse complement strand
GACGACCCCGGGTGGCCGGGCCCTGAAGTTCTACTCGTCGGTGCGACTCGACGTGCGGAAGATCGACAACCTCAAGGACGGCACCGACGTGGTCGGCTCGCGGGTGCGGGCCAAGGTGGTCAAGAACAAGCTGGCCCCGCCGTTCCGCCTGGCCGAGTTCGACATCCTCTACGGCAAGGGCATCTCGAAGGAGGGCTCGTTGCTCGACGTGGGCGTGGACCTGGAGATGGTGAAGAAGAGCGGGGCGTGGTTCACCTACGAGGACGAGCAGCTCGGCCAGGGCCGGGAGAACGCCCGGCAGTTCCTGATCGAGCATGCCGACGTGGCTCGGGAGATCGAGCGGCGGATCCGGGAGGCGGTGGGACTCGTCGCCTTCACGGAGGAGGACGACCGGCCCGTGGAGATCCCGGACGCGCCCCCGGAGGCCGAACCCGTGGCCGGGAAGAAGGAGACGGCCAGGGCGAAGGCGGGAGCAGGCTAGGTGTCCACCCGGGAGCGCTCTCGGACCTCCGTCAAGGACCGGGCGCTCCGGCTCCTCTCGGTCCGGTCCCGGAGCCGGCACGAGCTGCGGGCCAGGCTGATCCGTGCCGGCTACGAGCCGGAAGAGATCGACGCGGCGCTGGCCGACCTCGAGGACGTGGGCCTGGTCGACGACGAGCGGTTCGCCCGCGAGGTCGCCGAGCACCAGCGCCGCCGGGGCCTGGGCCGGCGGGCGGGCCTGGCCGCGCTGCGGGGCAAGGGCGTGGACCGAGACCTCGCCGAGCGCACCGTCGACGAGGTCCAGCCCGAGGACGACGCCGACATCGCTTTCGAGCTGGCCAGCGCGCGGCTGGAGCGCCTCCGGTCCCTGTCGCCCGACGTGGTCCACCGGCGGCTCCTCGGCTACCTGATCCGCAGGGGCTACGAGCCGGTGATCGCCCGGTCGGCCGTGCGTCGGGCCATCGCCGAGGTGGAGGCCCGATGAAGGGAGCCAGCGACCGGTACCTCCGGGAGCTCGCCGAGCGATGGCGCCGGTCCGAGGGGGAGCCGCGGGACGCGGTCGACACCATGTTTCGCGACCTCATGGCTGGGCTGGGGCCGTTCAGCCGGGACGAGATCGAGGTGCTGTGCCGGGGCGTCTCGGTGGCCGCCATGGCCACGCTGATGGCCTCCCTGGGGCGGCCGTTCAGAGACCCTGAGGAGGTCCTCACGTTCGTCCAGCTCCTGGCGTGCCGGGCCGCGGTCGAGGCCGAGAACGCCCGCCGGGCCTGACCGGTGGCCCCGCCCCGTTGCCATCCGACCTCCGTCGTTGTACCTTTGTGAACGAAGAGAGGCCAACGAGACCCTCGACGACGACGGACAACGACGTGATGATCGAGACCTCATCGACCAGGAGGGGCGCGGGACCCTAGGAGCGGTCCCCAGATCCCGTCGTTCTTCGAGGGGTGGGTCGGGCCTCGTCGCCCGGCCCTCTTTGATGGGGAGGAACGATGGAGATCGCACTCGTCGCCGTCGGCGCCCTGGCGCTCGGCGTGGCGGCAGGTTTCGGGATCCGATGGGTCATGGCGGCACGGGACGTGGCGTCCGCGGAGACGCGGGCCCGCAAGCTCGTCATCGACGCCCAGGCCCAGGCCGAGGAGCACGTCCGCGCGGCGCTGCTCGAGGTCAAGGAGGAGATCGCGGCCATGCGCCGCGAGGCGGAGGAGGACGTTCGGGTCCGGCGGGAGGAGACCCGCCGGCGCGAAGGCCGGCTCGCCAAGCGCGAGGAGAGCGCGGAGACGAAGGGGGCCGAGGTCGACCGTGCCGCCCGGGCTCTGGCCGAGAAGAGCGAGAGGCTCGACCGGATGAGGGACGAGCTGGCCCGCGCCCAGGAGGAGGAGCGGCGCCACCTGGAGCAGGTCGCCCGGATGACCACGCAGGAGGCCAAGGACTCCCTGATCGGCCAGCTCACCGACCAGGCCAAGCGCGAGGCCATGGCCACCGTCCGGGAGATCGAGCAGCGGGCCCGCGAGGAGGCGGAGGCCCGGGCCCGCAAGATCGTCACCATCGCCATCCAGCGAGTGGCATCGGAGCAGACGGCCGAGTCCACGGTCAGCGTGTTCACGCTGCCGAGCGACGACCTGAAGGGCCGCATCATCGGCCGAGAGGGCCGGAACATCCGGGCGTTCGAGGCGCTGACAGGCGTGAATCTGATCATCGACGACACGCCCGAGGCCGTGGTGCTGTCGAGCTTCGACCCGGTCCGCCGCGAGGTGGCCCGGCTCACCCTGGACAAGCTTGTCCAGGACGGCCGGATCCAGCCGGCCAGGATCGAGGAGATGTTCGAGCGGTCCTCCAGGGAGGTCGAGGAACAGGTCAAGCGGTCCGGGGAGTGGGCCGTCGGCGAGGTGGGGATCACCGAGATCCACCCGGAGATGGTCCGGGTCCTGGGCCGGCTCCAGTACCGCACGTCGTACGGACAGAACGTGCTGAAGCACCTGGTGGAGTCGGCGCACATCGCCGGGGCCATGGCCGCGGAGCTTGGCATCGACCCTGAGCTGCCGAAGCGGGCGGCCCTGATGCACGACATCGGCAAGGCCCTGACCCACGAGGTGGAGGGCTCGCACGCGCTGATCGGCGCGGAGCTGGCCCGCCGCCTGAAGGAGTCCCCAGAGGTGATCCACGCCATCGAGTCCCACCACGGCGAGGTAGAGCAGCGCACCGTGGAGGCCGTGCTGGCCCAGGCCGCGGACGCCATAAGCGGCTCCCGGCCGGGGGCCCGCCGCGAGTCGATCGAGTCGTACGTCAAGCGCCTGGAGCGCCTGGAGGAGATCTGCGAGTCCCACCCCGGGGTGGCCAAGGTGTTCGCCATGCAGGCCGGCCGGGAGGTGCGGGTGATGGTCCAGCCCGAGGAGGTCGACGACCTCGCGGCCCAGGTCATGGCCCGGGACATCGCCAAGCAGGTCGAGGAGGAGCTGCAGTATCCCGGGCAGATCAAGATCACGGTGGTCCGGGAGACCCGCGCGGTCGAGGTGGCGAAGTAACCTGAAGGACGTGACCGGTCGGTACCTGATCCGCACCTTCGGGTGCCAGATGAACGAGCATGACTCGGAGCGCATCGCCGGCCTGCTGGAGGCCGACGGGCTGGTTCGCACCGAGGAGGCGGAGCGCGCCGAGGTCGTGGTCCTGAACACCTGCGCCGTCCGGCAGAACGCGGACGACCGGCTGTACGGGAACCTCGGCCGGCTCCTCTCGGTGAAGGAGCGGAACCCGCGGATGCGCATCGTGGTGGCCGGGTGCCTGGCCCAGAAGGACCGAGGCGAGATCCAGCGCCGGGCCCCGTGGGTGGATGTGGTGGTGGGCACCCACGCCCTCCCGAACGTCCTGGAGCTGCTGCGGGCGGCGGAGCGGGAGGGTCCCCAGATGGACGTCCGCGAGTTCACCGAGGTGTTTCCCTCCGCGCTCCCGGCCCGCCGGGAGGTCCGGCACCACGCCTGGGTGAGCGTGTCCGTGGGGTGCGACAACCGGTGCACGTTCTGCATCGTTCCCCTGGTCCGGGGTCCCCAGCGGTCCCGGGCCCTCGGCGACGTCCTGGCCGAAGTCCAGGGCCTGGCCGCGGACGGGGTGGTCGAGGTCACGCTCCTCGGGCAGAACGTGAACACGTACGGCCGCGACCTCACGGTGCCCGGGTCCTCGCGCCGACCGCTGTTCGGCGACCTGCTCCGGGCTGTCAACGGCGTGGACGGTATCCGCCGGATCCGGTTCACCAGCCCGCATCCCCACGACTTCACCCCCGACGTGATCGAGGCCATGGCCGACAGCGAGGCGGTGTGCGAGCACATCCACTTCCCGCTCCAGTCCGGGTCCGATCGGGTGCTCCGGCGGATGCGCCGGTCGTACCGGTCGGCCAGGTACCTCGACTGGCTGGAGCGGATCCGCGCGGCCATCCCGGGGATCGCGGTGACCACCGACGTCATCGTGGGCTTCCCGGGCGAGACCGAGGCGGACTTCCGCGAGACGCTCCGGGTGGTGGAGGCGGCCGGCTTCGACGCCGCGTACACGTTCCAGTACTCGCCTCGGGCCGGGACCGATGCGGCCGGGTACGAAGAGCAGGTCCCCAAGGAGGTCGTCCAGGAGCGGTTCGATCGGCTCGTGG
>JBOGVU010000142.1:0-4140 GCA_050692915.1 Actinomycetota bacterium | reverse complement strand
CCGCGAGGTCGTCGACGCGTTCCTGGCCGCTTCGCGCGGCGGCGACTTCGAGGCGCTCCTGGCGGTGCTCGACCCGGACGTCGTGCTCCGGGCCGATGGAGCAGCCGTGCGCATGGGCGCGACGAAGGAGGTCCGCGGAGCGGCGGCCGTGGCCGAGACGTTCTCGGGACGTGCCCGGGCCGCGCAACCGGCGCTGGTGGACGGGGCCCCGGGTCTCGTGTGGGCATCGGGCGGACGGCCGCGTGTGGTGTTCGACTTCACGATCACAAACGGGAAGATCGTCGCGATCGAGATGGTCGCCGACCCCCAGCGCATCGTCCGGCTCGAAATGTCGATCCTCAACGGCTGACAGCCAGGAGGACGCCTAGATACCCTCCTCGCCCGACGGCCGCGCCGCAGATCGGTGCGGAGGGCCGAGCCACCGGGTCATCTGGTCGCCCGTGACGTTCCCGCCACACAGGGGTAGGCCGACCAGCAGTCCGGCGAAGCGTTGCCCATGCCGGATCCCCGCGGCGAGACCCGCCGCCCCGGCCGGCTCGACCACGACGCCGAGGTGCTCGAGGGCCAGGCGCATCGCCTTGAGTAGGTCGTCGTCGTCCACCAGGAGCATGTCATCCACGAGCATGTACATGTCCTCGAGCGCCGAGGGTACGGGCTCCCGGACCGCGATACCGTCCGCGATGGTATCGACACCCTCAGTGGACCTCAGTTCCCGGGCCCGCCATGAGTTCGCCATCGCTGGCGCCCCGGCGGCGCACACGCCGATAACTCGGGTGTGGGGGGCGAACGCCTTGACCCAGGCGCCGATCCCGGTGATGAGCGCTCCATTCCCTACTGGAACCAGCACCGCGTCGAGCAGGCCGCTGTGTGCGCCGAACTCCACGGCGATCGTCCCGGCTCCCTCAGCGACGGCCGGCTCCGCTCCATCCTCCACGAAGCGCGCTCTGCTCGCCGACGCGTATTCGCGCGCGGCGTCCTTGGCGGCGTCGAAGTCGAGGCCAGCGAGGCGAACGTCGGCTCCGAGGGCCAGCATGCGTTCGATCTTGAGCGGATTCGCTGTCTCCGGCGCGAACACGACACACGGCCGCTGCCGAGCGCGGGCGGCGTAAGCGATCCCCTGGCCGAAGTTGCCAGCCGACGCGCAGACGATCGGCGAGTCGTCCTCCAGCGACCGCAGCCACCAGTCCGCTCCCCGCCCCTTGAACGATCGGATCGGGGTGACCGTTTCCACCTTCGCCAGCACCGTCATCCCCAAGAGCTCCGAGAGCGACTCGCTGACCGACTGCGGTGTGTTACGGAAGACGGGATCGATCTCGAGCGAGGCGAGGGAGATTCGGAGGGGATCGGGCCCAGCCGCCGCCTTCTTCGCGTACGGGCTCCCTCGTCGATGGCGGGCCTCGAACTCCAGCCTCGTGCAGCTCGAGGCCGGCGAGACGAACCGGTCGACGGCGAGGATCCCGTCCAGGTGGTCGAGCTCGTGCTGAAGGAGCTCGGCCAGGTCGTCCTCGAACCGCTCCTCGTGCGTGGTGCCCTCGAGGTCGGACCAGCGAACCGAGACGGAGGCGTGCCGCTGAACCCGTCCGAATGTATCCAGAAAGCTCAGGCACGCGTCCCACCACTCCAGGGTCCTATCGCTGGCCCAGGTGATCTCGGGATTGACCAGCACCCACCGCTCCCCGAGGTCGGCCACGACGACGCGCTGGGGCATCCCGATCTGGGGAGCGGCGATGGCGCGCCCGTATCCGGTGGCGGCTCGGGTTCGCAGCAGCGTGTCGTGGAGATCCCGAACCAGGGCCTCGACCTCTGGTGCGGTCGGGTCGGCGATGGTCGCGGATCGGGCGCGGAGCCCGGGATTGCCCAGATGAAGCAACGATCGGACCGTCATGTCGCCTCCTTCGTCTCTGTCCTGCGGGTCTACCTCGGGCTCAATTCTCCTGGGTCCGGGACCGGCTCAGAGAAGTCGTGGTGAGAGACTCCACGATCTCCACGGTGCACCCAACTGGACAGAAGTCGCAAAATGTCCGCAGGTAGAGGGGCTCCCTGTCGTCCTAAGCAAGCGCACGCCAAGATCCGGCGAAACGGCTACCGTCGCCCAGCCCCGTGATGTGAAGGGTGGCCAACCTCTTGCCCGTCGCTGGTGCGAGACATCCGGGGTGGACTCGGCCGGCTGAACTCGTCGCTAACGGCGCCAACCGGGGCTTCTTGCACGGTTTCCCTCCCGGTAGTAGGAAGTAGTCGCCTGTTTGGGCATCGGGGGATGCCCCCGCCGCCGATCGCAGAAGGAGGGCCAGGTGTCCTCGATCACGCATCGGTCCGTCGATAGCAATGGCATCCGTATGCACGTCGCCGAGCAAGGGGTAGGGCCACTAGTTGTGCTCCTGCACGGCTTCCCGGAGTGTTGGTACTCATGGCGCCATCAGCTCTCAGCCCTCGCTGACGCCGGCTACCGCGCGGTAGCACCGGACCAGCGGGGGTTCGGAGGGACAGACCGGCCGGAGGACCTTCAGAGCTACACCATCATGCACACGGTCGGTGATCTGATCGGGCTGCTCGACGCGCTGGACGAGGACCGCGCCGTGGTGGTCGGGCACGACTTCGGGTCTCGGCCGGCATGGGGCGCGGCGATCCTGCGCCCCGATCGCATCCGCGGGGTCGTTGGGCTCAGTGTGCCGTTCGTGCCTCGCGGTCCCCGGCCCCCGATCGCCGGGCTCCGGTCCACGCTCGGAGAGCGCTTCTACCAGGTCTACTTCCAGGAGCCCGGACGGGCCGAGACCGAATTCGAGCGCGACGTTCGCACCACCATTCGAAAGCTCATGTATGGCCTCTCCGGGGACGTTCCGGAGGTCCCGACACCGATCGTGCCCGAGGGCGGCGAGCTCCTGGACATCTTCGATGACCCGCAAGTCCTTCCGGACTGGCTGAATGAGGAGGATGTCGACGTCTACACGAGAGAGTTCGATCGGACCGGCTTCGCCTCCGCCCTGAGCTGGGTCCGGAACTTCGACCGGAACTGGGAGCTGCTGGCGCCGTGGATGGGGGCGAAGGTGGAGGTCCCCGCGTTATACATGGCAGGAGAAAAGGACCATGTGGTGCGCTTCCCCGGCATGCGTGAGCTGATTGCGAATCTCAAGGCGTTCGTGCCCGGCCTCAGCCGGACGGTCATGCTACGTGGCTGCGGTCACTGGACTCAGCAGGAGCGCGCGGACGAGGTCAATGCAGCCCTCATCGGCTTCATCAAGGATCTCCCAGACGCTTAGCCGACGACATAAGGACGGACTGGAGCGGGCCGCCGTGCTCCCCCGGGGGTGATGTGGATCAACGACACACTGTGGAACATGGATGGGCCGGCGCAGAGGTTGATCCAAGTAGATTTGGGTGCGGCGGCCACCTCCGCTGACGAGGAGATGTGGCCGGGCGACCCGGCAGAGGCCTCGTGGACAGGTGGAGAAATGGGAAGTTAGGCTCCACGATTTCTCCGCGGTGCACCCAACTGGACAGTACTCGAAAGTCTCGCCGGGCGAAGGAGAGTAGCTTACAAGGCAGGGTCAGCGGTTTGAACCCGTCACCGCCCACCTTCGCGATGAGTCTGCGGGCGATCTGGAGTCGTAGTTGGTGTCGGAGTAACTTGCGGCCGAGACATCGAATCGCTCGGAGCGGCCGAGCTCGCAGGAGGGAGGCGAGGTGGCTGGGCACAAGATTGGGACGCGCGACGAGTGGCAGGCGGCACGCGACGAGCTGGCGAAGCTCGAGGCGGAACACGCCGAGCGAAACGAGGAGATCAAGAGGAAGCGGCTCGGGCTCCCATGGGTCCCCGTCGCGAAGGAGCACGAGTTCGACACCGACGACGGGAAGAAGACCCTCGCCGAGCTGTTCGATGGCCGCTCGCAGCTCCTCGCGTACAACATCATGTACGGGCCGGATTACGAGGTCGGGGCATGCCCCGGCTGCACGAGCCTCGCGGACGGGTTCGACGGCCAGCTGATCCACCTGAACAAGCGCGACGTCACGTTCCTCTGCTTCTCCCGGGCACCGATCGACCGCCTGGCCGCCTACAAGAAGCGGATGGGCTGGCAGTTCCCCTACGTCTCGACGTACGGGACCGACCTCCCGTTCGACTTCGGGCTCGCGTTGACCGAAGAG
>JBOGVU010000141.1:0-4239 GCA_050692915.1 Actinomycetota bacterium | reverse complement strand
AGCAGGTCGACGAACCGCGCCCGGGCCGGCGGGCCCGGGGTACCGCCCGCCTGGACCAGCGTGGTCACGAACGGGAAGAGAAGGAGCGCGGCCACCGCGGCGGTCCCCGCGGCCAGGAGCAGCCCCCGGGTCCGGCTCCCCCGCCGCTCGGGGACCACCAGGAGGGGCAGCGCCACCAGCGCCACAGCGATCCAGGCCGAGGGCTCGAACGCGACCGCCGCGGCCAGCACCATCCCGGTCCCCACCGCCCACCTGGTCGGACGGCCCGGGCCGCCAGGAGCGAATCCGGCCACCAGGCGCGAGGCGACGAGCGGCAGCGCGGCCAGCAGGACCATCACCGAGACGCGGCCCTCCGATGCCGCCCACAGCACCGGCGCGGCCGCCGCGTACGACACAGCCGCCACCGCGGCCGCGCCCGGGCCCGGCCCGAGACGGCGCACCGCCCCGTAACAGGACGCTCCAGCCGCGATCGGTCCGAGGCCGACGAGCAGCCGTCCCAGCAGCTCGGGACTCCCCAGCGTCAGGTAGCTCCCCAGGCCCAGCGGCACCAGGGCCGGGCTGGCCAGCTCGGCCCCGCCGAAGCCGGTGGATCGCCAGGCTGAGGCGAAGGCCTCGAAGAAGGAGGAAGCGCGCCGGGGGAACACCGGGTACGCCCCGCCCTCGATGCCCGGCACGAACAGGACATCGCGGAAGGCCACGGCGGTGACGATGGCCGCACCGATCCAGGCGAAAGCCACGGGGTGATCCCTCACCACCGACGCCACCCGCTCGCGGAGCGGCGGGGCCTCGAGCTCCTCGCCTTCCTCGACCTGGGCGGCCCGCCCCCCGACCAGCAGGCTGGAGGCCTGGGTGGCCCATCGCTGCAGCCTGGCCCCGGCCGGGGACATGAAGCGGGCGATCTCCCGGTCCGAGACGCGGCGGGTGGCCTGGGCCCGGTACCGACGGGAG
This sequence comes from Actinomycetota bacterium, assembly GCA_050692915.1. Lineage (GTDB taxonomy): Bacteria > Actinomycetota > UBA4738 > UBA4738 > CALAEC01 > CALAEC01. The sequence continues at coordinate 3,291 of JBOGVU010000141.1, read as the reverse complement.
AGCGTTCCCGGCAGGTGGGCGAGGTTCCAGCCCCACGCGGTCAGGATCTCGCCGGCCCGATCGAACCGCCGGCCCAGCAGGTACAGGACCAGCCGCCCCAGGCCCTGGACCCCGTAGAGCGGGAGGACCCACGCCAGGGTCAGGAGCCGGTAGTTGACGAGGATCGCCGCCAGGGACGCCCGCTCGGTCTCGTGCCTCGGCCGCGGCGCGTGGGCACCGGATCGCTCGCCCCGCCCTCGGGCCATCCGGTGAACCGCCACGGCCCGGGGGGTGACCAGGACCCGGAAGCCGGCCAGCCGGACCCGCCAGCAGAAGTCGAGGTCGTCCCGGGCCGGGGCCAGCCGCCCGTCCGGCGGCCCCACGCGATCCAGGGCCGCCCGGGAGACCAGCATCGCCGCGGACGACACGAACAGCACCTCGCGCGGCGTGTCGTACTGGCCCTGATCGATCTCCTCCTCCTCGAGGGGCGAGTGCGGATAGCCGAAGCGGTCGGTGCTGAACCCCACCTCGAGCAGGACCCGTCCCTCCCAGTCCAGGACCTTCGGCCCCACCACCCCTGCCCCCTGGACCCGGCCGGCCTCCTCCACCAGCCGGGCCACGGTCTGCGGTGCCAGGGCCACGTCGTCGTGCAGGAGCAGGAGGAAGTCCACGTCGTGGACCGCCGGGACCTCCAGGACCCGCCGGATCGCTCCGGCGAAGCCGAGGTTCCCCTTCAGGCGGATCACCCTCCTGGAGCCCAGCGCTCGTTCCAGGAGGTCGGCGGACCCGTCCGTGGAGGCGTTGTCGATGGCCAGCACGCCCAGCCGTGGGTGGGTCTGCCGCGCCAGCGAGCGCAACGTCCGGGGAAGCCACGCGGCGCCGTTCCGCGTGACCAGCACGGCCAGGACTGACGGTTCCTCGGTCTGCATCCGCGGGGGCCTAGCCTATCGGTCGGGGAGTCCCCGGCGAAAACGAAGGAGGGGGGCGACTGCCCCCCTCCTTCCGTCACGCGACCTCGAGGACTACTTCTTCTTCCTCGAGGACGTCCGCCTGCTGGACTTGCGCGCCGTGGCCCGCTTCCTGGGCCTCCGAGCCGCCGTCGTCTTCTTCCGACGAGTGGTCGACTTCCTGCGCGCGGTCGTCCTCTTGCGTGAAGTCCCCTTCCGCTTCCGCGTCGCCGCGGCCTTCTTCGCGGCGCGGGACCTCACGGCGGACTTCCGCTTCCGCGTCGCCGCAGCCTTCCGTGCCGACGCCGTCCGCTTCCGCGCCGTGGTCTTCCTCGCGGTGGTCTTCCTCCGCGCCGGCGCCTTCTTGCGGGACGTCGACTTCTTGCGTGCGGTCGACTTCCTCCTTCGCGCTGTAGCCATGGTCACCTCCCCTCCACGTCAGGACGCCATGCGCTTCAGGCGTCGTCGCTCCCGCTCACTCATGCCTCCCCACACTCCGTACCGCTCGTCGCGGCGCAGCGCGTAGTTGAGGCACTCGATACGAACCGTGCACTCGGCGCAGATGCGCTTCGCCTCGCGCGACGATCCGCCCTTCTCCGGGAAGAAAATCTCCGGGTCGAACTCCCGGCATCTCGCCCTCTCCTGCCACGGGATGTAGTGGTGCATTCCGCTTCCCCCCCGCCGTCGAACTACACCTGTGTAATTCTGAACGGGGTGCACCACGTTTGTCCAGCCCCAATCATGAACTTTTTGTTAACGGGTTTGAAGGAAGTTTTCGGCTGTTTCGGGTTGTGGATAACTCAGGAGGATGGTGTTGGCACGACGCGCTCGTATGTGGTAGTGCGCTGCATCGGCACGCGACCGAGGTCACGGATCGCTTCGACGAACTCGTGCGGCTCCTTGCGGATGCCGTGCTCCGCGCCGGCCATGCGCGAGATCGTCTCCTCCATCAACGTGCCGCCGAAGTCGTTCGCGCCGCCGCGAAGGATCGCCTTGCTCGCGTCCATGCCGAGCTTGACCCACGACACCTGCACGTTGGGGATTCGGCCGTCGAGCAGGATGCGCGCCACCGCGTGCATGCGACGGTCGTCCTCGAACGTCGAGGACGGACGGGCCTTCCCGGCAAGGTAGATCGGGGCGTTCTGGTGCACGAACGGCAGCGGGACGAACTCGGTGAACCCGCCGCTCTCGTCCTGGATGCGAGCCAGCCGGCGGATGTGCGCCACCCAGTGCGGCGGCGCATCGACGTGCCCGTACATGATCGTGGACGAGGACCGAAGGCCGACGCCATGCGCGGCCTTCACGATCTCCTCCCACGTGTCGGCCGGCAGCTTCCCCTTCGTCAGCACCCAGCGGACGTCGTCGTCGAGGATCTCGGCCGCGGTCCCGGGGATCGAGCCGAGCCCTCGAGCGACGCATTCCTCGAGGAACTCCCGGAACGAGATCCCCAGCCGGGTGGCCCCGTTCAGGATCTCCATCGGGCTGAACGCGTGGACGTGGATGCCGGGGACCCGGGACTTCACAGCGTCCACGAGATCGAAGTAGAAGTCGCCGGGGAGGTCCGGATGGATCCCGCCTTGCATGCAGACTTCCGTGGCCCCGTACGCCCAGGCCTCCTCGGCCCGGTCGGCCACCTCGCGGAGCGTCAGCGTGTACGCCTCGGGATCGACCTCCCGCTGGGCGAACGCGCAGAACCGGCAGCCCACGTAGCAGACGTTCGTGAAGTTGATGTTCCGGTTGACCACGTAGGTGACCTCGTCCCCCACGGCCTCCCGGCGGAGGCGGTCGGCCACTCCGCACAGGGCCTCCAGCGACTCGCCCTCGGCCTCGAACAGGGCCACGGCCTCCTCCTCGGTGATGGCGTCGGGGCGGCGGGCCTCGGCCTTCCCCAGGGCGGACCGGACCGAGGCCTCGATCCGGGCCGGGTCCCGGCGCCGTTCGGCCCAGGCCCTGGTGGCCTCGACCTCGAGGTGCTCGAGGTCGCCGTAAACCACGTCGGCGTCATCCCGGAGGCCCGCCCCGGGGCCCTTGGCGAAGGTCAGCTCGATGGCCCTCGGCTTCCACTGCACCTCGGGGTCCTGCCACGGGATCGGCTCGGGACGCTGCCCGTCCCGAGCCAGCCCGTCGTCGCCGAGGAGGGCGTCAACGGGAGCCCGCATCTTCCCGGCCAGGTACGGGTCGGGCCGTGTCGCGTACTCCGGGTACGCACACAGTCTCTCCCGAAGCTCGAACCCCCGCTCCTCGGTGCGGGCCCGGAGGGCCTCCAGCCGGGGCCACGGTGCCTCGGGGTTCACGTGGTCGGGGGTGACCGGCGACACCCCGCCCCAGTCGTTGATCCCCGCGTCGAGCAGCCGCGGGTAGTGCG
>JBOGVU010000140.1:0-4306 GCA_050692915.1 Actinomycetota bacterium | reverse complement strand
GCCTTCGAGGACGCCGGCGCGGCCCTGCGGTCCGCCATCGCCGTCCAGCGGGCCCTGGCCGAGCACCGGCGCGAGCACGGGTTCGCCCTTCAGGTCCGGATCGGCATCCACGCCGGCGAGGGCACCCGCCGGGGGCAGGACTACAGCGGCGGCGAGGTGCACATGGCGGCCCGGATCGCCGCGCTGGCTGAGGGCGGCGAGATCCTGGCCAGCCAGGAGACGCTGGCCCAGGCGGACGGGCTCACCGGGTCCGAGCCCCGCGAGGTCAGGCTGAAGGGCTTCGCGGAGCCCGTCCGGGTGGCGGCGATCGACTGGCGCTAGCCGGGCGGCGAGGAAACCACGCGGTAGAGGCGCCAGGCACCGGGGATCCCCTTGAGCTCGCGCTCCCCTCGATCCTCGAACCCGAGGGCAGCCCCGGCCACCAGGTCCTTGACGGTCGAGGAGACCAGGACCTCGGACCGTTCGGCCAACCCGGCCACCCGGGCACCGATGTGCACGGCGATCCCCCGGATCTCTTGGCCCGCCGACTCCACCTCGCCCGTGTGGAGGCCGGCTCGGATCTCGATGCCGAGGTCGCGAACCGCCACGGTCGCCGCCAGGGCGCACCGGATGGCCCGGATGGGCCCGTCGAACGTGGCCAGGAAGCCGTCGCCGGCCGTGTCCACCTCCCGTCCCCGGTACCGGCCGATCAGGGGGCGGATCCGGGCCCGGTGGGCATCGAGAAGCTCCCGCCACCGACGGTCTCCCACCTCGGCGACGCGCTCGGTCGACCCCACGATGTCGGTGAACAGGATGGTGGCCAGGACCCGGTCGAGCTCGGCCTCCTGATCGCCTAGGTCCTTGACGAATCGCTCGGCCTCGTCCAGGAGCTCCTCCTGGTTGCCGACCCAGAAGAAGTGGTCGCTCCCGTCGAACTCGGCCAGCCGGGCGCCCGGGATCCGCTCGGCAAGCATCCGTGTCCCCTCGATCGGGAAATCGGGGTCCTCGGTTCGTCCCAGGACCAGCGTCGGCGCGTGGATCGCCGGGAGGACGTCGCGGACGTCGATGGCCCGGTTCATCTTCGACAGAGCGATGGCCGCCCCCGGGGAAGCCGCCCGCGGCATGTATGAGGTCAGCCAGGTGATCAGCCGCTCGTCCTCGACCCGGGTCGGCGCGCCCCAGCTCCCCACGATCCACCGGGCGAGCTCGGTCGTCCCCCACGAGCGGTCCATCCGGTCCAGGTAGTCGCGCCAGTACTCCTCCGTGCTCCCCCATGGGAAGTCGGGGGCCCATGCGAACCGCGCCGACGTCCCGAACAGGACCAGCCCCAGGGTCCGCTGCGGGTGCGTCGCCGCGAAGAGCATCGAGAGCGGCCCGCCTTCGGACACGCCGAAGACCACGGCCCGCTCGGAGCCGGCCGCGTCCATCACCGCCCCGATGTCGTCCATCCGGGTCTCGAACGTGGGGAAGTCGGCGTCGGAGACCCGGTCGGACAGGCCGACGCCTCGCTTGTCGAACAGGATCAGCCGGCTGAAGGAGGCCAGCCTGGACAGAAATCGGGCCAGGTCCGGCTCCTCCCACATGGCCTCGACGTTCGAGGTCCAGCCCATCACGAACACCAGGTCGAGCGGGCCCTCGCCCACGACCTGGTAGGCGATGTGGGCCCCATCGGGGGTCTTGGCGTAGTTCGTCTCCGGCCCCACGGAAGCAGTCTCTCGCCCCGATGGCCGTTCCGGCAAGACTTCCCGTGAGGAGTGGGGAGCGTCCCCCGGCGGTTAGCTCACCTGGAACGTGATCTCGGTGAGGGTCTGGTTCCCGCTCCGCTCGATCGCCTGGACCTCCAGCTTGTACTCGGTGCCCGGCTCCAGGAACTCCTCGGGAATGGTCACGCTGGTCACCGAGGCCGGCAGGTCGACGCTGAACACCCGGAGGGGACCCTCGCGTTCGACGATGGCACGGTAGCCGACCACGTCGATCCCCGCCGGCTCGGGCACGGGGTTCCAGGCAGCCACCGCGCTGCCCGAGGGCACGGTGGAGCCATCCGCGGGCGACACGATCTGGGGACCGTCGGGGATGTCGTGGCTCAGGGTGGCCTTCCCCACGAGCAGATCCCCCTCGATGGTGACCCCACGGAACGAGTACCGTCCCTCGGGGAACAGGCGCTTGAACTTCCTCAGCGGAAGCTCCTTGAACGACGGCTCGCTACTCTCCGAGAAGAGCTCCGTCAAGCCGTGGTTCCGAAGTCGCGTCCTGGTGTTGACTGCCAGGATCTCCCGGCCGTCGGGAGCCGACAGCGTCATCCGCCGCCACGGCTCCCCGTCGAGGAAGAGCTGCAGCCCGGCGTCGCCGTCCGTGGCGTTGACCTCGACGATCATCGTGGCTTCATCGAAGCGGATCGACTTCGACGGTGCCCGGGTTGTGCCACGTGGACTCGGGTTCGCCGCGGCGATCCCGAAGACGAGTGATAGGGCGGTGAGCAAGACGAGCGTTGCCCTGCGGTCCATCTGACGCCTCCTTCCTTCTGGTCGGCGCAGGATGCATCACGGATCATGAGAGGACGATGAGTCGCTCCCTGCGCCTCTGACGCAGTCGAGGGTGAACGACGGGCAATCCATCGGAGGCGCTGGGCCGTATGTGTTTCGGTGAGGTCACTCTCCGATGAGTCGCTGCTCGCCGGCCTGGCTTCGAGCGATCCGGACGGCTCGGCCGCGTTCGTGCGGCGATTCCAGGGTCGGGTCTTCGGCCTCGCCATGACCATCGTGGGGGATCCGAACATGGCGGAGGAAGTAGCACAGGAGTCGTTCATGCGGGCCTGGCGGCACGCGGGCACGTTCGACCCCACACGGGGACGGGTGGTCACCTGGCTCCTGGCCATCACCAGGAACGTGGCCATCGACGCCCTCAGGATGCGCAGGCAGGTGCCCGTGGATCCGAGCGTCCTGATCGATCTCCACGCGGACAGCCGATCCGAGCCCGAAGCTCAGGGGGTCCTGGCCGATGAGTCGGATCGGGTCCGGCGCGCTCTCGGCGGTCTCCCCGAGGAGCAGCGGCGGGCGGTCCTCATGTCGGCTTTCTTCGGACGCACCGCCCGAGAGATCGGGGATATCGAGCGGATCCCCCTCGGCACGGCCAAGACACGGATCCGGACGGGGCTGCTGAAGCTGCGCGAGGCCATCGAGGTGACCAATGACCGATAGCTCGGCTCACGAGGAGACCCGGGGCATGGCGGCGGAGCTCGCCATGGGCGTGGCCACCGGGGTCGAACGGGGACGAGCCCTGTCCCACCTAGAAGGCTGTCACGAGTGCCGTGCGTTCGTCGCCGGCCTGGCGGATGCCCGGGACGAGCTCCTCCTCCTGGCGCCCGAGCGGGAACCGGCCGCGGGGTTCGAGTCCCGGGTCCTGACCCACCTGATCCGGCCGGCCAGGCCCGCACGGTGGCGACGGATCCTGTCCCTGTCCGTGGCCGCCTCGCTCGCCGCTGCCGCGGGCGTGGGAGGGGCCTGGGTCGCCACACGCTCCGACCGCCAGGCCGCTGCTCTTCTCCGAACGGCGTTGGAGCGGGCCGACGGCGTGTACCTGGGGGTCGAGGTCCTCCGGCGACCCGACGGGACCAGGGCCGGCCACGTGGCCGTTTACCTGGGCCGGCCGTCCTGGATCTTCGTGGTCATCGACGAGGGGTTCCCAGTGGGGACGTTCGACGTCGAGGTCGTCGGCCGGTCCGGCGATCGGCAGCCCGCCGGGACCGTGGCGATCGACCAGGATCGAAGAGGGGCCGGCCTGGTCCTGCCGGCCGGGATCGAACAGGTCGCCTCGGTGGTCCTCATCCCCCGCGGCGGTGGAGACGCACTGGAGGGCAGGCTCCCCGCTCTCCCGGGCTAGCTCGCTTCCGATCCTCCGACCAGGCGCAATCCCTCCGAGCCTTCGGCCGGTAGTACCGGGCGGACCGACCCAACCACCAGGAGGTGGCCGTCATGGGAAGCAGTTTGCTGATCCGCCGTCTCGCCCTCGCCACTCTCGTCGGGCTCCTCGTGGCCGGTGGTGCGCAGGCGGCTCAGGCGCACCGGACCGAGCTGCAAGTGCAGATCGACTCCGACCAGTCGTCGATCACACCCGACGGCCGGTCGATGCGGTTCCACATCACCACCACGTGCGACATGAAGTGGACCATCGTCGAGGCCACGGCCACCGTCACTCAGTCGGGAGCCTCCGGGGAGGGCTCGTTCACCCCGAGATGCGGCCGGATACCCTACGGCGTGACGGTGACCGTGCCGGTGGTCGACGGCACCTTCCACACGGGGCCGGCCCAGGCGCACGTGGTCCTCGTCGT
>JBOGVU010000139.1:0-4330 GCA_050692915.1 Actinomycetota bacterium | reverse complement strand
GTCATGCCCGGGGACAACGTGGAGATGACCACCTCCCTGGAGAAGCCCATCGCCATGGAGGAGGGCCTCCGGTTCGCCATCCGGGAGGGCGGCCGGACCGTGGGCGCCGGACGTGTGACCAAGGTCACGAAGTAGGGAGGGGAGTTGGCGGGACCGAAGATCAGGATCAAGCTCCGGGCCTACGACCACGAGCTGCTGGACAAGGCCGCGGGGCAGATCATCGAGCACGTGCAGCGCACCGGCGCGCGCGTGGTCGGTCCCGTCCCCCTGCCCACCGAGCGGTCGATCTACACGGTGATCCGCTCCCCCCACAAAGACAAGGACAGCCGCGAGCACTTCCAGATGTTGACGCACAAGCGGCTGATCGACATCCACGACGCGACGTCCAAGACCGTGCAGGAGCTCCAGCGGCTGAATCTGGCCGCGGGCGTGGACATCGAGATCAAGCTCTGATGAGTGCGCGAGCGAGGCGAGCGTAGCTGATGGCAACCAAGGGGATCCTCGGGGAGAAGCTGGGCATGACCCAGGTCTTCACGGAAGAGGGCCGGGCCGTCCCGGTGACGGTGATCAAGGCCGGGCCGTGCCGGGTTGTCCAGGTCAAGACGCCGGAGCGCGACGGGTACGCCGCGGTCCAGCTCTCGTATGGCACCCGGAAGCGACCGGGCAAGCCGGGCGCGGGGCATTTCGCCAAGGCCGGCATCGACGAGCCGGCCCGGCATCTCGTGGAGCTGCGCACCGACGAGGCCTTCGAGCCGGGACAGGAGATCACCGCGGCGATATTCGAACCCGGGGAGCACGCCGACGTGGTGGGGGTCTCCCGCGGCAAGGGGTTCGCCGGGCCCATGAAACGCCATGGCTTCAGCGGCCTCTCCGCCTCCCACGGGACCGAGCGGAAGCACCGGAGCCCGGGGGCCATCGGCGCCTGCGCCACCCCCTCCAGGGTGTTCCGGGGCACCAAGATGGCCGGCCAGATGGGCAACGTGCGGGTGACCGTCTTGAACCTCGAGGTGGTGGAGGCCGACGCCGAGCGCGGTCTCCTCCTACTCAAGGGCGCGGTGCCGGGCCCCGTGGGCGGGCTGGTGATGGTCCGCTCCAGCGTGAAGGCCGGCAACGGGCGGGTGAGCGCCTGATGGCGAAGGTCCAGGTCCAGGACCCCGCGGGGAAGCGGGTCGGCGAGCTCGAGCTCGACCCCGGGGTCTTCGACGTGAAGGTCAGCGAGCCGGCCATGCACCAGGTCGTCACGGCCGGCCTGGCCGCCCAGCGAGCCGGGACGCACTCGACCAAGACCCGGGCCGAGGTCTCCGGCGGCGGCCGGAAGCCGTGGCGGCAGAAGGGCACCGGCCGGGCCCGGCACGGGTCGATCCGTTCGCCGATCTGGGTCGGCGGGGGCGTGGCCCACGGCCCCAGGCCCCGGGACCACTCCATGCGGGTCCCCAAGAAGATGAAGCGGCTGGCCCTGCGCTCGGCGCTGACGGAGACCGCCCGTGAGGAGCGGATCCGGGTGGTGGAGGCGCTGTCGTTCGACGAGCCCAGCACCAAGCGGGCCCTGGACGTCCTGGAGGCCCTCGACCTCTGGGGGCGTGTCCTGTTGGTCCTGGCCGCCCCGGACTCGACGGTTGAGAAGTCGTTCCGCAACCTGCCGAACGTCAGGATGTGCTACCCGGGCAACCTGGGGACCCACGAGGTGCTGTACGCGGACTGGGTGCTGTTCACCAAGGACGCCGTCGAGGCGGTGACGTCGTGAAGAGCCCTCGAGACGTGATCATCCGGCCGATGGTCTCGGAGAAGTCCTATGCCGGCCTGGAGCTGAACCGGTACATGTTCCTGGTCGATCCCGGCTCCAACAAGACCGAGATCAAGGAGGCGGTCCAGGCGATCTGGAACGTCCGGGTGGTGAGCGTCAACACCATGAATCGGCATGGCAAGGAGAAGCGGTACCGGTACACGAAAGGGAGGCGCCCGGACCAGAAGCTGGCGCTGGTCACGCTGGCCGAGGGCGACTCCATCGAGATCTTCGAGCAGAAATAGGGATGACATGGCGCTGAGGAAGTACAAGCCGACGACGCCGGGACGAAGGGGATCCTCGGTCTCCGACTTCTCGGAGATCACCAGGGATCGGCCCGAGCGCGCCCTGGTCAAGAAGCTGACCAAGAAGGCCGGCCGGAACGCCCACGGGCGGATCACGACCAGGCATCGCGGCGGCGGGCACAAGAGGCGGTACCGTGTGGTCGACTTCCGCCGGACCAAGGACCGGGTGCCGGCCAAGGTCGCGCACATCGAGTACGACCCGAACCGGAGCGCAAGGATCGCCCTTCTCCACTACGCGGATGGGGAGAAGCGCTATATCCTTGCGCCACAGGGCCTCCGTCAGGGGGACCGGCTGATGTCCGGCCCCGGGGCGGACATCAGGCCCGGGAACGCACTCCCGCTGGCGAACATCCCCGTGGGCACGGTGGTGCACGCGGTGGAGCTCCGGCCGGGGCAGGGCGCCAAGATGGCCCGTTCCGCGGGGTCCTCGGTGCAGATCGTGGCCAAGGAAGGGAAGTTCGCCCAACTCCGGCTCCCGTCCGGGGAGATGCGACTGGTCGAGCTGGCGTGCCGGGCCTCGGTGGGGGCCGTCGGGAACCCCGAGCACGAGCTGATCGCGAAGGGGAAGGCCGGGAGGAACCGGTGGCGGGGGGTTCGGCCGTCCGTGCGAGGCGTGGCCATGAACCCGGTTGACCATCCCCTCGGCGGCGGGGAGGGCAAGTCCTCCGGCGGCCGCCACCCCACGTCGCCGTGGGGCAAGAAGGAGGGCCGGACCAGGAAGAAGGACAAGTCTTCGGACCGGTACATCGTCCGGCGACGTCGGAAGAAGGGACGCAGCTGATGCCGAGGTCGGTGAAGAAGGGGCCGTTCGTCGACGACCACCTGCTGAAGAAGGTCGACGACATGAACAAGCGCGGCTCCAAGCGGGTCATCCGCACGTGGTCGAGGCGCTCAACGATCATCCCCGAGATGGTGGGGCATACGATCGCGGTCCACGACGGGCGCAAGCACGTCCCCGTGTTCATCACCGAGGCCATGGTCGGGCACAAGCTGGGCGAGTTCGCCCCGACCCGGGTGTTCCGAACGCACGGTCATCACACCGAGCGCAGCACGTCGTTGAAGTAGGGGAGCGATGGAGGCACGAGCGAAGGCACGATACGTCAGGGTGTCCCCTCGGAAAGCGCGGAGGGTCATCGACCTCATCCGGAACCGGCCGGCCGGGGAGGCTCGCCGCATCCTGCAGTTCTCCAACCTGGGGGCGGCCCGGCCGGTTCGGAAGGTGCTCGATTCGGCGATCGCCAACGCCGAACAGACGCCGGGAGTGGTGGCCGACAACCTGTTCGTGGTCCGGGCATTCGTGGACGAGGGCCCTACCCTCCAGCGGTGGCGGCCCCGGGCCCTCGGACGGGCCACGCGGGTCCGCAAGCGGACCAGCCACATCACGGTGATCGTGGAGTCCGTGGGGGAGGTGAGCCCGATTGGGGCAGAAGGTTAACCCGTACGGGTTCCGCCTCGGCGTGATCTACCCGTGGAAGTCGCGGTGGTACGCGGGCAAGAACGAGTACCGGACCGCGCTCCACGAGGACGTGGCCATCCGCGACTACATCCGCCTCCACCTGTCGCGCGCGGGGATCTCCGGGATCGACATCGAGCGGAAGGGCGACCAGATCCAGGTCTACATCCGGACGGCCCGGCCCGGGATCGTGATCGGGCGGAAGGGCTCCGAGGTGGACAGGGTCCGGAAGGACCTCGAGCGGATGACGGCCAAGCGGGTGGACGTGAAGGTCGAGGACATGAACCAGGCCGCCACGGAGTCACGCCCGGAGACCGATGCCCAGCTGCTGTCCCAGGGCGTGGCAGAGCAGCTCCAGGGCCGGGTGTCGTTCCGCAGGGCCATGCGTCGAGCGGTCCAGACCGCCATGCGGGCCGGGGCGCTCGGCGTCCGGGTACAGTGCTCGGGCCGGCTGGGCGGCATCGAGATGTCGCGCCGGGAGTGGTATCGCGAGGGCCGGGTCCCCCTTCACACGCTGCGGGCGAAGATCGACTACGGCTTCTCCGAGGCCAAGACGACCTTCGGTCGGATCGGCGTGAAGGTGTGGGTGTACCAGGGCGACGAGATCCCCTCGGAAGAGGTGGAGACGGAGCGCGCCCGAGCCCGAGCCATGGCCGGGGTGCCGCTCCGGGGCGCCACCGGCGCCTCCACCGGGGCCCTGATCACAGACACGAAAGAGATGGCCGAGGTCGTCGAGCCGGCTCCTGAGGAGAGCGCAGAGGAGCCCTCGGACTCCGCATCGCCAAACGG
>JBOGVU010000138.1:0-4399 GCA_050692915.1 Actinomycetota bacterium | reverse complement strand
GGCAAGTCGACGATGCTCCGGTGCATCAACCTGCTCGATCCGATCGACCGGGGACGGATCCTCTTCGGCGGGCGGGATGTCACGGCCCGTGGCGTCGACGTGAACCAGGTGCGGCGCCGGGTGGGGATCGTGTTCCAGGCCTTCAACCTGTTCCCCCACATGACGGTGCTTCGGAACATCTGCCTCGGCCCGGCCGAGGCACAGGGGGTGGCCCGGGCGGAGGCAGAGGAGGACGCCCGCCGGCTGCTCGACCGGTTCGGTCTCCTCGACAGGGTCCATGAGTACCCGGACCGGCTCTCCGGCGGCCAGCAGCAGCGGGTGGCCATCGTCCGGTCCCTGGCCATGAAGCCGGACGTGATGCTCCTGGACGAGGTCACCAGCGCCCTCGACCCCGAGCTGGTGGCCGAGGTCCTCGACGTGATCCGCGAGCTGGCCGAGGGCGGGATGACCATGATCCTGGCCACCCACGAGATGGGGTTCGCCCGGGACATCGCCCATCGGGTGGCATTCCTCGACGACGGCGTGATCCTAGAGGACGGGCCGCCCGATCGGATCTTCAGCGAGCCCGCGCACCCGAGGACCCGGCGGTTCCTCCAGCGGATCATCGCCGCCGGCCGCCTGTGAGCGCGTATGATGCCCGCGACGTGGGCCGGGTCGTGTCGCTGCAGACGAAGCGAGAGCACGATGCTCGGCTGGCGCCGGTGGAGTCCTTCACGGCCACCGCTCTCGGACTCGAGGGCGACCGGCATTCTGGCCGCGAGGAGGGCAAGCGGCAGATCCTGCTGGCCGAGGCCGGCGACCTCCGGGACCTCGGCCTGGAGCCGGGCGCGCTCCGGGAGCAGGTCACCCTGGACCTGCCCGGTCTGATGTCGCTCGGCGAGGGGACCCGCCTCCGGGTCGGGGAGGCCGTGCTCGAGCTGACCGGTGTGTGCGAGCCGTGCACGCACATCGGGGAGCACATCGGGGCCGAGGACCCCGAGGCGCTCAGGCGAAGGCTCGTGGGCCGGCGGGGGATGCTGGCCCGGGTGGTCGGCGAGGGCCCCATCCGGCGAGAGGACCCGGTCGAGGTCGAATCCGATGGCTGAGTCCTGGACCGGCCCCAGGGTGCAGTGGATCCACCGGCCCACCGACCGGGGGGGCCGGGGCGTGGCCCGGCGTGGTGTGGCCGAGCGAGAGCGGGCCCTGGCCCGGGCCCCGCTGTTCGCCGGGCTGTCCGGCCGGAACCGGCGGGCCATCGCCAAGGTGAGCGGCATCGTGCGGTACCGGGAGGACACCCCGGTGGTGAAGGAGGGCGCCAGCGGGTCGGTGTTCTTCGTCATCCTGGAGGGGAAGGCCAGGGTGGTGCGGAAGGGGCGGACCATCGGCCGCCTCCGCCGGGGCGACTTCTTCGGCGAGATGTCGCTCCTCGACGGCGAGCCCCGAACGGCCAGCGTGATCACCGAGGCGCCCTCGACCTTCCTCAGCGTGGCCGCCAGGGAGTTCCACCGCGTGCTGGATCGCGAGCCGAGGATCGCGCTCCGGATGCTCCAGGTCATGGCGGGCCGACTCCGGACCCGCGAGCGCCCGTTGGCCGACTAAGGGCGTCCGACCCCTCCGGTATCATCGCCGCCGATGGCGCGGACAGACGAGCGGCGGCGGTCCGAGGCGAAGCGGCGGGTCGAGGAGCTCCGCGACCTCATCGACCACCACAACTGGCGGTACCACGTCCAGGACGACCCCGAGATCTCCGACGCCGAGTACGACGAGCTGATGCGGGAGCTCCGGGGGCTGGAGGAGGCCTTCCCCGAGCTCATCGTCCCCGACAGCCCCACCCAGCGGGTGGGTGGCGCCCCCAGCGAGCTGTTCGCTCCGGTCCGCCACCGGACGCCGATGCTCTCGCTCGACAACGCATTCTCCTGGGAGGAGCTGAACGCCTGGGGGAAGCGAGTGGAACGGGCCCTGGGCCGGCAGGCCGACTTCGTGTGCGAGCTGAAGATCGACGGCATCGCCGTGGCCCTCACGTACGAGGGAGGGGCCTACACGCAGGGCGCCACCCGCGGCGACGGATTCGTGGGCGATGACATCACCGCGAACATCCGGACGATCCGCACGGTCCCGGTGCGTCTGCGGGGGAAGGGCCATCCGGGGGCCCTCGAGGTCCGGGGCGAGGTGTACCTGCCGGTGAAAGCGTTCGAGCGGCTCAACGAGCAGCTCACGGAGCAGGGTACCCGGCCGTTCGCCAACCCCCGGAACGCCGCGGCCGGGAGCCTCCGGCAGAAGGACCCCGCCATCACCGCGTCCCGGCCGCTCCGGCTGTGGTGCCACGGGGTAGGCGTGTCCGAGGGCCGGCGGTTCGCCCGGCACTCCGAGGCCCTCGGCCAGCTCGGCGAGTGGAGACTGCCGGTGCCGCCCACGACCGAGAAGGTGGGGACCCTGGAGGAGGTGTTCGGCTTCTGCGAGCGATGGCAGGAGCACCGCCACGACGTCGACTACGAGATCGACGGCGTGGTGGTGAAGGTGGACCAGATCGGACTCCAGGAGGAGCTCGGCGCCACCAGCAAGGCACCGCGATGGGCCATCGCGTACAAGTTCCCGCCCGAGGAGCGGACCACGCCGCTCCGGGGGATCTTCGTTCACACCGGGCGGACCGGGGTGGTCACCCCGTTCGCCCAGCTTGAGCCGGTGTTCGTCGGCGGCGTGACCGTGACCACGGCCACGCTCCACAACGAGGACGAGGTCAAGCGAAAGGACGTCCGTCCCGGCGACACGGTCATCGTCCGCCGGGCGGGGGACGTGATCCCCGAGGTCGTAGGGCCGGTGGTGTCGAAGCGCCCCAAGAGCGCCCGGCCGTGGAGGTTCCCGAAGAAATGCCCGTCGTGCGGCACCACGCTGGCCCGAGAGGGGGCGTACTGGCGATGCCCGAACCGGACGGGATGCCCGTCCCAGAACATCGAGTGGCTGTTCGCGTTCGCCTCGCGCGGGGCCATGGACATCGACGGGCTCGGGTACAAGACCGCGCTGCTCCTCCTGGATATGGGGTGGGTGAAGGACCCCGCCGACATCTACGCGGTGACTGCCGAACAGCTGGCCCAGCTCCCGGGGTTCAAGGAGAAGAAGATCGAGAACCTCCTGTCCGGGATCGGGACCTCCAAGGACCGGCCGCTGTGGCGGCTGCTGGTGGCCCTGAACATCCCCCACGTTGGCTCCCACACCGCGCAGGTCCTGGCCGAAGCGTTCGGCTCGATCGGCGCGCTCCGGAAGGCCAAGGTGGAGGATCTGGAGGCGGTCGAGGAGATCGGGCCGATCGTGGCCCGGGCCGTCCACGCCTGGTTCCACGACGCAGGCAACCAGAGGCTCCTCGACAGGCTGAAGAAGGCCGGGGTGCGCATGACGGACCCGCCCCGGAAGAAGCGGAAGGCCGGGGCGTTGACCGCGAAGAGTATCGTGCTGACCGGCGGGCTCGAGTCGATGAGCCGCGAGGAAGCAACGAAGGCGGCGCAGGAGGCCGGGGCCAGGGTGGCCTCCAGCGTGTCGAAGAGCACGGACTTCGTGGTGGCCGGGGCCGACCCCGGCACGAAGTACGACCGGGCGGTCCAGCTCGGCGTCGAGGTCATCGACGAGGCCGAGTTCCTGAAACGCCTCGGCCGATAGACTGGCGACATGCCGGTCGAGATCGATGTCGACCACGTGGCCCGGCTGGCCCGGCTGGCGCTCACGGACGAGGAGCGGGAGCGGTTCCAGACCCAGCTCGCGGTGATCCTGGAGGCCGCCGAGCGGGTCCGGGAGGTGGCGGCCAAGGACGTGCCGCCGACCGCCCAGCCCGTTCCGCAGACGAACGTGTTCCGGAACGACGACGACCCCTGGGAGAGCCTGAGCCAGGACCAAGCCCTGGCCGGCGCCCCCGAGGCCGAGGACGGCCGGTTCAAGGTGCCCCGCATCATCGAGGCCGAGTGAAACGGCCGTGACCGAGCTCTGCGACCTGCCCGGCCACGAGCTGGCCGGGATGTACCGGGCCGGCGAGGCCTCGGCTGTGGACGCCGTCGAATCGTGCCTCCGGCGGATCGAGGCCGTGGACGGCCGGGTGGAGGCGTTCCTCCGTGTCAACGCCGACGACGCTCGGGAGCGGGCCCGGGCCGTGGACGCCCGGCTGGCGGCCGGCGAGGACCTCCCGTCCGCCGCCGGGATCCCGTTGGCCCTGAAGGACGTGCTGTGCACCCGCGGCCTCACCACCACGTGCGGGTCGCGGATCCTCGAGACCTACGTCCCACCGTACGACTGCACCCCGTGGGCCCGGCTCGGCGAGGCGGGTGCGGTGCTGCTCGGCAAGACGAACTGCGACGAGTTCGCCATGGGCTCCTCGAACGAGAACTCCGCGTTCGGGCCGGTCCACAACCCCTGGGACCTCGACACGGTGCCGGGC
>JBOGVU010000137.1:0-4451 GCA_050692915.1 Actinomycetota bacterium | reverse complement strand
CCATGGCTGTTCCCTGCGGCGCTGCTCACCGACAACGGCTGCGTCTACACCACCTGGCACCGGGGCGGCCCCAACGCCATGCAGACCGAGCTGTTGGCGCTCGGCGTCTCCTACCGCCACTCCCGGCCGTACCACCCCCAGACGTGCGGCAAGGTGGAACGGTTCCACCAGACCATGAAGCGGTTCCTGGCCGCTCAGCCCCGAGCGCGCTCGATCGAGGAGCTCCAGGCCCAGGTCGATCGGTTCGTGGCCTACTACAACGAGGTCCGGCCCCACCGCGGGATCGGCCGGCGGACCCCTCAGGCAGCCTGGGAGGCCCGGGACAAGGCCAAACCCACCGGCCCCCGGATCGTCGTCGGTGCCGGGGTCCGGGTACGCCGGGACCGCATCGACAAGACCGGGGCCGTCACCCTGCGACACCGCACACGGCTCCACCACATCGGGGTGGGTCGGCGTCACAAGGGAACCAAGGTCATCCTGCTGGTGGACGGGCTGGACGTCCGGATCGTCTCAGAGCAGGGGGAGCTTCTTCGCCACCTCACCCTCGATCCCTCCCGCGACTACCAACCGCAGAGGTGAGAGGGTGTCCACGATGTCCCGAGACATGCGTCCACGATGCCCCGACACATCCCCCGGATCCGGTGTCAACGATCAACCGGAGCGGCGTCAAGCCTCAGGTGACGCCGTAGCGTCCAGCATCACCCGGAGCAGCACATCACAGCGTGCCCCCGGCAGGATTCGAACCTGCGACACCCGGTTTAGGAAACCGATGCGGTGGGTGGGTCCCGGTTGCTACCACCTGGCTCAATCTTGGGTTCGGGCGGAGCGACTCCGGGTCAACTGGGATTCGGCCCTTGATGGGCCGAATCCCGGGAAGACAGAGAAACAAACCCAGTCCTTCCCCCTGAGGAGAACGACCCAGGTTCGTTCCCTGAGTCTTGGCTATAGTCCGTACTAGGCGCGGAAGGGTGCACCGCCTGCCACGAGCAGGGCCAGCAGGGAACCCAATGCCGCAGCGATGCGAGTGAGAGTCTTGGTCATTTCACACCTCCCTCCGAAGGACCAGCCTACTTCTAGGTAGGGATTTTGGGGGACGGACGCCCGCCCGATAAGCGGCGGATTCGCCTACAGCAGTTGGCTTAGGTCACATGGGCGAACCCCTGAGGCCAGTTCCCTTATTGGTGTCGGGACCTTACCGGCGGTGAAGCGGCTGAAGACCTATCCTGACGTGATGCACGAATCCGCATCAGCCGCGGGCGGCACATCCCTTTCCGCCCCCCGGGGGAGGGCGTACCCTTGGGCGACTCCTGTACGCGTTTTTGAACTCCTGGTCTTTCTCCTTGCCTCAGGCTTAGTCGCTGCGGCGCTCTCGTTCACGGAAAGCGGTCTGGGGGAGGGCCCCGGTACCAGTTTGCTGGACGCAGCCTTCTGGGTTATTGCCACGGCTCTTGTGGAGTTTCTCCCCGTTCCGATCTGGAAGTCTCTTCAGGTCGGGACTGGATTCCCACTCTTTACAGCGGTGGCCTTCCTCTACTCTCCGGGTCTCGCTGGTGTGATTGCCTTTCTTGGTTCATCTGACCCGCGGGAATTGCAGAGGAAGGTCCGTCCCCTGAGGGCGTTGTTCAATCGCAGCCAACTGTGCCTCTCGCTCCTGGCGGCCTCCGCCGTTTTCCATGGTTTCGGAGTCAACGTTTCGCAGTGGTCTCGCGGGCTCTTATTCGCGGTTCCCGCGGCAGTCCTGGTTTTCTATCTTTGCAATATCACGTTGGTTAGCACGGCTCTGAGTCTCGAGCACCGGGTCGCGTTTGTCAGCGTCTTTAGGAGGATGCGAATCGGCAATCCGCTCGAGTTCCTCATCTCGTACTTGGGACTTGGATTGCTCGGTGTCACCCTGGCAAGGCTCTACGTTGATGTCGGGTGGTGGGCGGTGGCGGCGTTCGTCATGCCCCTCCTGCTGGCCCGGCAGATGTTCTTCCGCACCCGGGCGCTGGAGGAGGCCACCGCCGAGCTCAAGGACCGCGAGGTCGTCCTCCGCGCCCTCTCGAACCGCATGGCCGAGGAGCGGCAGGATGAGCGGAAGGCCATCGCCGGCTACCTCCACGACGACCTGGCCCAGGTCCTGTACCGGATGGCGCTCCACCTCGACATCTCGGAGAAGCAGCTCGAGAAGGGGCGGCCGGAGAAGGCGAGGGAGGAGATCGCCGGCCTACGCGAGTCCCGCGACCGGGCCATGCAGCTCATCCGGGCCCTGATCAAGGACCTGCACCGTTCCCCGCTGGGGCGGGCCGGGCTCAGCGAGGCCCTGAACTCCTACGCCCACGAGGTCGAGCGGGACACCGGCGTTCGCATGCGAACCGACCTTCAGGACATCGAGATGGCCTCGCCCGTCCAGCTCCTCTGCTATCACGTGGCCCGCGAGGCCGTGATGAACGCCATCAAGCACGCGGAGGCCAGCGCGATCACGATCACCCTGGAGCCCACCGAGGACGGCGCCCGGCTGAGGATCGCAGACGACGGTCGGGGCTTCGACGCCGAGGCCGGCGAGCCCGAGGGGCACTTCGGGCTGACCATGATGCGCGAGCGGGCCCAGGTTTCCGGCGGGACCTTCAAGATCGACAGCGCCGAGGGGCAGGGGACCACGGTCACCGCGGACTTCCCCACATCGTGGATGGTCGCGCCCGACGGCCGACCCGATCGGTCTCCCGAGGAGGCCGCTCGGGAAGGGCAAGCATAGCCCCGGCCAGGAACACGGCCGCACCGAGCCACAGCACCAGGTCGCCGGCGCTCACCACCTCCCGGAACGGGGCCCGGACCGGCAGCACGTCGCCCAGGAACACCGCGAGGTCCCCGTCGGTGGCCAGGTGGTGCTTGCCGCCCTGCTCCGTGGGCACGTCCTTCACCGAGCCGCCCACCGCCCGGACCGCCGAGCCCGACACCGGCATGCCCTGGTTCAGGGCGATGGGGACCAGGTTCAGCACCAGCCCCACCAGGATCACCGGGAAGCCCCGGAGCCGCCAGTTGATGGCGGTGACCGAGATCAGGACCACGTACGAGAACAGCAGGACGGTGAAGGGCAAGTAGCGTACCGTGCCGGTCTCGAACGTGGGGACCGGCACGACCTGGAGGACCAGCCCGACCGGATACATCCACCACAGGCCCACCCGGACGTGCGCCACGTTCCGGAGCGCCCCGCCGAAGCCCCAGCCGAGCAGCAGTCCCATGACGAGGAAGGCGGAGACGAGCACGACGCACCATCATAGGGAACGGCCTGGGGCAGCCCGCGGGCGAACGGGGCCCGCGTCTGTACCATCCCCTCCACCGTGAGCTCGAAGCGGTCGGTCCCGGAGCCCGAGGAGGGCCACCTCAGCTTCGGCGGCGGCGCCAGGGCCGTCCTGCCGCTCACGATCGCGGTGGCCGGCTTCGGGATCTCCTACGGCCTCCTGGCCCGGTCGGCCGGGTTCCCTCCGTTGGCCGCGGTGGTGATGTCCGGGACCACGTTCGCCGGGTCCGCGCAGTTCGCCTCGGCCTCGATCCTGGAGGCCGGCGGGGCGGTGGCCAGCGCGGTCACCGCCGCCGTCCTGCTTAACGCCCGGTACGGACCGATCGGGGTCACCGTGGCGCCGGTCATCGGCGGGGGGTTCTGGCGGCGCCTCCTCACGGCCCAGCTGGTGGTGGACGAGTCGTGGGCCGTGGCCAGCAGGGGCGACGGGACCTTCGACCGGGGCCGGCTGGTGGGGGCCGGGGCGGTCCTGTACGCGGCGTGGACCTCGAGCACGGCCGTGGGGGCCCTGGGCGGCGGCTTCCTGGGCGACCCCAACGTGCTCGGCCTGGACGCGGCGTTCCCCGCCCTGTTCCTGGCCCTGCTGTGGCCGCAGGTTCGAACCCGCCGGGCTCTGGGCGCAGCCCTCCTTGGCGCCGCCATCGCGGTGGCCCTGGTCCCGGTGGCCCCGCCCGGCGTCCCCATCGTCAGCGCCGGCGTGGCCTGCCTGGTGGGGTGGCGGCGATGAGCGAGGCGTGGGTGGTGGTGATCCTGGTGGGCGCGGCCACCGTGGCCATCAAGGCGATCGGGCCGGTCTTCCTGGGGGGACGGCCCCTCCCGGGCCGGGTCCAGAGCGTGGTCGGTCTCCTGGCCCCGGCCGTCCTGGCGGCCCTGGTGGTCACCTCGGTCCTGGCCATCGGACGGGGCCTGGTCCTCGACGAGCGCCTGTTCGGGATCGGGGCGGCCGTGGTGGCGCTGGTGCTCCGGGCGCCGATCCTGGTGGTCGTGGTGACGGCCGCTGCGGCTACCGCCCTGGCCCGGGCCCTGCTGTGAGCGACTCCCGGCCGGTGCGATATCCTGGCCGGACCGTGAGCGACCAGCCGCAGCCACGCGCGCAGATCATCACCCCCGGCGAGCCGGCCGGAGTCCCCGGCGCAGAGGGCGAGGGGATGATCGCCCAACCGGCCAAGCT
>JBOGVU010000136.1:0-4603 GCA_050692915.1 Actinomycetota bacterium | reverse complement strand
ACTCGGAGGACACCTTCTGTCGCTGGATGGAGTTCAAGTCGAAGCATCTCGGCGGGATCGGTGGCGGCTCGGCCATGAAACACATCATCTTCAAGCGTAAGAGCGGGCCGGGCTGGTACTATCCCACGATCTACAGGAACGAGCAGGACGCTTGGACGGCCGTCCGCGCCGGTTTCGTCGATGCGCTCAACAAGGCTCAGGCCGGGGAATGGGCTGCCATCGACGACATCCAGGCCCTCAAGCCTGGCTCTGCCCTTCTGCTGAAGACCCTCTTCATCTACTTCCCGGAAGCGGTCGTCCCCATCTACTCACGCGCTCACATTCGGCGATTCCTCGGCCTCCTTGCTTGCCCCGAGCAGCCTGATGAGGCCGTCCAGCTCAACCGGACGCTGCTCTCGGCCCTTCGGCAGATCCCGGCGTTCGATAACTGGCGCAGCGTGGAGATCATGGAGTTCCTCTACGACGCGGCCCGCGAAGGCGTCCGCGTCGTCAAGATTGCGCCAGGTGAGAACGCTCAATACTGGGCCGAGTGCCTCCAGAGCGGCTACATCTGCGTCGGCTGGGATGACGTCGGGGACCTCAGAGAGTTCGAATCCAAGGACGCCTTCCGCACACGGTTCGAGGAACAGTACCGAGATACCTATAAGGACAACAAATCCCAGATTGCCAGAAAGGCCAAGGAAGTCTGGACCCTGAGGGAACTGGAGGCCGGCGACAAGATCATCGCCAACCGGGGCACATCAACCGTCCTTGCAGTCGGCACTGTGGTGGAACCAGGTTACGAGTGGAACCCGACCCGCACGGAATTCAAGCATACGGTCCCGGTCACCTGGGACACGAACTATGCGAAGGATATTCCGGCTCAGAAGAAGTGGGCGTTCGCCACGGTTGCGGAGGTCCCACCGGATCTCTACCGGACGATCATCGGAGGCCCTCCCCCTGTCACCCGCGCCCCGATGGATCCAAGATTTAGCGAGGTCGCGGCCGCCTTGGAGCGGAAAGGGCAGGTCATCCTGTACGGCCCACCGGGGACCGGAAAAACCTATGTAGCACGGCGATTCTGTGTGTGGTGGCTGCTCCGGGGCGAGCGCCCCGCGGACGCAGCCGCCACACTCTCTGATCCGGAGGCCCTCGCTCGCCTCGAAACCGACCTCTCGACGTCTACCCCTACGAAGCCCGCCCGCCTCAACATCCTGACGTTCCACCCCTCGTATAGTTACGAAGACTTCATCGAGGGCTTTCGACCCGCACCAACCACGGACAACACACTTTCCCTTACGCTTCAGGACGGCGTCTTCAAGCGGACATGCCGCGCTGCCGCAGCCGACCCCGACGGCAAGTACCTCTTCCTGATAGACGAGATCAACCGGGCCAACATCGCCAAGGTCTTTGGCGAACTGCTCACCCTTCTGGAACTGGACAAGCGGGGCGTGCCGGTGACACTGCCCCAGAGTAAGCAGGTGTTCACGATCCCCGCCAATGTCTACATTGTCGGCACGATGAACACCGCCGATCGCAGCATCAAGCTTCTCGACACGGCGCTGCGGCGCCGGTTTGCCTTTGTCGAGCTCATGCCGGATCCGGACTTGCTTGCGGGAGCCAAGGTCGGCAACCTGGCGCTCGATGAATTTCTCGAGGAGCTCAACCGCCGGATCGTCAAGACCCAGGGCCGCGAGAAGCAGGTGGGACACTCCTTCCTGCTCGACGGCAATCAACCCATCACAGACCCCGACGACTTCGCGCGGCGGTTCCGTCAAGAGATCCTGCCTCTCCTCCAGGAGTATTGCTACGACGACTACGGGATGCTGGCGAGCTATCTCGGCGACGGGCTCATCGACACCGAGACCCAAACCCTGAACGAGGATGTGCTCGGCGACCCCGCCCGTCTCGTGGCCCGGCTCGAGGACGAATTCGCTCCCAAGCCCGCTGGTTGATGGAAGCCACCTCTCTCGACCAGCTCGTCACGCTCCGAGAGTGGGAGACCACCTTCCTCCACGGACTCCACCTGGCGCCCGAGGAGGTGCGCCTGGCCGATTACCTCCGCTCCGGGACCGACGTTCGTCTCCACGTCGACTCCCTTCGCGAGGGCACGCGCGTGACGGCCGATTCCTGGGTTGGCGTTGTCCACTTTGGCCAATTCCAGGTCCGCGTGACCCCGAAGCTCGCCGGCGGGGCCTTGGGTCTCGTGGACATGATCGAATTCGCTGCCGGCCTTGACAGCCTCCGGCGACTTCCAGCCGACCGCTTGCTCTCGACGGAGAGCGCCGGGCTCTTCGATTTGATCGCTCTCCTGTTCCTGGAGGCCTGCGAGGCGGTCATTCGGAGCGGGTTGTTCCGGGACTACCGAGAGCGAGAAGAAGAGCTCGGGGTCGTGCGGGGCCGCCTCCTGATCGACCAGCAGGTCCTCCATCGCTTCGGCCGGCTCGACCGCCTCATCTGTCGCTTCGACGAGCAGGAATACGACGTGCTCGAGAACCGGATCGTCGCAGCTGCCCTGGCCCTCTGCCTGCGGTACGCCACGCACGAAGCAGTTCGACGCCGAGCCCATCTGATGAACGCGCTATTTCGTCAGCTCTGTGACCCGGAGGCTCTCGATCCGGCCACGGCCCACGAGGACCTCCAGTACAATCGGCTCAACGAGCACTACCGCGAGGCGCACACCCTCGCATTTCTCATCTTAAGAGGCCTGGGTGTCGAGGATGTGCTCGCGCAAGGAACAACACGATCCTTCGCATTTCTTATCGATATGAATGCCCTCTTCGAGCGGTTCGTCCTGCGGCTCATCGAATACGCGCTGCCGGCAACCGAGTACAGTGTCCGCTATCAACGGAGCGATCGGTCGATTCTGTGGAATGCCGAGACGAACCGACCGTACGCGAGAGTCGTCCCGGACATTCTGGTCAGTCCCCGGCCTTCTAGGCAGATGCAGCTGGCGATCGATGCGAAATACAAGCTCTACGACGAGACCAAGGTCGTCTCGAGCGACCTTTACCAAGCGTTCCTGTACGCTTACGCGTTTTCTGCCGGCCGTACGGCAGACCTGCCCCGAGCATTTCTCGTCTACCCGTCCAGCGGCGTCTCGGCGGATTGGCTCCGCCTGCAGGTCAGAGATTCCGCTCGAATGCCCGCGGCCGAGATTCTGGCCCTCGGCATCTCCATTCCAGATGCGCTCAAGGAAGTCCGGCTCGGCCACCGCGGGCCGGTGACGAACGCGCTCGCCGAAGGCATCAGCCGGGCGATCGGGGGCAGCCGAGATAGGCAGTGAGGTGGATCCGCCAGTAGCCAGTCATCGGCGACGATCGTCGTTTGGCAGGACCGGGATAGCCGTCTCCCCCTGCCGCCTGCCGTCCAACCCAAACCGTTCGACCTTACCTGACCTGTCAACACGTCCATATCCGGTGCGGCGGCTCATCGTGTCATAGAAGTCGACCCGTCCGGTGTCCCGGTCCACGACCGCGTGCCCGGTGCGCCGGCCCTTGATGTCGAAGAGATCGATGCGCGTCGCCTCTCCCGCGCGGGCGAGCACCACGCCCACGATGATGCCGACCACCAGGGCGAGCACAACGAGTACCCACCAAAGGCGAGGGCTCCGGGCTGGAGGCTGCCCCTCGCCGCTCGGTCCGATTTCGCCGGCAGCCCGACTGGCTTGGCTTGCTCCGAGCGGCTGCCGGAAGTAGAGCCCGTACCGCCCGCCAGCTGCGTAGGGCTTGCCCGTGGCATCCACGCCGAGCCGGGCACCCTTGACACCCAGCGATGCCCCGAGACCCCGCTTCGAGAGATTCAGCCGAAGCGGGCCGACGCGAAAGGCCTTCCGCAGGAACCAGCCCATCCTTCCCTCCTCTCCGGCCGCGACATCGCGCGCCTGGCCATCGCAGCTGGCTTCTCGCTGCGGAGCGGTCATCGCCCGGGCAGGTTGCTCATCCCCGCGTCTGCCCTTGCCAGCCCCTCCCTGAGGCCACGTCATCATCGTGCCTCTCGAGTCCAGTGTGGAGGGCAACTGTGACCTCTCCGGTCACAGTTGGTCCACTTGACGGCCGAACCCGCACGCCTTCCTCCCCCGGTGTGGCCCGTGAGCGGCAGAGCTCGGATTCTGCAAAGTCCGCCCTCGGAGCTGTGACCTTCCCTGTCAGAGCGCTTGCATAGCCTGGACTCTACGGTATAGATTCCTCAACCTTGCCAAGGAGGAATTTAATCGTTACTCCACCAGATCTTGCGGTGCCTTGTAGGAGCAGTGAAGGGCCGCTCGGTAGGGACATCGGCACGGCTGACGGACCCATTCCCTCCTGGGTCCTCGCACTGAGGGTTCACCATGGGTGACTTCGACGAACACCGAATCTCCAATCACGATCTGAGAGAAGAGGACGTCCCCGGCCCGGAGGCCACGTGGGAGGTCGTGAGGAAGTTCGCCCTGTCGTTCGATGGGTACAAGCGCCACGGGTCGTTCGCCCGCTGTGCCAACATCGCGAACCGCTGCGAGGCCGTCGCCAACGCTTCCGGACTCAGGTCGATGCCCGGCTCGCCGTGTTTGACTTCATCGAGGGCTGGTACAATCCGCGTCGGCGGCATTCGGCGCTCGACTACCTGTCGCCCGTGATGTTCGAGC
>JBOGVU010000135.1:0-4633 GCA_050692915.1 Actinomycetota bacterium | reverse complement strand
GTCTTACCGGCGCCGTTGAGCCCGAGGAGGACCGCCAGCTGTCCTTCCTCGATCGACAGGTTGACCCCGTGGAGCACGGGGACCTGCCCGTAGCCGGTGCGGACCCCGCTGAGCTCAAGCAGCGCCACGGGCCTCGCCTCCCAGGTAGGCCGCCACGACCTCCGGATGACGCTGGATCTCGGCGGGCTCGCCCCTGGCCAGCAGCTTGCCGAAGTTCAGGACGTACACGTAGTCGCACACGTCGACCACCAGTGGCACGTGGTGCTCGATCATGAGGATGGTCAGGTTCAGCGAGGTGCGGAGGAAGCGGAGCGTCTCGCCGAGCTGCTGGGCTTCCTCCGGGCCCATGCCGGAGGACGGCTCGTCGAGGAGCAGGACGTCGGGGTCCGTGGCCAGTGCCATGGCCAGGTCGCACAGCTTCTGGGTGCCGTACGGGAGCCCGGCCACGCGCTCGCCGGCCACGGGCAGCAGCCCCAAGAAGTCGAGGATCTCCTCCGCGTCGACACGGAGCTCCGCCTCCTCGGTGAACGAGCGGGGCGCCCCCAGGATGCCCGCCAGCGGCCCGTAGCGGACATGGGCGTGCTGGGCAGTGAGCACGTTCTCCAGCACGGTCAGCGAGGGGATCACCCCGAGGTTCTGCCATGTCCGGGCCAGGCCCATGGACGCCTTGCGGTGGGTCGGCAGGGAGGTGATGTCCCGCCCCCGGTACGTGACCGTGCCCCGGTCGGGCCGGTGGATCGACATGAGGCAGTTGAAGAACGTGGTCTTGCCGGCGCCGTTCGGCCCGATCAGGCCGACGATCTCCCACTCGCCGACCTCCACGCTCACCTGGTCCAGGGCCTGCAGGCCGCCGAACCGGATCGCCATGTCGCGGACCTCCAGGACCGTGCTCATCGCGCCGGCCCCCCAGCGGGCTGGCGTCTTGGCTCGGGGACGGCGGGTGCGGTTGACCCTGCCGCGTCGGCCGAGGCGGCTCCGGCCGCGGCCCCGGCCCCGGCTCCGGCTGGCCCCTCCGCCCCCCGGTCCTCGGCCACCGGTCGACCCCGCCCGAGCTGGCGGAGATACTCAAGCAGGAGCAACGCGGCCAGCACGCCCGCGGCCACGCCGACGACCGCCCCCAACCCGAGCCGGTCGGCCATGGAGCCGTCCGTGGCCATCAGGGCGCCCACCAGGGCGACCAGGGCGGGGAGCCCCGCCAGCCGGAGCGCCTCGTGACGGGAGGTGACCAGGGGCCCTCCGGCCAGCCACCGTCGGAGCGGGAGGATCTGTTGCCCGATCCCCCCCGGGTACAGGGTGATCGTGAGGAGCAGGAGGAACGCGCCCAGCAGTGGGGAGAGCGTCTGGATCAGCACCTCGCCGAGCCCGGGGATCTCCAGCGTGGCCCCGCCCGCCGCCGCGGAC
This sequence comes from Actinomycetota bacterium, assembly GCA_050692915.1. Classification (GTDB taxonomy): domain Bacteria; phylum Actinomycetota; class UBA4738; order UBA4738; family CALAEC01; genus CALAEC01. The sequence goes on along the minus strand of JBOGVU010000135.1, from coordinate 3,232 downwards.
AGGTACAGGGGGAACACCGCGAAGAACGCGGAGCCGATCACCACCCCCGCGCGGGACCCCAGGCCGCCCACCACGGCCATGAGCACCCACACCAGGGCGGTGCGCAGGTCGAAGTCGAGGGCCTGGACGGCCTGGTTCCAGTGGCCGAACAGGGCGCCGGCCACGCCGGCCAGGAATCCTGCCGAGGCGAACGCCAGGAGCTTGTACGCGGTGACGTTCACCCCGATGGTCGAGGCGATCCGCTCGTCGGCCCGGAACGCCACCATGGCCCGGCCGGCCCGCGACCGGACCAGCCGCCAGTCGAAGAACAGGAACAGGGCCAGGATAGCCAGGCACACGTACGCGTATGACTGGTTGGAGGCGAACGCCGCCGGACGGGGAGCGGCCGCCCCCGCCCCACCCCCGGTGAACGCCCTCCAGTTGAAGATCGTGGTCTCCGCCATGAGGCCGAACGACAGCGTGATGAGGGCCAGGTACAACCCCCGTATCCGCAGGGCCACCAGCCCGAGGAGGACCGCCATCACCGTGCCGGTAGCTCCGGCCACCACCAGCCCGACCCAGAAGTCGGTGGTGGCCACCACCTCGGGAGCGATGACCAGCCCGGTCTCCGGGTCGGCCTGGAAGCCGCCCACGGTCCGCACGATGAAGGCGGCCATGAACGCCCCGATCCCCACGAACGCCTGATGGCCGAGGGAGATCTGCCCGGCGTGGCCGGTGATGATGTTGACCGACAGGCCGATGATCGCGTAGATGGCCGCCAGCCCGAGCCACAGGTCCTGGGTCGACTCGAGCAGGAGGGGGAGGGACAGGACCGCGGCTGCCAGGGCCGATGCGGCCACGACCCGAGCCGCCACCCCGCTCCGACCGGGCCGGAACCCGGACATCGGCTAGGCCACCTTCCCCAGGAGACCACGAGGCCGCACCAGCAGCACCACCAGGAGCAGGGAGAAGACAGTGAGCTCCGAGGCGCCCGGGATCCCGGCTCTCTGGAGGTAGAAGATGCCCACGTTCTGAGCCGCCCCGACCAGGAGGCCCCCCACGAACGCCCCCGGGAGGCTGGTCATGCCACCGAGGACCGCCGCCGTGAACGCGGGGACCAGCGTGGTCGTGGTCATGAACCCCGGGGTGAAGATCGTCAGTGGCGCCTGGAGGATCCCCGCGACCCCGCCGAGCAGGGCCGCCATGGCCCAGATGAGCCGGGAGATCCGAGTGACGCCGATGCCGACGATCCGGGTGGCCAGTACGTCCTGAGAGGTGGCCAGGATGGCCAGGCCGAGGTGCGTCCGCGAGAAGAACAGCGCCAGGACGGCAGCCAGGCCGGCCAGTACCGCCAGGATCAGGAACTGCTGGGGGATCAGGGCCACCCCGGCGAACGTGATCGGGTCGCCGGGGATCGCCGGCGCCAGTACCCGTGGCTCGGGCTTGGCCACCAGCACCGTGACCGCGACAACGAGGAGGGCCACTCCAACCGTGGCCACCAGCACCGTGATCCGAGGGGCGTCGAAGAGCGGCCGGATCACCAGGCGCTCCACCAGGAGCCCGAGCACGACGGCGGCGGCCAGGCCGCCTGCCACGGCCACTCCGTAGGGGAGTCCCGCCTGCTGGAAGAGGGCGAACGTCACGAACGCGGCCACCGTGCCGAACTCGCCCTGCGCGAAGTTGAAGATGCGGGCGCCCTTGTACACGAGCACCAGGCCCACCGCCAGGAGCCCGTACACCGCGCCCTGGAACAGCCCGATGACCAGGAACGTCAGTCCGCTCGGCTCCAGGTCCACGGCGTCTCCCGGCTAGAACGAGCTCTTGAAGGCGGCCTCGGTCACGTAGTTCCCTCCCGACCCCGAGCACACGTTGCGGAGGACGTGGACCTGGCTGGCTCCGAAGTGGTCCGAGGGCGAGTACTGGAGGTCGGGAAGGATCCCCGTCTTGATGGACGCGGAGCTCATGGTCTGGATGAATCCCTCCCGGGAGAGGTTCGGCCCGGCCTGGTCGAAGCCGTGATGGAGGGCTTTCGAGGACGCCCACAGGAGCCACATGATGTCGTCGGCCGAGGACCCCGCGACCTGCCGGAACCCCGGGTCGAACTGGTTGCTGTCCGCGTAGGCCGGGGCGGGGGAGAAGAAGCGAGCTCCCTCCGTGGACCGGCCGGCCTGGCATCCCGTGCGAGCCACGGTGTCGAGGCCCATGGTGACCCCGACCCCGACGTACTGCGGCCGGCACTGGGCGGCTCCGGCCATCTGGAGGTAGTACGTGGGTGCCGTCAACGGGAACACCACGTCGTACCGCTTCAGGGTCCCCGTGCACAGGTTCCCGGCCATGCTCGTGCCGCTCTCGTTCTTCTCGGGACGGAACACCTCCACGCCCGGGAAGGCAGCCTGGAACGCTGCCACGGAGTCGTCGAAGTTGGGGGTGTTCGTGGCGACCATGGCCACCTTGGCCCCGTCGGTGGTGAAGTTCCGCTTGATGTACTGGGCCAGGAGCGGCGCCTGGGCCGGGTAGCTCATCGAGAAAGCGAAGTAGTTCGGCAGTTTCGTCAGGCCGATCTCCGTCACCCCCGCCGACAGGTAGGGGATGCCCTTGCTGGCCGCGTACTGCGCGCACGCCTGGATCTGGTCGGTCCCGCCGCCTCCGACGAGCATGAACACCTGCTGCTCCTCGGCCATCTGCTGGCACACCGCCCGGGCGTGCGAGGGGTTGTACTGGTCGTCCTGGAACACGACCTGAACCTTCCGGCCGTGAATGACGATGGGTTTCCCGTTGTCCCCGCGGAGCCAGTACAGGTCCTTGCCGGTGTTGAACGACTCGGCCTTGAGGGGGGCCGCGCCGGTGAGGGGCGCGTGGATCCCGATCTTGATCGTGGTGGAGGTGACCCCCGTGGTGGTGCCCCCGGCGCCCCCGGAGCCGCCAGAGCCGCCGCCGGAGCCCCCTCCTCCTCCTCCGCCACCCCCCGCCTCAGCACCCCCGTCGAGGTCGGTCCCGCCGCCGCCCGTGGGGGCGATCCCGGTGCCGCCGGTGCTCCCCACGCCGGCCCCGCCGCCCGCCACGGCCCCGGGTTCTGTCAGCGTGGAGCCGGCCGACCCCGCGGCGATCTCGCCGGACTGGACGGCTTGCTCGTGGACCCCCGGGTACTGCCCGCAGGCCGCGGCGAGCATGACGCCGGCCAGCGCCAGGGCCCGCAGCCTCATCGAGGCCTCCGCCGCGCCACCGAGGCCACCCATCGGCCCAGGGCGCCCCC
>JBOGVU010000134.1:0-4906 GCA_050692915.1 Actinomycetota bacterium | reverse complement strand
AGCTTCTCCGACAGCGGGTCCTCGACCATCCGCTGGATCGTCCGGCGCAGCGGCCGGGCGCCGAGCGCGGGATCGTAGCCCTTCTCGGCCAGGACCTCCTTGGCCCGGTCCGTGAGCTCGATGTCCACGTCCTTCGCCTGAAGCTGCTCCTCGACCCGGCGGATCATGAGGTCCACGATCATCTTCACGTGCTCGCGAGTGAGCGAGTGGAACACGATGACCTCGTCGATCCGATTCAGGAACTCGGGACGGAAGGAGCGCTTCAGCTCCTCCATCACCTTGTCCTTCATCTTCTCGTAGGTGACCTCCGCGTCCCCACCCGGCGAGAACCCCAGCGTGGTGCCCTTCTGGATATCCCGGGTCCCCAGGTTCGAGGTCATGATGATCACCGTGTTCTTGAAGTCCACCGTGTGGCCCTGCGCGTCGGTCAGGTGCCCGTCCTCCAGGATCTGGAGCAACGTGTTGAACACGTCCGGGTGGGCCTTCTCGATCTCGTCGAACAGGACCACCGAGAACGGCTTGCGGCGGACGGCCTCGGTGAGCTGGCCGCCCTCCTCGTACCCGACGTAGCCGGGGGGAGAGCCGATCAGCCGCGACACCGTGTGCTTCTCCATGTACTCGGACATGTCGAGCTGGATCAAGGCGTCCTCGTCGCCGAACAGGAACTCGGCCAGGGCCTTCGACAGCTCGGTCTTCCCCACGCCCGAGGGGCCCAGGAAGATGAAGGAGCCGCTGGGCCGCTTGGGGTCCTTCAGGCCGGCCCGGGTGCGGCGGATCGCCTTGGACACCGCGTGCACGGCCTCCTCCTGGTCCACGATCCGCTTGTGGAGCTCGTCCTCCATCCGGAGGAGCTTCTGCGTCTCCTCCTCGGTGAGCTTGAACACCGGGATGCCGGTCCACGCCGACAGGACCTCGGCGATCTCCTCCTCGTCGATCTCGGAGAGCACGTCGAGCTCGCCGGACTTCCACTCCTGCTCCCGGCGGCTCCGCTCCGCGATCAGCTCCTGCTCCTCGTCCTTGAGCGACTGGGCCCGCTGGAAGTCCTGTGAGTCGACCGCCGACTCCTTCTGCATCCGGACCTCGGCGATCTTCTCGTCGACCTCGCGCACATCCGGCGGAGCGGTCATCCGGCGGATCCGCATCCGGGAGCCGGCCTCGTCGATCAGGTCGATGGCCTTGTCCGGCAGGAATCGGTCGCTGATGTAGCGGTCGGAAAGGTTGGCCGCGGCCACCAGGGCCTCGTCGGTGAACGACACCCGGTGGTGGGACTCGTATCGATCGCGCAGCCCCTTGAGGATGTCGATCGTGTGGGCCACGGTGGGCTCGTTCACGTCGATCGGCTGGAATCGCCGCTCCAGGGCGGCGTCCTTCTCCAGGTGCTTGCGGTACTCGTCGCGGGTGGTGGCCCCGATCGTCTGGAGCTCGCCCCGGGCCAGCATCGGCTTGAGGATGCTCGCCGCGTCGATGGCTCCCTCGGCAGCACCGGCACCGACCAGCGTGTGCAGTTCGTCGATGAACAGCACGATGTCACCGCGGCTCTTGATCTCCTTGAGGACCTTCTTCAGTCGCTCCTCGAAGTCGCCGCGGTACCGAGACCCGGCCACCAGCGCCCCGAGGTCCAGCGTGTAGATCTGCTTGCCCTTCAGCGTCTCGGGGACGTCGCCCTTCACGATCTTCTGGGCCAAGCCCTCGACCACCGCGGTCTTCCCCACGCCGGGGTCGCCGATCAGGACCGGGTTGTTCTTGGTCCGGCGGGACAGCACCTGCATGACCCGCTCGATCTCCTTGTCCCGGCCGATCACCGGGTCGAGCTTGGTCTCCCGGGCCAGCTGGGTGAGGTTCCGCCCGAACTGGTCCAGGACCATGGATCCCTGCGGCGGGGACTCCCCCGGCGCGGTCTCCTTGCCGCCGGTGTAGCCGGACAGCAGCTGGATGACCTGCTGACGGACCCGGTTGAGGTCAGCCCCGAGCTTCTGGAGGACCTGGGCGGCCACGCCCTCGCCCTCCCGGATCAGACCGAGCAGGATGTGCTCGGTGCCGATGTAGTTGTGTCCGAGCTGGAGTGCCTCGCGGAGCGACAGCTCCAGGACCTTCTTGGCCCTCGGCGTGAACGGGATGTGGCCGGTGGGGGCCGACTGTCCCTGGCCGATGATCTCCTCGACCTGCTGGCGCACGGCCTCGAGCGAGATCCCCAGGGACTCCAGGGCCTTCGCGGCCACGCCCTCCCCCTCGTGGATCAGGCCGAGGAGGATGTGCTCGGTTCCGATGTAGTTGTGGTTGAGCATCCTGGCCTCTTCCTGGGCCAGGACCACCACCCGACGGGCTCGGTCGGTGAATCGCTCGAACATCCGCCTTCCTCTCCCTCTGAGCCGGCTCCACCGGCCCTCGGGCTTCGCCTCGGGGATCCACGGAACCCCGTCCTACCCCCAAGGCGCCTCGGGCGCCCCCGGCGCTGCTAACGCCCCCGGAGCGCCCGTCAAGCTCGATACTACCATCGGGGTCGGTTGTGACCTTCCAGCTCCGATCCCGCACCTACCAACCCGAGGCCTTCCCCCGGTATTTCGGCGCCTCCGGGGGTCCGGATGAGCGCCTGGGGCGACTTTCCCGGCGGCAACCCCCTCAGGGAGCCTCGGCCTTGGGACCCTTGAGGCGGTCCTTGACTTCATCCTCAGCGTTCTCCACGGCCCGGATCCCTCGCTCGGTGCCGGCCTCCACGACCTCGCGGCCGCGGGTGACCACCCGCTGGACCGAGGGGTTGCCCATGAACTGGTCCCAGGACGCCTTCAGCTCCTCGTACCGCTCCCGACCGGCCTTGGACCCGAGCACGTACCCGACGCCGAAGCCGACCAGCATTCCGGTCTTGAAGCCCATCCCGTCACCTCCTTCGCCTGTGGCTCCATTGTTCCCCACCCGAGCCCGACTCTACCAACGGCCGCCGGCGGGGTAGAAAAGGAGGTGACGGACGAAGGAGGGGCCATGGCGGACCGCCACCAGCACGAGGACGTGGTCCACGGTCACAGCCATCACCACGTCGTGCACTACCTGTCCCACGGCCAAGACTGGAGTCACCTGCCGGCCACGCACGACCACGACCACAATCACCCGGCGGTGGAGCACGCCCACCAGGAGCACGAGGACCCCGAACACGAGCACGAGCGCGAGGCGCACATCCACGACCACGCCCGGCCGGCCGAGTCCCCCGGCTGAGCCTGGGCTCGGCCGAGGGCCGCCGGCTACCGGTCCAGGCGAGCGAATCCCGCGAGCGACCCGTGCACGGCGAGCCGAGCGCCGCCGAGCAGGTCGGCCTTCCGTCGCATCTGCTCCAGCAGCTTGGCGCTGGGGGCTCCGTAGACATCGATGGACAGAAGGGTGACGAGGTCGACGAACCCGGAAAAGGCGGAGGCAGCCACCTCCATGTGATATTCCAGCGACGCCGAGTCGGGGTGTAGCTGGGCGATCGTCATCCGTCGGTGGGCATCGTCGAAGTACACGTGGTAGGAGATGGCCCGTGGTTCGTTCGCCTCGACGAACTCGACCAACGCCTTGATCTTCGTCGTGAGCTCCTCGAGCTTGCCCTCCTGGATCTCGGAGGTGTCGATGGACAGGATCGGCTCTGACATGCTGGCCCTCCACGCTCGTCGCTCTCCGCCGGGCGCGCCGAGCGTAGGCCTTCCGGCCAGATACCACCACCAGCCGCCCCGGCCGCGCGCGAGGCTAGTGGAGGAGGTCCTCGTCCGGGCGGGTGACGATCCCGAACTCGGACTTCCAGTACCGGGGACTCGGCTTCCGGCGCTTCCAGCCTAAGAAGAACACCTTCTTGTCCCGGTCCAGCAGGTTCACCTTCTGGCCGTCCGTGGTGAACGTCCGCATCAGCGCTCGCCACGGAACCTGGCCCTGGGCTTCCCCGGCGGGGACGGCCCGGTCGTCGACGGCGAACAGGCCCAGCTGGCTTTCCTCGGCCAGCACGTGGTCATCGGGGCCGAGCCGGATCGGGAGCGACGAGTACGTTTCCTCGCGGAACCCCTCCAGGGCACGAACCAGGGCGTCGCCGCCCTGCCCGCCCGTCCGGTCCAGGGCCTCGGCCACGGCCCGGACGGCGTCGTAGCCCTCCTGCTCGAAGGCCCAGGGGGGCCGGCCGTGGGCCAGCTCGAACAGCTCGCGGAAGCGGTGGACCCGGGGGATCATGTCCGCCCATCCCGCCCAGGTGTAGGGGAGGCAGACGACAGAGCCGAGCGGGAGTCCCCCGGGGAGGAGCGTCTCGTAGGACGCGGCCAACTGCCCCTCCACGGTGGGGAAGCGCCGCGACCCCAGGATCAACACGGCGTCCGCATCCCGCGGTGTTCCCGAGGGTGCGGCCCCCTCCTCGGCCAGGGCCTCGGCGCCGAGGGCCCGGTCCCCGACCACGGCGATCCTGTCGTGGCCCCGGTCGACCAGCAGGTACCGGGCCAGGACCCGAGCCTGCCACCGGAGCGGGATCGACGCCTGGAAGGCCAGGCGGAACAGGCGCCGATCCGTGTAGAGGTCGCCGCCGACCATGATCACCGGGACGCCGGCGGCCTCGATCTCGGGGCGGGCCTCGGCCACGGCGTCCGCCGCGCCCACCACGAACACGACCGGCGGCCCCTCCACCAGGATCTGTCGGAGCCCGTCGACCGGTGCGGGCGTGGGACGTACGTCGAGCTCCACCCCGACCTCGGCGGCGGCCAGCTCCATCCCGTGGACGTACGAGGGATGCGCCCCCGAGGCCACGACCACCGGCAGGACGGCGCCGGTCGGCGGGGGGGCCGTCGTCGGGCTCGCCTCCGGCCCGTCCCGAGGCGTCCGGTCCGCCGGCTCCGCGGTGCAGGCACCGAGGACCAGCCCGAACGCCAACATGAGGGCCGCTGGGCGGCCCCGCGTAGCGAGG
>JBOGVU010000133.1:0-5028 GCA_050692915.1 Actinomycetota bacterium | reverse complement strand
GCCTCCGACAGCGCGGCGTGCGTCTGAAGCTGAACCCGCTGGCCGACTCGATCCGGGGGAAGCGGCTGGCCGTGGTCGACGACTCCATCGTCCGGGGCACGACCACCCGACAGATCGTGCAGATGCTGCGAGACGCCGGCGCCCGCGAGGTCCACATGCGGATCACCAGCCCGCCGATCAAGTGGCCGTGCTACTACGGCATCGACATGTCCACCCGCGAGGAGCTCGTGGCGGCCGGCCTGTCGGTGGAGGAGATCCGCGATTTCATCGGCGCCGATTCCCTGGCCTACCTCTCCCTGCCGGCCCTGCTGGAGGCCACCGGGGCGCCGTCCGACACCTTCTGCCGGGCATGCTTCGACGGCGAGTACCCGATCCCCGTTCCCGAGCGGACCCCCTCGAAGCACCTGCTCGAACGGGAGTAGTGGCTTGACCGGCGCCTATGGTCGTGCCGGCGTGAACCTGGCCGCGGCCGCCGACGCCATCTCACTGATCCGCGAGCTGGCCCAGGGCGCGTCCCGGCCCGAGGTGGTCGAGGGCGTCGGCGGGTTCGCCGGCCTGTTCCGGCTGGGAGACGGGAGGCTGGTGGCCGCGTCCGCGGACGGCGTGGGCACGAAGGCCGAGGTCGCCCGGCTCGTGGGCCGCCTGGACACGGTGGGCATCGATGCCGTGGCCATGTGCGCGAACGACGTGGTGACCACGGGGGCCGAGCCGCTGTTCTTCCTCGACACCGTGGTCGTGGAGCACCTGGTCCCGGAGCAGGTGGCGGCGATCGTGGCCGGGGTGGCCGAGGGGTGCCGGCGGGCCGGGTGCGCGCTCCTCGGGGGCGAGACCGCCGAGCACCCCGGGCACCTGGTCGAAGGCGGCTTCGACCTCTCCGGGTTCTGCGTGGGCGTCGTCGAGGAGGATCGGCTCCTGGGACCCGATCGGGTTCGTCCCGAAGACGTGCTGGTCGGCCTGCGGTCCTCCGGCCTGCACGCGAACGGGTTCAGCCTGGTCCGGCGGGCCGTGGAGGGCCTGGACCTGGGGACCACCCCGGAGGGGGTCGGTCGCCCCCTGGCCGAGGAGCTCCTCGAGCCAACCCTGATCTACGTGCCGCTGGTCCTGGCCGCCGCCGGCCGCGGCCTGGTCCATGCCGCGGCGCACGTTACCGGGGGCGGCCTCCTGGAGAACGTGCCCCGGGCCCTGCCCGATGGCCTGGGAGCCACCCTCGATCGGGCCTCATGGCGGCCCCAGGAGATCTTCGGCTTCGTGGGTCGGCGTGCGGATGTCTCGGAGGCGGACATGTTCGGGACGTTCAACATGGGGCTTGGGATGGTGCTGGTGACCTCGGCCGCGGACGCCGAGGAGGTCGCGGTCCTCGCCGACCGGGGCGACTTCGAGGCCGTGGTGGTGGGGCACGTCACGGACGAGCCGGGGGTTCGCCTGGGATGACCGAGCGGGCCGTCGTCACCGAGAGCGAGGTCCCGGCCCCTCGGCTGGAGGAGATCCAGAGCCGGCGCCAGCAGCTGTTCCGCCTCCTCCTCCTGGTGCTCGTTCTCGTCGGCGCCGGCGTGGTGCTTCTATCGATCACCGAGCGCCTGCTCGGCTACCGGCCCCCCGAGTGGCTGTCGCCCGACGTCCTCCGGGTGGCGTTCGTGGTGCTTGCGGTGGTGTTCGCGCTGTACGTGCGGGAGAAGGAACGGGCCCTGGAGCGGGTGGAGCGGGCCCTGATCGAGGAGCGCGTGCTGTCCACGGCGCTGTCGAACCGGGTCACCGAGCTCACGGCCATCTCCCAGGCCGGCCGGGCCGTGGCCTCGACCCTGTCGCTCGAGGACGTGCTCCAGATGATCCTGCGGTCGGCCCAGGACCTGTTGGGGGCCACGGAGGGGTCCGTGATGCTGTTCGACGACGGCAAGACCACGCTCCGGATCGCCGCGTCCGTGGGGTTGTCTCCGGACGTGGCCCGGCAGTCGATCTCCGTCGGCGAGGGCGTGGCCGGGTGGGTGGCCGAGTTCCGCGAGGCTGTGATCCTCCGTGGCGACGTGTCCGACCACGCCCGCTTCCGTAGCTTCGTGCCGAAGGACCGCGAGGTCCACTCGGCGATGTCGGCGCCGCTGTACGCGCGGTCCGAGCCCGTGGGGGTGCTGAACGTGAGCGTATCCGGCGGCGAGCGGGCATACAGCGAGCACGACCTCCGGGCCCTCACGGTGTTCGCCGAGCATGCCGCCATTGCCATCGCCAACGCCGGGTTGTTCGAACGGGAGCGGGCAGCCTCCGAGCGGCTGGCCGAGGTGGACGCCCGGCGCCGGGAGTTCCTGGCGGTCGTCACCCACGACCTCAAGTCTCCGCTCACCTCGATCGTGGGATACGTCCGTCTGCTGAAGCAGCTCGGCGACAACGCCACGGTGGAGCAGGCCAGGGAGTTCAACAGGATCATCGAGAAGCAGGCGGCCCGGATGTTGGACATGATCGAGCAGCTCCTCATGGCCACGAGCCTCGAGGAGGGTGCTCAGGTGCTGTCCCGCGAGCCGCTCGACCTGCGGGCGATCGTCGGGGAGGAGGTGGCGGCGTTCGCCGGCGTCCTCGGAGACCGTGTGTTCGACATGCGGTTACCGGACGATCTCCCCACGGTGTATGGCGACCGTAGCGCCATCGAGCACATCCTGGCCAACCTCCTCGACAACGCCGTGAAGTACTCGCCGGACGGGACCGCCATCGAGGTCGAGGCGGAGGCCGCTCCCGAGGGGGTCAGGATCAGCGTGGCGAACGCGGGGGCGGGCATCCCGGACGAGGCGCTCCCGACGGTGTTCGAGCGCTACAAGCGCGGGGACGAGGCGGCGCGAGAGGGGAGCGTGGGGCTGGGGCTGTTCATCGTCCGGAGCCTCACCCAGGGACACGGCGGAACGGTATGGGCGGAGAACCGCGAGGAGGGCGGCACCCGGATCGCGTTCACCCTTCCGCTCCGGCGCGAGGACGACCGCGTCTAGCCGGAGCGGGGCACCACGGGCCGGCCGTGGCGCACGCCTTTGGCCGGGACGCGCACGAGCCGTCCGTCCCGGTCCTCGACCACGAACGTCTGCGCGGCTTCATCGAACCAGCGCAGTACGCCGACCACCTCGCTCACGTAGCCGTTGGGGAGCTCGTACTGGAAGCTCACCCGTGTGCCGACGTGCTCGGGCGTGACCCGGTTCCGCGGTTGCATCGGCCTCACCCTATCGCAGGCGCCGAGACGCGAGTGATCACCCCCGGCGGCGGCTCGGGGTAGGCCTCCGGGTGTATGGCCCAGGCCATGGCCTCCAGGCCGTCCACCAGCCGCGGCCCCGGCCGGGAGAAGTACGAGGAGGCATCCGTGGCGAACACGGTCCCGCCGGCGTTCGCCGTGGTCTCCCGGAACTCGGGGACGGCGTAGATCCGGGCGGCCTCCTCCTCGGCCTCCGGGAGGTAGTAGCCGCACGGCATGAACACAAGGACCTCGGGCGAGGCGTCGGCGATCTGCCGCCACGTGACCCGCCGGGACCGCTGCTTCGGCTCGCTCAGGAGGGACACCCCGGCCGCGAGCCGGATCATCTCGGGGATCCAGTGGCCCCCCACGAACGGGGGATCGAGCCACTCCATGGCGAACGTGCGGATCTCCGGGAGCCTGGTGGCCGCGGCCCGGACCGCCTCGATCCGCTCCCTGAGCGAGGCCACCAGTTCCTCGGCTCGGACCTCGGTGCCGGTTGCCCGGCCCACCTCGAGGAACGACTCCAGGACCTCCTCCAGCCCCGCCGGGTCCATCGAGACCACCTCGGCCCGGCAACCCAGTTCCTCCAGGGCGGCCTCGACCTGGCCCGACGGAACCGCGCAGACCCGGCACAGGTCCTGGGTCAGGATCAGGTCGGGCTGGATCGTGGCGATCAGCTCCTTGTCCAGCACGTACAGGGCCTTCCGTCGCTCCATCCGCTCGGTCACCAACCGGTCGATCTCCCCGGGTGAGTGGGGGCGGTCCGAGGGGAGCGCCGTGTCGGAGACCACGGGCTTCGTCCGGGCCTCCTCCGGGTGGTCGCACTCGAACGTCACCCCGGAGAGCGCGTCCCCCAGGCCGAGGGCGTAGACGAGCTCGGTGGCGGAGGGGAGCAGGGAGACGATCTTCACCGAGGGAGGCCGCCGAGGCGGAACGGGCTCTCCAGGAGCTCCCGCAGTGCGGTCATGGCCCGATCCGCGTCCGCTCCGTCCATGATGCGGTGGTCGAACGAGAGGGCCAGCGTAACTGCGGTGCGTGCCTCCACCCGGCCGTCCACGACCATCGGCCGGGGGCCGATCCGGCCCACGCCCAGGATGGCCCCCTCGGGATGGTTGATGATCGGCGTGCCGGCCTCGGACCCGAACACGCCGTAGTTCGACACCGTGATCGTGCTTCCGGTGAGCTGCTCTGGGCTGGCCGTCCCCGTCCGGGCCGCCTCGACGACCTCGGCCAACTCCCGGGCCACCTGAGCGATGCTCTTGCGGTCGACATCCCGGACCACCGGCACCATGAGCCCGCGCTCGGTGTCCGCGGCGATCCCCACGTGGTACGAGCGCCGGAGCACGATCTCGCCGGCGTCCGCGTCGAAGGAGCTGTTCAGCGGGGGGTGCTGTCGGCAGATCTCCACAAGGGCCCGGACGATGACGGCCAGCGAGCTGACCCGGTGGCCGGACTCCTCGCTCAGCTCCCGTCGCAGGGCGTCCAGGTGGGTGGCGTCCACGGTGTGGAACGAGGTCACGTGGGGGATCTCCTGCCACGAGCGGGTCATCTTCTGAGCGATCAGGCGCCGGGCTCCTCGGACCGGGATCCTCTCGTCCTGGCCCGGAACCCCCGGGGCGGCCGCGGTCGTCGCGGACGTGGCCGCGGGCTTGGCGGCCCCGATGACCCCGGTGGCCTTCATCACGTCCTCGCGGGTGATCCGTCCGTCCAGGCCCGTGCCCACGACGGTCCCCAGGTCCACACCCCGCTGCCGGGCGAGCTTCCTGACCACCGGCGTGGCCCTGGCGCCGCCGGCGGGCTCGCCCGCCGGGGCCTGGGCCGTCGCC
>JBOGVU010000132.1:0-5041 GCA_050692915.1 Actinomycetota bacterium | reverse complement strand
AACCAGGCCTCATCGTGCTCATCCTCGGCCCGGTACCTGACCACCGGGGTGCCGTGGTCGGCCTCCGTCCACAGGTTCTTCGGCTTGCGCTGGAGGTTGTTCTCGATCAGCGCGTTCGCCACCTCGAGGATCGTCCGGGTGGACCGGTAGTTCTGGTCGAGGATGAACTCCTCGGCGTCCGGGTAGTCGTGCTCGAAGTCGAGGAGGTTCTGGATGGTGGCCCCCCGCCACGAATAGATGCCCTGATCGGCGTCCCCCACGACGCAGAGGTTGCGGTGCTTGGCGGCCAGCAGGTTGACCAGGTGGTACTGGGCCCGGTTCGTGTCCTGGTACTCGTCGATCAGCACGAACCGGAACCGCTCCTGGTAGTGCTCGAGGACCTCGGGGTGGGCCTGGAACAGCCGGACCGTCCGAAGGATCAGGTCGTCGAAGTCCACGGCGCCCGCGGCGGCGAGCCGGCGCTCGTACTCCGCGTACAAGTCGGCCACCGTCTGCTCGTACCAGTTCCCGGCGGCCTCGGAGGACTCCGCCGCCGTGAGCAGGTTGTCCTTGGCCTTGCCGATGGCCGAGGCCACCGCCCGGGGAGGGAAGCGCTTCGGGTCCACGCCGGCGGACTCCAGGCACATCTTGATGACCCGCTCGGTGTCCCCCTCGTCGTAGATAGAGAAATGGGAAGGGAGCCCCAGGAGGGTGTGCTCCCGGCGGAGGATCCGGGCGCAGGCCGAATGGAACGTGAGGATCCACATCCCCCGGGCGATCCTCGTGCCGACCAGCGCCTCCACCCGGTCGGCCATCTCCTGGGCCGCCTTGTTCGTGAACGTGATGGCCAGGATCGACTGGGGCCGGACCCCGCCCTCGGCGATCAGGTAGGCGATCCGGTGGGTGAGGATCCGGGTCTTCCCCGAGCCTGCCCCCGCAACGATGAGGACCGGGCCTTCCGTGTGCAGCACGGCCTCGCGCTGCACCGGGTTGAGCGGAGCCAGGAGGGGGGAGTCGACCACGAACCGATGATATCGCCGCGTATCCTCGGGTCGTGGACGCCGCCCACGGGAGAAACCCGTTCTGGCCGGCCGCGGCGGTCGGAGTCGCAGCCGGGGCCCTGTCCGGCCTGTTCGGGGTGGGCGGCGGTATCCTCATCGTGCCCGGGCTGGTCCTGCTCCTGGGTATGCCTCAGCGGCGGGCCCATGCCACATCGCTGGCCGCCATCGTCCCGATCGCCATGGCCGGGGCGGCCGGCTACGCGATCGCCGGGGCGGTCGACGGGCTCTCCGCGGCCCTGCTCACCGCGGGCGCGGCGGTCGGGGCCGTGGCCGGCACCCACGCGCTCCGGCGGATCCCCGAACGGGGGCTGCGGATCATCTTCGCGGCCTTCCTCCTGGCCGCGGCGGCGAGCCTGCCGTTCGAGGTGCGCGCGAGCGAGGCGGCCATCGAGCTCGGCCCCGTCTCGGGGATGCTCTTGGTGGCCCTGGGCGCCTTGGCCGGGGCCATGGCCGGACTGCTCGGGGTGGGCGGGGGCATCGTCATGGTCCCCGGCCTGGTCCTCCTGGTCTCGGCGTCTCAGGCCGTGGCCAAGGGCACCTCGCTGGCGGTGATCATCCCCACGGCGCTCGTGGGCACCATCAGGAACGTCCGCCACGGGGACATCGACCTCCGCACGGCCGCCGTGGTGGGGCTCACGGGGGTGGCCACGTCGTTCCTGGCCTCGGTCCTGGCGGTGCGGATGGACCCGGTCGTGTCCGCGGTGCTGTTCGGGGCGCTGTTGGTGGCCATGGCCGCCCGGCTGCTGCTGGCGGCTCGGGGACGGCCGGTCCCGGGGGACCGCCCCGCTACTCCCACTCGATAGTGGCCGGGGGCTTCGACGACACGTCGTAAACGACGCGGTTGACGCCCCGGACCTCCCCCACGACCCGGGAGGAGATCCGCTCCAGGACCTCGTGGGGCAGCCTGGCCCAGTCCGCGGTCATGGCATCCTCGCTGCGCACGGCCCTGAGGACGACGGGGTGCTGGTACGTCCGGCCGTCGCCCATGACCCCGACGCTGCGGACCTCGGCAAGGAGGACGGCGAAGAACTGCCACAGGTCGGCGGCGAGCCCGGCCCGGCGGATCTCCTCCTGGACCACCCGGTCCGCGGCCCGGACGATGTCGAGCGCCTCTCGAGTGACCTCCCCCACGATCCGCACCGCCAGGCCCGGCCCCGGGAACGGCTGGCGCCCGACGATCTCCTCGGGCAGCCCCAGCTCCTCCCCGATCCGGCGGACCTCGTCCTTGAACAGGTCGCGGAGCGGCTCCACCAGCTCCAGGTCCATCCGCTCGGGGAGCCCGCCCACGTTGTGGTGGGACTTGATCTTCGCCGCGGTCCGGCTCCCGGACTCGATCACGTCCGGGTACAGGGTACCCTGGACCAAGAACCGGGCCTCGCGGTGTTCCACCGCGACCTCCTCGAACACGCGGATGAACTCCTCGCCGATGGCCCGGCGCTTCGCCTCGGGGTCGGCCACCCCCTCGAGCCGGGACAGGAACCGGTCCTCGGCCTTCACGTGGACAAGCGGCACCCGGAAGTGGCGGGCGAACGTCTCCTCGACCTGATCGGGCTCGCCGTCGCGGAGCAGGCCGGTATCCACGAAGACGCACGTGAGCCGGTCGCCGATGGCCCGGTGGACCAGGAGCGCGGCCACGGCAGAGTCCACGCCGCCGGAGAGCGCGCACAGGGCGTTCCCGGCCCCGACCCGCTCCCGGATCCGGTCGACGGCCCGCTCGATCACGTTCACCGGGGTCCACTCGGGGAGGAGCCCGCAGGCGTCGTGGAGGAACCGCTTGAGGATCTCCAGGCCGTGGGGCGTGTGGGCCACTTCGGGATGGAACTGCACCGCGAACAACCCGCGCTCGGGGTCCTCCATGGCGGCCACGGGGCTCCCCTCGGTGGTCGCGGTGACCCGGAACCCGTCCGGGGCGGCCGTGACCGCGTCGCCGTGGCTCATCCACACCACCTGGCCCGGGGGGAGATCGCGGAACAGGACACCCCCGGTGGCCCGGAGGTCGGTCCGCCCGTACTCCCGGGTCCCCGTGGCGGTGACCTCGCCACCGAGGACGGTGGCCATGGCCTGCTGCCCGTAGCAGATCCCCAGGACCGGCACGCCGAGGTCGAGGATCCCCGGCTCCAACTCCGGAGCGCCGGGCTCGTACACGGACGCCGGGCCTCCGGAGAGCACTATGCCCGCCGGCCGGCGGGCGGCCAGGTCCCCGGGGCTCGCGTCGAACGGGACGATCTCGGAGTAGACGTGGCACTCGCGCACCCGTCGGGCGATCAGCTGGGCGTACTGGGCCCCGAAGTCCACCACCAGGACCGGACGCGGGTCCTGGCTCACCCCATCCCCACGCCCTGCTGCTGCTGGAGGGCCTTCCCCTCGGTCCGGATCGCCGGGGCCACCATGATCTCCGCCTTCTGGAACTCCTTGATCGAGCCATAGCCGCACGTGGCCATGGAGGTCCGGAGGGCACCGAACAGGTTCAGCGTCCCATCGTTCTCGTGGGCCGGCCCGACCAGGATCTCCTCGAGCGAGCCGATCTGCCTGGTCCGCACCCTGGTCCCTCGGGGCAGCTCCGGGTGAAACGTGGCCATGCCCCAGTGGAAGCCGCGGCCCGGCGCCTCGTACGCCTTCGACAGCGGCGATCCGATCATCACCGCGTCGGCGCCGCAGGCGATGGCCTTGGCGATGTCCCCACCGGTCCGCATGCCTCCGTCCGCGATCACCTGGACGTACCGACCCGTCTCGTGGAGGTGCTGCATCCGGGCCGCCGATGAATCCGCGATCGCAGTGGCCTGGGGCACCCCCACGCCCAAGACACCCCGGGTCGTGCACGCGGCCCCGGGTCCCACGCCCACCAGGACCCCCGCGGCGCCGGTCCGCATGAGGTGGAGCGCGGTCGAGTACGACGCGCACCCCCCCACCACGACGGGGATGTCGAACCTGGCGATGAACTCCTTGAGGTTGAGCGGCTCCGACCGGGTGGAGACGTGCTCGGCGGACACGACCGTCCCCTGGATCACCAGCAGGTCGAGCTCGGCCTCGAGCACCAGCGGGGCGTATTCGCGGACCCGCTGCGGGGTGAGGGAGGCGGCGGCGGTCCCCCCACCCTCCCGGATCTCCCTGATCCGTCGCACCACGAGCTCCTCCTGGATCGGCTCGCGATACAGCTCCTGCATCCGCCGGGTGGCCTTCTCCTCGGGCAGGCCGGCGATCTCGTCGAAGACCGGCTCGGGGTCCTCGTATCGGGTCTGCAGGCCCTCCAGGTTGAGGACCGCGAGCCCGCCCAGCCGGCCCACCTCGATCGCGGTGGCCGGCGAGACCACGGCGTCCATGGCCGAGGCCATCAGCGGGAGCTCGAGCCGCCAGGCATCGATGTCCCAGGAGATCTCCACGTCGGCGGGATCCCGGGTCCGCCTGGAAGGGACGATGGCCACGTCGTCGAAGCCGTACCCGCGCCTGGCGGTCTTGCCGATGCCGATCTCGATCTCCATCCACCGACGGTACCATCCGTGCTGAAGCCGTTCAATGCGGGGGTAGGCGCTATCCTCGTGTCGTGGGCTCCAGGCGCCGGCCCGGGTGGATCCTCCGGCTCATCGGCAAGGTCTTCCTCACGGCCGCCTTCATCGTCGGCGCGTACATCCTGTGGCTGCTCTGGGGCACGGGGTTCTACTACGACCGCCAGCAGGATCGGCTGTTCGAGCAGTTCGAGGCCCGGGTGGAGGGCACCGACCCCCAGTACCGTCCCGGCATCGTCCTCCCCGGACAGGCCTACGCGATCCTGCGGATCCCCTCGATCGGCGTCAACGAGGTGGTGGTCGAAGGGGTCGCCGTCGAGGACCTCAAGGACGGCCCCGGTCACTACCTGCGCACGGCCGACCCGTGGGATCCCGACGGCCGGGTGGGCATCGCCGGCCACCGGACCACGTACGGTGCCCCGTTCTGGGACCTCGACAAGGTCCGGCCCGGCGACGAGATCCGACTGGTCACCGAGCAGGGCGAGTACCGGTACGAAG
>JBOGVU010000131.1:0-5404 GCA_050692915.1 Actinomycetota bacterium | reverse complement strand
CGGTGAGGCCGAGGTACTGGTCGCCCCATTCCGCGTTCGGCTCGATGTTCGTGGTCTCCATCCACTCGTTGAACGACACGATGAGCGCCTGGTCCGCGTAGCTCGCGGTGGCCGCGGCCCACTGGGCCTCGTAGAGGGCTCCGCCGAGCCGGGGGAAGTGGTCCGGCTTCCTGCCGGGGATGTGGCGGTCGTCGTACCCGGGGATGATCGAGGCCCCCCAGATCTTCCGCTCCCCGCCGTGCACCGCCGCCCAGGCCCGGGCTGTGAGGGCCATCTGCCGGTTCCGCGCGGGGGTGATCGCCGGGTCCTCGGTGCCGTACACGTGCATGCCGTCGAACACTCCGAAGTCCTCGACGTCGAAGGGCCGGCCCTCCCCGACCACCAGCGGGTCGTGGCCCTGCCGGGCCAGCGCGTCGAGCACCCTGTGCCAGATCTCCTGGTAGCGGGGGGTCATCCCGACCGTGCCCACCTCCTGGAACACGTTGTGGCTGGAGAAGACGTACAGGACGGGGCGTCCGCCGATCCGCAGGTAGTGCTCGGACGCGCCGTGGGTGTCGAGCGCATGATCGATCTCCCGGACCAGGTCCGCCTCTTTCCGGAACGCTGGGCTGAACATCTCCAGGTACAGCGCGAACGTGAACCCGGGAGGGATCCGCTCCTCCAGCGCGACGACGTTCGCGTCCCATGCTATGTCCCGTCCCCACCACGACACGACGAACCCGTCGATCCCGGCGCCGGTGGCCTGCTGGATGTGCCGGTCGATCGCGTCCGGGTCGGCGCTGTCGTACGGCGTGGGGTTCACGTTGTCGGCGGCGATCGGCATCCCGCCGGACCAGTCGCCAACCTGGTACCACGGGTAGTAGAAGGCCAGCACCCTCGGGGGGAGCGGCTCGGTGCCCGGGACGGGGCCGCCGTCGGCAAGGCGGGCCGTGGGGACCACGAGCCGGCGCGTCCCGGGCGCCGTCAGGCGCAGCGAGGCGATGGGGTAGGCCGGCTGGGCGTTCGCGTTGCGGATCCGGACCACCGCCGCCCCGGGACCCTCGGTGCGGACCCGGAAGCGAGCGCGGGCCGCGTCCCGAGGGGTCAGCGCCACCACGAAGGTGACCCGGGCTCGCCGGGCGCCCGGACGGCGGGCCAGGACCAGCGGTCCCCGTCCGAACCGCTGCAGCTTCGCCAGCCGCTCGCCGCGGGACCGGCGGGCCTCGGCCCGGATCAGGATCCCCGGCCTGGCCAGGGAGATCCGGACCACGTCGGCCGTGCTGCGGATGGAGACCGTCACCCGGTGGATGGGGTCGGGGGGATCGGGCGTGGTCGTTTGGGCCGCTCCGGGCACGGCCGGGAGCGCGGCAGCCACGAGGACGGTCAGGGCCGTTCGTCTCAGGGGGTCGACCTCGCTCGGTCGAAGGCCTGGTACGCCTCACGGTCGAAGAGCACGAAGCGGACCTCGTCGACGTCCGTGTCCGCGGTCCGGACGGCCTCCACCGCCACGGCCGCGGCCTCCTCGACCGGATAGCCGTACACCCCGGTGGAGATGGCCGGGAAGGCCACCGTCCGGGCGGAGAGCTCGCCGGCCACCCGCAGCGATTCGACGTGGCAGGACGCCAGGAGCCCGGAGCGGTCCTCCCCCTTCGCGTACACGGGTCCCACGGTGTGGATCACCCACCGCGCCGGCAGGTCGCCCGCCGTGGTGGCCACGGCCTGTCCCGGGGGGAGGCCGTCGGGGAACCGCTCGGCCCTGATCCGCCGGCACTCCTCCAGGATGGCCGGGCCGCCCCGGCGATGGATGGCTCCGTCCACCCCGCCGC
This sequence comes from Actinomycetota bacterium, assembly GCA_050692915.1. Taxonomy (GTDB): domain Bacteria; phylum Actinomycetota; class UBA4738; order UBA4738; family CALAEC01; genus CALAEC01. Next base: position 3,599 of record JBOGVU010000131.1, on the reverse strand, counting down.
CGCCCAGCAGCTTCGAGTTCGCCGCGTTCACCACGGCGTCGACCGCCTGCTCGGTGATGTCCCCCTGGACGAGGGTGATCCTGGGCACTTGGCCATCCTAGGGCGTCCGGAAGGTCAGTCGCGGCCGAGCTCGCGGAGCCGTTCGTCGCTGATCCCGAAGAAGTGCGCCACCTCGTGGATCACGGTGTCCGCGATCACCCGCTTGAGGGCTCGGTCCCCGGCCATCCGAGCGGCGTGCTCGATGGGGCCCTGGTAGAGCGTGATGCGGTCGGGGAGCGCCCACGTGTAGCTCTCCCCGCGGCGGGTGAGCGGCACACCCTCGTACAGCCCCAGGAGGGATCGTCCCGGAGGCGGCTCGTCCTCCACGACCACCTCGACGTTGTCGAGCCGCTCGTGGACCCACGCCGGCAGCTCGTCGAGGGCCTCGGCGGCGAGCTGCTCGAACCGCCGCCGGGTGACCATCACACCCAGTTGGGCAGCAGGCTCGGCCCCCGGTAGAACCAGACCCGGGCCCACCACTGGTCGAGTGTGATCGGGTCGCCGGTGAGGACGGGCCAGAAGAAGACGAACACCCCCACCGCGACCACCACCATGAGACCCGCCGCCGGGGCTGTGATCCACCGGGCGGATCCCGCGCGGGCGACGTCGCGGATCGCGTAGACCGCGCCGAGGGCCAGGAACGGCGCCACCGGCGTCATGTAGAAGAGGAACAGCGGCCGGGTCACCAGGAGCCACGGGAGGAACTGGCTGAGCACGGGGACCAGGATCGCCCCGGCCCTCCAGTCGCGCTGGAGCCGCCACGACACCGCCAGGTACGGGAGGAACAGCAGCGCCCCCCAGAACAGCGCGGGGCTGCCGATCCCCAGGATCTCCGCGCAGCACGATGGGTCGCCCCGCCAGAAGTACGCCACCGGCCGGAGGAGGAGGAACCACGTCCACGCCGCCGACATGTACGGGTGGATCGGCTGGCCGCTCTCGCCGACGGTGTCGAGGGTCAGGTGGTAGCCGGCCATGTCCCCGTGGTGGCGGACCAGCTCGACGAGGTCGAACCCCCGGTCCGCGAGCCACGGGATCCACGTCAGCGAGTAGGCCAGGAACGGAACGACCAGCAGCCCCAGGTACAGGATGGGGCCCTCCCGGCGGAGCCCCGTGGCCAGGGGCCGTTCCCACCCGACGGCCCGCGTTCGGGCCCAGGCCACCGCCAGGATCGCCGCGCCCAAGAGCGCCAGCACCCCCGACCACTTCACGGCCACGGCGGCCCCGAACGACGCCCCCGAGAGCAGCAGCAGTGGGCGCCATCCGCGGCCCACGGCATCGACGCCGGCGTCGGCAGCCGAAAGGGCCGAGGTCCGCTCCAGGGCCCGATCGGCCCGCCGCCGGTCCGCCACCAGCAGCGTGAACCCCAGCACCACGAACATGGCCAGGAAGATGTCGAGCATCGCGATCCTCGACTGGACGAACAACAGGTGCTCCGTCGAGGCCAGCAGCGCGGCGAGGCCGGCCCAGAGCGCCGACCCGAACAGGAGGAATCCGAGGATGCCCACCAGCGCAACGGTGGCGGTCCCCGCCGCGGCCCCCGCGGCCCGCCAGCCGAGCGGCCGGTTGCCGAAGGAGTCGATCCCCAGGGCGATGAGCTGCTTCCCCAGAGGCGGGTGCACCCACGACCGCTCCACGTCGGCCTCGAGGTCGCACTCCTCGTAGCCGATGCCAGCGTACCAGCAGCCGTCGCTGGCGTAATAGACCTCGTCGAAGACCTTGCGGTCCGGCTCGCTCAGACCCGCGAAGCGCGTCACGCCCGCGAGGAGGGTTACCGCGGCGATGGCCAGGCCGGCCGTCCGGGGGATGCTCATGGCTGGCACGGGTCGGTCTCCCAGGATAGAACCTGCCTCGATGCTGAGGGTCGGGATCGTCGGGCTCCCGAACGCGGGGAAGTCGACCCTGTTCAACGCCCTGACCCGGGCCCACGCCCAGGTGGCCGGCCACCCGTTCACCACGGTGGACACCAACGTGGGCGAGGCCGTGGTGCCGGACCCCCGGCTCGACCGGCTGGCCGGGGTCCTCCGACCGGAGCGGGTGGTGCCGGCGCACGTCCGCATCGTCGACATCGCCGGGCTCGTCCGCGGCTCGCACCGGGGCGAGGGCCTGGGCAACCGGTTCCTCGGCCGCATCCGGGAGATGGATGCGCTCCTGATGGTGCTCCGGGCGTTCGAGTCCCAGGCCGCCCCCCATCCCGACGGCGAGGTCGACCCGGCCCGGGACCTCGACACTCTGGTGACCGAGTTGGCCCTGGCGGACCTCGACACCGTGGCCGGGGCGGCGGATCGCGCCGAGCGGCGGGCGGCCGGGACCGGCGACCCGTCGGAGCGGGCCCGGGCCGAGGCCCTGGCCCGGGCCGGGGCGGCCCTGGAGCGGGGAACCCCGGTGCGCGAGGCGCTTCCCCCCGAGGACCTGGAGCGGCTGGGAGAGCTGTTCTTCCTCACGGCGAAGCCGATGCTGTTCGTGCTCAACGTGGGCGAGGACGACGCCGGCCGTCCGGACGAGGTCGTGGCCGCGCACCGTGCCGCCTTGCCAGTGAACGCGGAGGTGGTGGCGGTCTGCGCCAAGCTCGAGGAGGAGGTGGAGGACCTGGACGACGAGGAGGCCGCTCAGCTCCTCGACGCCTACGGCGTCCACGAGCGGGGGACCGCTCGCATCGCCGCGGCCGCCCGGAGGCTCCTCGGCCAGATCACGTTCTACTCGATCGAGTCGAGCGAGTGCCGTGCCTGGCTCGTCCCCGAGGGGACCACGGCCGTGGGGGCCGCCGCGGAGATCCACACCGACATGGCCCGGGGATTCATCCGAGCCGAGGTGGTCCCGGCCGACATCTTGATCGAGGCGGGTTCCCCGGCCGCGGCCCGGGACCGCGGCGCGGTGCGGATCGAGGGTCGGGACCACCTCGTCCGCGACGGCGACGTCCTCACGTTCCGGTTCCGTGCATAGGCCGGCCGCGGAGTCCCGGATCCGGACGGCCGCCGGCCGGTGGTGGCCTCTGGCGGTCGTGACGGTCCTGACGCTCTCGCTGGCCCAGGCCGGGGCCGTCCCGACCTGGCCTGGGCTCGTTCACGCCGTGGCGCTGCCGCCGCTCGACCTGGCCCTCGACCTCCGCATGCTCGTGGCCCGGGCCCCAGGCTATCCCCAGCTCGCCGTGGCCGTGGCCGCTTCCCTGGTCCTTCGGACCGTGGTGCTCGGGGCGCTCTTCGTCACGCTCGGGGTCACCACTTCCCCCTGGGCCGCGTTCAGGTACGCCGCTCGGCTGTACGCCGCCGCCGCGGTTCCCCTTGCCGTCGCCGGCGCCCTCGAGTTCGCCGGGCTGGCCTCGCTGTACGCCTGGTACGCGTGGCTCGGGCTCGGGCTGATGGTCCTGATGACCCTGATCCTCACGACCCGGCGGTTGGCCAGGCCGGGGACCCGAGTGCGCCGGTTCCCGCTCGTGGTGGGGTACCTCGTCGCCCTGGGCGCCCTGGGGGCCCTGGGCCGGGTGGAGCCGTGGGGGACGCCGGCGGCGGTGGTGGCCTCGGCCGTCCTCACCGGCCTCGTGCTGGGCTGGCTGGTGGTTCCCC
>JBOGVU010000130.1:0-5482 GCA_050692915.1 Actinomycetota bacterium | reverse complement strand
AGCGCCCTGGCGATCATCCAACCGGGTCGCGGCCGGCATAAGGCAGCAGGGCACGGGGCGCGGCACTTGGTGGAATGTGGCGTGAATCCGGCTCTCCGGGTCGAACCGGAGCGCCGCGGCGTGGATCGGCTCGTAGCGTAGGCCTCGCCGGTCCAGCTCCGCGAACAGCGGCTTGAACCATCCGGATGCTTCAATAGGGCGATCATCGGGGCTGGACCGGCCGAAACCTGCCGCCTCACTTCCTCCTCCTCGTGACGCCGGCCCGGTGGCCTCCTCCGACCGCTGGATCACCATCCCTGCTCCTCCTTCGGCCGTCCGTGCCGACTCCCTCCTGGTTGCCGCTCAGCGCTCCACCGGGATCCCTACCAGGGAGCCGTACTCGGTCCAACTGCCGTCGTAGTTCTTCACGTTGCCGAAGCCGAGCAGCTCGTTGAGGACGAGCCAGGTGTGGGAGGACCGCTCGCCGATGCGGCAGTAGGCGATTGTCTCCCGGTCCCCGGTGACGCCCTCGCCCTCGTAGAGGGTCAGAAGCTGGTCGGCGGACTTGAAGGTCCCGTCCTCGTTCGCCGCCTTGGACCAGGTGATGTTCACCGCCCCGGGGATGTGGCCCGGCACCTGGGCCTGCTCCTGGGGGAGGTGGTCGGGGGCCAGCTTTTCCCCCCGGTACTCCTCGGGGGACCGGACGTCCACGAACGTGGCCTCCTCCAGCTTGGCGAGGACTTCGTCCCGGAGGGCCCGGAACTCCGCCCGGACAGGCTCGGTCAGCTCGGTGTCGGTCTCGGGGAAGGAGGGGACATGTTGGACGAGCTCCCGGCCCTCGAGCTCCCACTTCTTGCGCCCCCCGTTCAGGAGCTTCACCCCGTCGAAGCCCAGGTAGCGCAGCAGCCAGTAGGCGTACGCGGCGAACCAGTTGTTGTTGCCGCCGTAGAGGATCACCGTGGCGTCCGGCCCCACTCCGAACCGCCGCAGCAGTTGGGCGAGCCCGGCCTGGTCCACGAAGTCCCGCCTGACCGGGTGGTGGAGATCCTTGACCCAGTGCCAGGCCGCGGCGTTCCGGATGTGGCCCTTCTCGTAGGCCGTGGTGTCCTCGTCGACCTCCACGATCCGGAAGTCCGGATCGTCCAGGTGCTGCTCGAGCCAGCCCGTCTCGACCAGCGTCTCGGGGTTGGCGTACTCCGCCATGGCATGCCTCCCTCCCTTTCTGACCAAGCTCGCTCCGCTACCGGTCCGAACCCCGCTCATGCACCACCGCCTCCCGGGAACGCAAAAAGGGGCCGCCCCTCGGCGGCCCCTTGGTCCGTTCTTCCGGCTGCTCTTAGGGCCGCACCGGGGCATCGGCGCCCGCCGGGCGGGCGCACGGCCCCGAACAGCACATCAGGTTGGGGATCATCACCCCCACGAGCCCAAAGCAGCGCGTCCTGATCAATTCCTACCTCTTTGGTCGGATTCACCGACATTCTCGCCGGGGCCCGGCCCGGCTGTCAAGTCCCCGAGCTGACTGACCAGAAATGCCGGCAGTCTGGCGCTAGGGGTGCTGATCGCCGCGGCGCTGCGGAGCGCCGCTAAACGGTCCCGTCGCTGGAATGCGTCTGAGCCCTCCCTTGCCCTTCATGTCGGCCCAGGTCTACGGTCGGCCCGGGAGGGAAGCATGCGGCCGGCGGGCTACCGGCGCCGGCGAGGCAACGGTTGGCTTCGGCGCTGGTGGCGGAGAATGAGGGTCAGAGAATGGCGCTGGCGTCAAGGCCGGCGCTGATTTTCATCGCGTTCGCGACGCTCTCCATGCGTCGCCTAGCGGCGTTCTACGGCGCGTCACGGCGACCTGCAAGTCACAGCCCCGGTGCCCCGCCTCAAACCTTCTGAGGTGAGAAACCAGCAGACGCCACAGGAAGGACGCACGTCATTTCCGCGGGAACGTGAGGACAGCCTAACCCTCGATGGCCCGGCCGGGCCTCCTGCCGAGCCGGAGGGGGATATTGTGGCTGCCCATCCGATAGCCCTCGAGGTCGAGGGTCACGAACAGAAAGCCCGCGGCCTTGGTCGCCCTGACGACGTCGTCGCGCTTGGCCAGCAGCCGGTCGAAGTCGCCGGCAGAGACTTCGATGCGCGCCAGTTCCCCTCCCTGGTCCCGAACCCGCACCTGTCCCTGGAAGCCGAGGGTCCGGAGGCCATCCTCGGCCCGCTCGACCCGGCGGAGAGCTCCTTCGGTAACCGGCACCCCGTAGGCGATCCTCGAGGCCAGGCAGGCGGCCGCCGGCTTGTCCCACGTGGGCAGGCCGAGCGTCCGGGAGAGCGACCGGATCTCCGCCTTCGACAGGCCCGCTTCGACCAGCGGGAACATGGCCCCCCGGCGCAGCGCGGCGGCCTGGCCCGGCCGGTGGTCCCCGAGGTCGTCTACGTTCACGCCCAGCAGCACCTCGGAGGCGGCGGCCTCGGGGAGTGCGAGCAAGGCCTCCATGAGCGACTCCTTGCCGAAGGAGCATCGATCTGCGGCGTTCCTGGTGTAGCGGGAATCTTCCAGCTCGGTGGTGGCCACGATTCGGTGGCGGATCCCGTACGCGCGCGCGAACGCCCGAGCGTCCTCGAGCTCGGACCGCGCCAACGACGGCGAGTCGGCGGTGATGGCCACGGCGCGGTTCCCCAGGGTCCGGTTGGTCACGAAGGCGAGGAAGGAGCTGTCCACGCCGCCGGAGAACGCCACCACGGCCCCGGGGAGCCCGGAGAGGAGCCCGTCCAGCCGTTCGCGCTTCGGACTGGCCGGGGAGTCCACGACCGTCATCCTACCGATACGATGTGGGCTGTGGATCTCGGTTCGGTCCGCTCCCTCCTCGCCCGGGTGGCCACCGGAGTTCTCCCGGTGGAGGAGGCCATGGGCCAGCTTGCGCAGATGACCTTCGTCGATCTCGGAGACCTCAAGCCCGACGTCCTACGCGAGGTCCGCACCGGACAGGCCGAGGCGGTCTTCGGACCGGGGAAGACCCCTGACCAGGTCGGAGCGGCGGTGGCGGCTCTGGTACGCGAGAGCGTCGGGGCCGTGTTCGTCACCCGGGCTACGGCGGAGCAGTACGAGGCCGCCCGACGCGTGGATGGCGGGGCCGTCTACCACCCTCGGTGCGGCCTCGTGGTCGTCCGTTCTGCAGATGGTGCACCGACGGGACGGGTCGCCGTGGTCTCCGCGGGGACGTCGGACCTCCCGGTGGCAGAGGAGGCCGCCCTCACCGCCGAGGCCCTGGGGATGAAGGTCGAGCGGGTCACGGACGTCGGGGTCGCCGGCGTCCACCGCGCGCTGGCTCACCGCCCGGCCCTGGAGGAGGCCGACTGCGTCGTGGTCGTCGCCGGTATGGAGGGGGCCCTGCCGTCGCTGGTGGCCGGGCTGGTCTCGTCGCCGGTGGTCGCGGTTCCCACGAGCGTGGGATACGGCGCCACCTTTGGGGGGCTGGCGGCGCTGCTGGCGATGCTCTCGTCGTGTGCGCCCGGCGTGGTCGTCGTGAACGTGGACAATGGTTTCGGTGCCGCCCTAGCCGCTCACCGGATCGTTCGCAAGTGACGATCGTCTACTTCGACTGCTCCTCCGGCGTCTCGGCCAACATGGTGTTCGCCGCCCTGGTCGACGCCGGCGCCGATCCAGAGGCCCTCCGCTCGTCCATGGCGACGCTGCCGCTCGGCCCCCTGGATCTCGACATCGCCGAGGTGGACTGCGACGGGCTCCGGGCTCGCCGGGTGACGGTTCGGGCCCGCGGCGACGAGCCTCGGCGAAACTTCGCCGACGTCGAGGCGGTCCTCGGAGACGCGGACCTCTCGCACGCCGCCCGAGATTTCGCGGTGCGCGTCTACCAACATCTGGCCGAGGCTGAGGCCCGAGTCCACGGCAGCACCCCGGCGGAGGTGACGTTCCACGAGGTCGGCTCGGCCGCGGCCATCGTGGCGGTCGCGGGGACCGCCGCGGCCCTCGACCTCCTGGGAGTCGATCGGGTGGTCGCCTCCCCGGTGGCCACGGGGACCGGCACGGTGCGAACGGAGCATGGCGTTCTGCCGGTTCCGACACCGGCCACTCTCGAGCTGCTCAAGGGAGTCCCCGTGGAACCCAGGGAAGTGACCGCTGAGCTCGTCACGCCGACTGGGGCCGCGATCCTGGCCGCTGCAGCCAAGGCGTACGGAGCGATGCCCCCCATGACCCCCGATGCCGTCGGCTACGGCGCCGGGCCGCACCTCCTGCCGTTCCCGAACGTGCTTCGCGCCGTGGTCGGTCGCTCGCTCGGATCAGATGAGGGGTCGTGATGCCGCGACGGCATCCTTCGCTCGATGAGGCTGTCGCATCCGAACGATGTTGGCGATACTTGAGACTCTGGGCTCTCCGACCCGCAGGAGCCACCTGTTCTCTCGACATTCTCGGCGACACCGGGAGCCATGATGCATGCCCAGTGGTGAACTAACGCATCCCCGGAGCAGGGACTCGTCGTGAGCTGTAAAGGTCCACCGAACTCGAGTCCTTCGAACGAGAGTGGGATTCCAGGTTTGTGGGGACTGCCCGCCAGCGTTGGGAGAAACCTGGTCAGTCTACCGATCGGGATAAGCGCACCCTGCAGGTGCGGTGCCGTCCCGTCCCGCTCGCCAAGTACAGTTGCGCCGTTCTACCGCTAGCCGTGGCTTCCGGTCGTGACCTGAGCCATCGAGGCCGGATGCTGGAGTTCGGGGGGAGGATCCTCGGCGATTGGATCGAAGCCCTTGTTCATGGCATCAGTGATCGTCTCACCTCGCCTCACGTCCGCTGGTGACGCCCTACCGATGGCCGGCCCGCATGCGATGCGATGGAGCGGCGGGCCCCGGACCGGGCATCATTGCGGTCATGCATGATGGCATCGATCGGGTGGAACTCCGCCGCAGGCTCCGGGTGTACGTGGTCACCTCCACGAGCCTCGTGCTCGGACGGGGCCACGTCGAGGTGGCCCGGGCGGCCCTCGAGGGCGGAGCCACGGCGGTCCAGCTCCGGGCCCCCGAGCTTCGGCCCGAGGAGCTCGTCCTCCTCGCCTCGGACCTCGCGGCCCTCTGCCGGGGCCGGGGGATCCTATTCATGGTCAATGATGTTGTGGGGGTGGCCCTGAAGAGCGGCGCCGACGGCGTGCATCTGGGCCAGGGCGACGATCTGGCGGGCGCTCGTGACCGCCTCGGCCCGGACCGGGTGCTGGGGATCAGCGTGGAGACGCCGCTCCAGGCCCGCCGGGCCGAGGAGCTGGGGGCCGACTATCTGGGGGTGACGGTGTGGAGGACGTCGACCAAGCCCGAGGCCGTCCCGGCGGGCCTGGATGGGCTGCGCGAGATCGTCGCGGCTACGAGGCTCCCAGTGGTGGGGATCGGCGCGGTCGACTCCTCCAACGCCCGGCAGGTCCTCGAGGCGGGCGTCGCGGGGGTGGCGGTCGTGTCGGCGGTGGGTGCGGCCCCCGACCCGGTGACTGCCACCAGGGACCTGGTAGCGGTGGTCGAGGCC
>JBOGVU010000129.1:0-5538 GCA_050692915.1 Actinomycetota bacterium | reverse complement strand
CAGCAGGACGGCGGCGCCCCCCGCCCACCCCCGGGCACCGAGGGCGTCGAGGAAGGCCCGGGTGGCGTCGGGATGGAGGGCCACCACAACCAGGACGCCCGCGGTCCCCCCCGCGACGAGGAGCCAGGTCATGCGCCAGGCCCCGGCCGCCGCCGCCCGCAGGCGACCCTCGGCCGGTCGGCTCGCCGACAGCCCCCCGGCCGCCCCGCACGCCGCGGCCAGACCGGCCGGCAGGGCCACGGACCACAACGGCGACGGCCACGCCTTCGTCTCGCCGAGCCCGGCGAACCCCGAGCCGAGGAGGATCGCCGGGTCCGACCCTCGAGCCAGGAGAGCGGCCCCCACCGAAAGCAGCGTGTACGGCAGGGCCACCAGGACCCCCTCCCGAGCCCCTCCCGCGACTCGTCCGCCACGGAACAGCACCCACCCTGCCCCCGCCGTGGCCAGGAGGAGGGCCACCCTCACCGTGAACCCGACCTCGAATGTCCCCCCGAACAGGCCCTCCGGGCCGGAGATGTCGACCAGGCGGACCTCCACGGGCACCCGGTGGACGAAGGACGGGGCCAGGGCGCCTGCCCGCAGGACGACCCCGGCCGTCGGGTCGAGAGGGCCGGCGGCGCGGAGCAGGGCCAGGGTCTCACCGAACAGGAACAGCAGGGCGAAGGCCACCGCTCCGTGCCCGAGGGCGGCGCGGAGGCCGCCGCGGCTCACGACAGGGCGGCCTCGATCAGCTCGGCGACCTCGGTGGGGTTCCGGCCCACCCGGACGCCGACGGCATCGAACGCCTCAGCCTTGGCCTGGGCCGTGCCCCCGGAGCCGGTGATGATCGCCCCGGCGTGTCCCATGCGCTTCCCCGGCGGTGCGGTGAACCCCGCCACGTAGGCCACCACGGGCTTCGTCACGTGCTCGGCGATGTACGAAGCCGCTCGCTCCTCATCCGAGCCGCCGATCTCCCCGATCAGGACCACGGCCTCGGTCTGCGGGTCTGCCTCGAACCGCGCCAGCACGTCGACGAACCCGGTGCCGATGATGGGGTCGCCGCCGATTCCGATGCACGTCGACTGCCCGATCCCCCGCTGGGTGAGCTCGTTCATGACCTGGTACGTGAGCGTCCCCGACCGCGAGACGAGCCCGACGCCGCCCTCCGCGGTGATCTCCCCAGGGATGATGCCGAGGTTGGCCTTCCCCGGCGAGATCAGCCCGGGGCAGTTCGGGCCGATCAGCACGTGGTCCTTCCCCCGCAGGTAGTTCGCCACCCGGGCCATGTCCAGCACCGGGATCCCCTCGGTGATGCACACGATCAGCGGCACGCCTCCGTCGGCGGCCTCCAGGATCGCGTCGGCGGCGAACCGGGCCGGGACGAACGTGATCGATGCCTGGGCGCCGGTCGCCTCGACCGCCTCGCTTACCGTGTCGAACACGGGGATCCCCTCGATGTCCTGGCCTGCCTTCCCGGGGGTGACCCCGGCCACGACGTTCGTGCCGTACTCCCGGTTCCGGAGCGTGTGGAACCGGCCCTCCTTCCCGGTGATGCCCTGCACCACGACCCGGGTGTCCCGGTCGAGCAGCACCGCCATCAGGCCGCCGCCTCCACGGCCCTCCGGGCCGCCTCGAGCATCGTGGCGGCGGGAACGATCCGGTCGTGCCCGGCCTCGGCCAGGATCCTCCGGCCCTCCTCGGCGTTGGTGCCGTCGAGACGGACCACGATGGGGACCGTGGCCTCGACACGCTCGAGCGCCTCGAGGATCCCTCGGGCCACGAGGTCGCCTCGGGTGATCCCGCCGAAGATATTCACCAGCACCGAACGCACGGCCGGGTCGGACAGGATCACCTCGAGCGAGGCGGCCATGACGTCGGCCCCGGCGCCGCCCCCGACGTCCAGGAAGTTCGCGGCCGCGCCGCCGGCCTGTTGGACGACGTCGAGGGTGGACATGACGAGCCCCGCGCCGTTGCCGATGATGCCCACCTGGCCGTCGAGCTTGACGTACTGAAGGCCCAGCTCCCGGGCCCTGGCCTCCGTGGGCTCCTCCCGGAACGCCGCGGCGTATTCGGCCAGGTCGGGATGGCGGAACAGAGCGTTGTCGTCGATGGTCACCTTGGCATCCAGTGGCACCACCCGGCCGTCCTTCAGAACCGCCAGGGGGTTCACCTCGACCAGCGTGGCGTCGTTCTCCACGAGCACCTCGTAGAGGCTCGCCAGGAGGGCGCCGGCGCCCTCGCGGGCCTCCTCGGGGAACGCTCCCACCAGTCGGCGAGCGTGGAACGGCTTCAGCCCCAGGAGCGGGTCGATGGCCGCCCGTCTGATCGCCTCCGGCCGGCCGGCGGCCACCTCCTCGATGTCGATCCCGCCCTCGCTCGAAGCCATGGCCACGTACCGCTGCTCGGCCCGGTCGAGGGTGATGGCCAGGTACAGCTCGCGGTCGATGTCCACCAGCCGCTCCAGCAGGACCCGGGAGACCGGCATCCCGTTGAAGCCATCCTCGAACATCTTCCGGGCGGCCCGCTCGGCCTCGTCGGGGGTCCGGGCCAGCACGATGCCGCCGCCCTTCCCCCTACCGCCGGCCTGGACCTGGACCTTCACCGCCACGGGCCCGAGCCGACCCGCCGCCTGTCGGGCCTCCGCGGCGCTCTCGGCGACCTCCCTGGAGATCAGCTTGATGCCGTGACGTTCGAAGAGCTCCTTGCCCTGGTGCTCGAGGAGATCCATCAGGCCTAGGACGCCGCCCGGGTCTCGGAGAGCCGGGTGCGTAGCCAGTCGATGATCGCCTTCGTCGGCGTCCCCGGGGTGAAGATACGCTCGATCCCCGACTCCTCCAGCGGCCCCAGGTCCTCTTTGGGGATGATCCCGCCGCCGAACACCACGACCTCGTCGGCGCCTCGGTCCCGGAGGAGTCGGACGACCCGGGGGAACAGCGTCATGTGCGCCCCGGAGTGGATCGACAGCCCCACCGCGTCGGCGTCCTCCTGGATCGCGGTCTCGGCGATCTGCTCGGGGGTCTGGTGGAGCCCGGTGTAGATCACCTCGTACCCGGCATCTCGGAGCGCTCGGGCCACGACCTTCGCTCCCCGGTCATGGCCGTCCAGGCCGGGCTTGGCGATGACGATGCGGTGCTTCCCGGGCATGAGCCCTGGGAGTGTATCGCGGGAAGGTTCGGTACAGCGGAGCCCTCCGTGGGGGCGGTCGTCGCCCGGAGCGATAATGGGGCGCATGTCCAGCCGACGGATCCACGTCCGCGCGCCCGGGGTCAAGACCGGGCAACGGATCGGCCCGCTGGGGCCGTTCCGAGGGACGCTCGGCCTGCAGTGGGTGGTCGGCTCGATCGCCGCCGGGCTGGTCATCGTCCTGATCGGGACGTGGTTCCTGTTCCGGCCCCCCGGCCCGCCCTTCCAGGAGGTCGAGGGGATCGGGCTGGAGGACGTCGCCCCGGGGACGGCCCGGGAGGTGCTCGCCGGCGTTTACCTCGGGATGACTCCGGCCGGGCGGGCCGTGGCCGTGGCGGAGCCGCCGAACTGCCCTCTGGAGGTGGTCGACGGCGGGTACCTCGACTGCGCCCAGCAGAGGTACGGCCTGGACGGGAAGGGGAGGAAGGGGCGGGAGCTGATCGTCCTGCCCCTCCGCGTCCACCAGGACGTTATCTATATAGACATCTCGACTGCTTAGTCCGCTTCGGGCTGACCAAGCAGTTTGAGACGTTCCCGGGGCGGGTAGGCCGGGGTCGAGAGGAGCGGGCGCCCCGCGCGCTTGTGTCATTCCCCCCAACCGTGAGGAGGAATCCCATGTTGAGGAAGCTCATCACACCCATGCTCATCGCCGGCACCATGTCCCTCGGGGCAGCGGCGCCGGCCGCGGCCCAGCCGACCGTCCAGAGGGGACTGGTGAACGTCAACGTGGAGGACGTCACCATCCAGGTTCCGATCGCGGTGGCGGCCAACATCTGCGACGTGACCGTCGCGGTCCTGGTCAGCGACCTCCGCGACGGCTCGGCCGTCTGCGATGCGTTCGCAGAGAGCGACGCCACGGTCACCCCGGCCGAGCCGGGCGGCCCGACCTTCCAGGAGGGCCTGATCAACGTCAACATCAGCGGCGTCACGATCCAGGTGCCGATCACCGTCGCGGCGAACCTGTGTGACGTGACCGTCGCCATCCTGGCGACGGATCTGCTCGAGGACGGCGAAGCCACCTGCGACGCCGTCGCCGGATCCGGCGCGTCCGGCTAACGCCGCCCTGCGGGGAGCTCGCTCCTCTCCCCCTATCCCACCCTCCGCAAGGGCGCGTAGGCCAGGAGGAGGTGCTTCTCGCCCTCCTCCTCGAACATGACCACCGCCTCGGCGTCGTGCCCGGCGCCGGACACGGACAGCACCACACCCTCCCCGTACCTGTCGTGGACGACCGTGTCACCGGCAGACACCTCGGGCGGCGCCCCCGGGGCCACCACCTCCCCGCCCTTCTCCCCCGACTCCTCGAGGTCCTCCACCAGCTCCCCCGGGATCTCGCCCAGGAAGCGGGACGGGGGGTTGTAGGAAGAGGCCCCGAACAGCGTCCGGCTCCAGGCGTGGGTGAGGTACAGACGCCGGCGGGCCCGGGTGATGCCCACGTACGCCAGCCGGCGCTCCTCCTCGAGCTCATCGGAGTCGGTCATCGACCGGAAGTGGGGGAAGATGCCGTCCTCCATCCCGGCGATGAACACGACCTCGAACTCCAGGCCCTTGGCGTTGTGCAGGGTCATCAACGTGACCGAGGACGACGCCTCGTCGTACTCGTCCTGCTCCGTGACCAGGGCGATCTGCTCCAGGAACTCGGGCAGGCCCGACTCGGGGAACCGGGCCTCGAACTCGGCCCCCACACCCACGAGCTCTCGGAGGTTCTCCTTCCGGGTCTCGGCCTCGACGGTGCGCTCGGCGTCGAGCTCGGCCAGGTAGCCCGACTCGGTGAACGCGGCCTCGACCATCCGCGAGGGGCGGGCGTCCTCGGCCAGCCGGGCTCGCAGCCGCTCCATCACGTCCACGAACCCCTTCACCGCCGAGGTGGCCCGGGGCGACAGCAGGGCGATCTCCTCGACCCGCCGGCACGCCTCCAGGAGCGTGAGCCCCTCGTCCCGAGCGAAGCCCTCCAACGCGGCCACGGTCTGGTCGCCGATCCCCCGCTTCGGGGTGTTGATGACCCGCCGCATGGACACCGCGTCCTGCGGGTTCACCAGCGCCCGGAGGTACGCCAGGACGTCCTTCACCTCCCGCCGCTCGTAGAACCGGACCCCGCCGACCACCCGGTAGGGGATGCCGGCCTTCATGAACACGTCCTCGATGACCCGGGACTGAGCGTTCGTCCGGTAGAACACCGCGATGTCGCCGTACGCGTGCTCGGCCTGGTCGGTCACCAGCCGCTCGACCTGCTGGGCCACGAACCAGGCCTCGTCGTGCTCATCCTCGGCCCGGTACCTGACCACCGGGGTGCCGTGGTCGGCCTCCGTCCACAGGTTCTTCGGCTTGCGCTGGAGGTTGTTCTCGATCAGCGCGTTCGCCACCTCGAGGATCGTCCGG
>JBOGVU010000128.1:0-5563 GCA_050692915.1 Actinomycetota bacterium | reverse complement strand
GCCGAGGACTCCTCGACGTCCGGCTCGGGTTCGGGCTCGACGACCTGCACCTCGGGCTCCGCGACCAGGGGCTCCGGCTCGACCACCGGCGGGGCCGGGGGTGGGGCCTGCGTCTCGGCCGGCGGGGCCTCGACGGGAGGTGCGACCGCTGCCGCCTCGTCCTGAGCCGGGGACTCGACCCTCGCCTCGGGTGCCGCCGGAGCCTGCTCCGGTTGCGGCGAGACGGAAGGGGCCGGCGGCTCGGGCTGGGGAGGAGCCGGAACCTCGGCCACCCGCTCGGGGACGGGCTCTTCGAGCGGCGAGGAGACGGGGGTCATCGGCTCCGGCTCAGGCGAGACGGCAGCGGGCGGTGGAGGCGGCGGAGGGGGAGGTGGGGCCGGCGCGACGGATGGGGCGCTCGCGGCGGCCCGAGGACCGGACACGAAGCTCTCGGCTGCCCTCGGAGGAGGGCCGCCGGGCGCGGCCACGGGCGGGGAATCGGGGACGGGCTGACCCTGCGGCTTCGGCTGGCGGGCCGGCTCCTGCTTGGTCTCCCGACGGAGAGGAGTCCGGGGCCGCGATGGCTCCTGCAGTCCGGTTGGGGGGCCGATCTCGGCAGCCTCCCGGACCCGGGCCTCCTCCGCGATCTTGAGGTAGGACTCCAGGCGGTCCAGGGCGATCCCCGGCCGGACAGACGGGGAGGCGATCAGCAGGGCGGCGTACCAGCCGCGGCGGGCAACCACCCACAGCTCGTCGCCGACGTTGAAGAACCCCCGCTGGGGGTCACCGACCGCCGCGAGCCGGTCCCAGACTTCCTTGGCTCTGACCTCGGCGCCGTCCGGATGGGCTCCCAGGCTCAGCCCGTCGCCGGACACGATCAGGCAGGCCCGAACACCTTCCAGGCCCGCCGACATGCGGGATGCGAGTGCACCGAAATCCATAGCCTTTCCGTCGCCGCTTTCCGTGATTGTCGGCGCCCTCGGAAGGGTGCTTGAGGACCTACAGCCCGGCCTCCTGCTTCAGGCGCAGGAACTCCTGGTACGTATCGGCGAAGGCGTGGCTCCCGGTCTCCGGATCGGTGACCACGAAGTAGAGGTAGTCGACGTCGGCCGGGTTCAGGGCCGCCTCCAGGGACGCCAGCCCGGGGCTGGCGATCGGGGTCGGCGGCAGGCCGGGGTGGAGGTAGGTGTTGTAGGGGCTCTCGAACTCGTAGTCCTGGAAGGTGAGCTCCCGGTTCTCCTCCGGGAGCGCGTACTGGACCGTCGCGTCGATCTGGAGGGGCATCCCTTCCCGGAGGCGGTTGTGGATGACGGCCGAGATCTTGGCCCGGTCCCGGGGAACCCGGGCCTCCCGCTCGATCAGCGAAGCCACGATGACCGTCTCGTAGTGGGTGAGGCCGAGGTTCTCCGCCCGGTTCCACTCCAGCGTGGCCGCCTCCGCCTCGAACTGCGCCAGCAGGCGCTCGATCACCGCGTCCTCGCTCAGGCCGTCCGGCCCGAAGTCGTAGGTCTTCGGGAAGAGGAACCCCTCCACGGTCTCGGTCCCCTGAGGGAGGTACGGCTCCAGGGTGAACGTGCCGCTGGTGGCGGCCCGCTGGAACGTCCTGGGGTCGAGCCCCAGGGTCTCGCCGGCCGTGGTCGCGATCTCCGTGACCTCGAGGCCCTCGGGGATGGTCACCGACACGGTCTCCACGAGCGGTCCCGCCTCGAGCACCTCGAAGACGTCTGCGATGGCCATGTTCGTGGTGAGCTCGTAGGCCCCGGCCTGGATGTCGGAGCCGAAGCCACGGAGCTGGGCCGAGACGCGGAACGCCAGGCCAGAGCGGATCACACCGCGGCCCTCCAGGAGCTCCCCCACGTCGCCGGCCGTCGACCCCTCGGCGATCTCCAGGGCGACCTGGCGGGTCGGGCCGGAGGCCCCCACCGCGTACCGGTAGAGGCCGACCACACCGGCGGCCAGGACCACCAGGACCAGGAGCAGGATCAGGGCTCCTCGGCCGGCCCCTCCCCGGGCGCGATGCGCTCCCCGACCAGCCATCAGGAGGGAAAGGATAGCAACCGGGTCAGGGCTCTCGGGCCCGGGACAGCCACCCTTCGAGGATCACGCTGGCCGCCGCCGCGTCCACCCTGGACCTCCTGCGGGGGCCGGACGCGCCGGCTTCCCTGAGGCCGCGCTCCGCTTCGACGGTGCTGAGGCGCTCGTCCTGGAGGTGGACCGGGACCTCGTGCATGAGCTGACGCAGTCCCTGGGCGAACGCCTCGGCCCGCCGGGCCGCCGGCCCCCGGTCCCCCGACAGGCCCAGGGGGTGGCCCACCACGACCTCGGTGGCGCCGGTCTGCCCGACGAGGGCGGCCACCGCCCTGAGGTCCTCGACCCCGCCCGCCACGCGGATGGTCCCGTGCGGGAGGGCCACCGTTCGCTCGGCGTCCGTCAACGCCACGCCGATGCGGGCCTCGCCGAGATCCAGGGCCAGGACCCTCCCCGCCCTTTCAGCCACCGGCCACGAGCTCGGCCAGCCGGCCGGGGACCTCATCGAGGACGCCGGCCAGGGCCTCGGGCTTTCCCCCGCCGCCGAAGGCCAGATGCGGCTTGCCGCCGGCCCGCCCGCCCACGGCCTCCGCGGCCCGCTCGATCAGGAGAGGGGCGGCCACCCCCCTATCCACCAGCGGCCGGGTGCACGCCGCCACGAGCGTGGCCTTCGTCCCGTCGGCGGTGCCGAGGACCACGGCGCCGTGACCATCACGCTCCAGTCGGTCGCGGAGCTTGATGGCCAGCTCGCGCAGGGCCCCCGGATCCTCGCCGGGGAGCTCGGCCAGGACGAGCCGAACCCCGGCCACGTCGGTCGCCGCGGCCACCAGCTCCTCGACCCGCCCGGCCCGTTCCCCGGCCCGGACCCGCCCCAGGCCCGCCTCGAGCTCCTTGATCCGGGCCGCGGCCCGGCGCGCCCGGTCCGGGGCCTGGCGAGGGTCCCCCGCGCCTAGGGCCTCGGTGACCTCCTCCAGGAGCCGCCGCTCCAGGTGCACGTGCTCGAGGGCGTCGGGACCCACCAGCGCCTCGATCCGCCGGAGCCCCGAGCCGATGCTCTGCTCCGACTGGACCAGCGCCAGCTGGACCACCCCGGTGTGCGGGACGTGGGTCCCCCCGCACAGCTCGATCGAGTAGTCCCCGACCTCGACCACGCGTACCAGCTCGCCGTACCGCTCCCCGAACAGCGCCAGCGCGCCCTGGCTCCGGGCGAACTCGAAGGTGGTCTCGTACGCCCGGACCGGGGCGTCCTCGCCGAGCCGGGCGTTCGCCGCCGCCTCGATCCGCTCGATGTCCTCCCGGCCCAGCCCCTCGAAGTGCGTGAAGTCGAAGCGGAGCCGCCCCGGCGCCACCAGGGAGCCGGCCTGCCGGGCGTGCTCCCCGAGGAGATGGCGTAGCGTCCAGTGCAGCACGTGCGTGCCGGTGTGCGACCTGGCGGTGGCGGCCCGGCGATCGGCGTCCACCTCGGCCTCCACCTCCTGGCCGCTCTTCACCTCGCCACGGGTCACCCGGCCACGATGGACGATCGACTCCCCCGGTCCCGGGACCGTGTCCTCCGCCCGGAGCTCGCCGGTCGAGGAGCGAAGGACGCCGGTGTCGCCGACCTGGCCACCGCCCTCGGCGTAGAACGGCGTCTGGTCCAGAAAGACCTCGACCTCGTCCCCATCGGACGCCGTCTCCACCCGGCTCCCGGCCCGAACGAGGCCGGTGATACTGCCCTCGGCCCGCAGCTGCTCGTAGCCGAGGAACTCGGTCCGGCCGGCCTCCCGAGCGACCTCAACCAGGGCGCGCTCGTCCCGGCCCCCCTTGACCGCGGCCCGAGCGCGCTCCCGCTGCTCGGCCATGAGGCGCTCGAACGCCGCGGTGTCGACCTCGAGGCCCTGTTCCTCGGCCAGCTCCGCGGTGAGCTCGACCGGGAACCCGTACGTGTCGTGGTACAGGAAGGCCGCCTCGCCGGGGAACACCCTCTCCCCCTTCACCCTCAGCCGCTCGGCCTCCTCGCCGAACAGGACCATGCCCTGGCGGAGGGTGGCCCCGAAGTGTTCCTCCTCGCTGGCCGCGACCTGGAGGACGAAGGCCTTCCGCTCCACCAGCTCGGGCCACGCGTCGCCGAGGACCCCCAGGGTGCCGTCGACCAGCGGGCCCATCACCGGGGCCTTCACCCCGAGCCTTCGGGCGTGCAGCACCACCCTGCGGAGCATCCGTCGAAGGACGTACCCCCGGCCCTCGTTCGAGGGCACCACGCCGTCGGCGATCAGGAAGGTGACGGCGCGGCCGTGCTCGGTCAGGATCCGCAGGGACAGGTCGTCCCGCTCGTCACGGCCGTACGGCTTCCCGGTGGCACCCTGGGCCGCGTCGAGGATCGGCGCCAACAGATCGGTCTCGAACAGGGAGGGCACGTCCTGGAGCACGATGGACACTCGTTCCAGCCCCGAGCCGGTGTCGACCCCCTTGCTGGCCAGCTCCCCGAGCAGGTTGTAGTCGTCGTCCCGCTCGAACTGCATGAACACGAGGTTCCAGATCTCCAGGAAACGCTCCTCGTCGACGGCCGGGCCGCCGTCCGGGCCGTACGCCGGGCCCCGATCCACGAAGATCTCCGAGCTCGGCCCGCACGGCCCGGCCACGCCCATCGACCAGAAGTTGTCGTCCATCCCCCGCCGGACGATCCGGTCCGCGGGCAGGTACGCGCGCCACAGCTCCTCAGCCTCGTCGTCCTTCTCGTACACCGTGGCCCACAGGCGGTCGGGCTCGACGCCGTAGCGCTCGGTGACCAGCTCCCAGGCCAGGGCGATGGCGCCCTCCTTGAAGTAGTCGCCGAAGGAGAAGTTGCCGAGCATCTCGAAGAACGTCATGTGCCGGATGGTCCGGCCGACGTTCTCGATGTCGGTGGTCCGGAAGGACTTCTGGACGGTGGCGGCCCGCGGGTAGGGGGGCTCCTGCTGGCCCAGGAAGTACGGCTTGAACTGGACCATCCCCGCTGTGGTCAGCAGGAGGGAGGGGTCGTTCGGTATCAGCGAGGAGGAGGGAACCACGGTGTGCCCCCGCTCCTCGAAGAAGGACAGGAAGCCTCGACGGATCTCCGCGCCTCGCATCGTGGCCAGTGTACCGGCGGTCCATCAAGGGAGGGGCCGGAGCCCCCGATACCAACAAAGAGACACGCGATATGGACATGGACGCCACCCACGGTTCGGAGCGGTCGGCGGATCCCGCCGCGCCCGGCCCGCTCCACGGGATGCTCGACGCCTTCCTGGAGCGGTCGAGCGAGGGCGTCCTGGTGACGGACCACCAGGGCCGGATCGCCATGATCAACGCCCTTGCGGAGCGGCTGTTCGGCTACGAGCTGGGCGGGCTGAAGGGACAGCCGGTCCAGACGCTCTTCCCCGCCGGCCTTCCCTCCCCCGAACTGGAGAGCCAGGGCGGCGGCCAGCAGCGTCGGTGGCGCGAGGCCGAGGTCAGCGTGGTCGGCCGGCACCGGGACGGGTCAGAGGTCCACCTCCACGCCAGCCTGACCTACCCCGACGACCCCAGGCAGTACGCCTCGATGGTGTTCCTCCGGCCC
>JBOGVU010000127.1:0-5625 GCA_050692915.1 Actinomycetota bacterium | reverse complement strand
CCTCAGTGGGGGGCTCATCAGCCGGGCCCGAGCCGTCGACGGAGTTATCGGGAGGGGCGGAGGTGGCACCGGAGGGAACCCCTTTGGTTCCAGAAGGTGCCGCCGACGCCTCACCAGGGCTTCCACCAGCGTGATCGAGCCCGGCGAGGCGTTCGAGGCGCTCGATGCGGCCGACCAGGGCCGCGGGCTGCGGATCGGTCTCCGGGAGCGCCGAGCGGACCAGCGCCAGCTCGAGGGTGAGCCTCGGCGCGGTGGACCACCGCATGTCGGTCTGGGCCTGAAGGAGGAGCGACAGGATCCGGTTCAGCTCGCCGGCGGAGAACTTCCCGGCCTGGGCCACCAGGCGGGGGTGGACCTCGGGCGGCACGTCGATGATGGCCGGGTCCTCCGGCGAGGAGAGCGCCAGGAGGAGGTTGCGGACGTGCCCGGTGACCTGGGTGGTGAAGTGGCGGACGTCGTGGCCCTCCTGGACCAGGGCGTGAACGATCCCGAACACCTCCCGGGCGTCGCCGACCGCGATGGCGTCGGCCAGGGCGAACTGCACGTCGAGCTCGGGGGTGCCGATCAGCCGGACCACGTCCTCCTCGGTCACCCCGCCGCCGCCGAGCACCGAGGCCTGATCGAGGAGCGACAGCGCGTCGCGAACCGATCCCTCCGACTCCCGGGCGATGACGCCGGCCGCGGCGCCGTCCAGCCGGATCGACTCCTTGGTGGCCACCTCGGCCAGGTGCGCGGCGATCGTCTCCGAGGGAACCCGCCGGAACTCGAACTTCTGACACCGGCCCACGATGGTTGGCGGCATCCTGTGCGGCTCGGTGGTGCACAGGACGAAGCGCACCCCGGGCGGGGGCTCCTCGAACACCTTCAGCAGGGCGTCGAAGGCCTCGCGGGAGAGCCGCTGGGCCTCGTCGATGATGTAGACCTTCTCTCGCCCCTGGGCCGGGGCGGTGGGGGCCCGCTCCCGGAGCTCCCGGGCGTCGTCGACGCCACCGTGACTGGCCGCGTCGATCTCGACCACGTCGAGGTGGGTGCCGCCCTCGATCCGCCGGCACTGCTCGCAGGTCCCGTCGGGCTCGGTGGTGGGCCCGCGCTCGCAGTTCACCATCTTGGCCAGGATCCGGGCCGAGGAGGTCTTGCCGGTCCCCCGAGGCCCGGAGAACAGGAAGGCGTGGGCCAGCCGGCCCTCCCGGACCGCCCCGGCCAGGGCCCGGACCACGTGCTCCTGCCCCAGCACCTGGTCGGGCGCCTGGGGCCGGTACTTCCGGTACAGGGAGCGGTACTCCTCCACGAGGTCCTCTCCGGGGAAGGCCGTCGTCTTCGATGGTGACCGTGCAGTCCGCCGTCGATCCCGGTCGACCCGGGCGGTCTCCGAGCCGGTAGCTCCGGCCAGGCGTCCCCGCGGCACCCGCCGGGTTCCGCTTACCGCTGCTCCCTTCCGGGCCTGACGGGGTTCACGGCTCGGCGTCGCGCGGGACCCGGCCTTCATCGCCCCGTGCCCGGAGCGGCCCCGGACCTCCGGTCCTCGGGCGGACGGTCGGCCCCGCTAGAGCGGATTGCGGATACAGGGCACCGCTAGCTCCCCGCCCAGCACGGTCACCGCGGGCCAGTATAGACCCGGCTCCGGACAGCGGCTTCCGTCGGTTGGTTTGCCTGCCGGCAGGACCGGGCATAGGGTGTGTCGAAAGCATGGCCCGATGAGGACGCTCGTCCGAGCTCTGACCGCCCTGGTCCTCCTGGCCGGCCTGGCCCAGGCGCCGGCGGGGGCGACCCCCATCCCGCCGCTATCGCCCGGGACCACGGACCGGTACGAGGCACTGCCCATG
The DNA here is from genome assembly GCA_050692915.1 of Actinomycetota bacterium. Taxonomy (GTDB): domain Bacteria; phylum Actinomycetota; class UBA4738; order UBA4738; family CALAEC01; genus CALAEC01. The sequence goes on along the minus strand of JBOGVU010000127.1, from coordinate 3,802 downwards.
GAGACCTCCATGGTGCCCACCAGAGGCGGCGACGTGTACGTGGAAGTGATCCGGCCATCCGTCCCTGAGGGCACCACGGTGCCGATCATCCTCACCTACACGCCGTACCAGCTCTTCCTCCAGTCCGCGGACGACGGGCTGGCGGACTTCTTCGTCCCCAAGGGCTACGCCCGGGCCCTGGCTCACGTGGTGGGGACGGGGAACTCCGGCGGGTGCTGGGACTACGGTGGGCGCCGGGAGAGGGACTCGGCCTACGACCTGGTGGAGTGGCTGGGCACCCGGCCATGGTCGAGCGGCCGGGTGGGGATGGTGGGCGGATCCTACGACGGGACCACCGCGAACATGGCCGCCGTGGAGACCCCGCCACATCTGGCCACCATCGTCCCCGAGGTCGCCATCGGCGAGTGGTACGGATACGCGTACCACGATGGGGTCCGGTACTGGCTTATGGACCCGGCCCAGCGGCAGGGGGCGATCATCGACGAGCAGGGCTTCGACACCCCGCTGGCCTTCGACCTCGGGCTGGCCCTGGCCCCGCCGCTGAACCCCATTGACGAGGGCTATGCCGGCCGGTTGATCGAACGGCTCTGTCCGGACGCCGACAAGATCGTGCACGTCATGCGCGGGTACGACACGGAGGCCGACTTCGACGCGTTCTGGCGGGAGCGGAGCTACACAGCCGACGCGGCCCGGGTCGAGGTGCCGGTGCTGGTGCAGTCCGGATGGCGGGACTACAACGTGAAGTTCTCCGAGTCGACCCGGTGGTTCGAGGCCCTGCCCGACGACGTCCCCACTATGCTGCTCATGGACCAGGTCGATCACGGCACCCCCGCCGACCCGGGGTTCCGTTGGCAGACCGTGCTGCACGCCTGGTTCGACCAGTACCTGTACGGCATCGACACCAAGATCAAGCAACAGCCCCGGGTCCGGTCCAAGGCCAACGACGGCGTGATCCGGGACGACCGGGCCTGGCCGCCCGCGGCCACCGACCCGGTCCCGCTGTATCTCCGGCCCGGCGGGGCGCTCTCCCCCGCGCCCGGGCTTGACGGCCCCATCGGGACGTACGCCGATACCGGGCTGACCACCGAGTCCCACGCCCTCACCACCAGGGGATCCATGGGAGATCTCCTGTGGTTCGAGTCGGCGCCGCTCCACCGCGACCTCCGGATCGCCGGGGAGCCGAGGCTCGACCTCCTGGCGACGTCGTCGGCGAGCTCGACCCACCTCACCCCGGTGCTGTTCGACCTGGGCCCCCCGACCACCCCGGCCCCGCAGTGCCAGTACCTGTCGACGGTGGAGGCCTGCACGATGGGCCGCGGCTTCCTCAACGCCCGGTACCGGAACGGCCGGGACGTCGGGCAGGACCTCGTTCCCGGCCAGCCCTACCGCGCCTCGGTGCGGTTCCTGGGGAACGACTGGGTAGTGAAGGCCGGGCACCGGATCGGGCTGGCCATGATGGGCTCGAACCTGTGGTGGGCGGTCCCGGACGAGCAGCGGGCCACCACCACGCTCCTCTCCGGGCCCGAGCGGCGCTCGGCCCTGATCCTCCCGGTGGAGGGGGGCACCCGGGCCCTGCGAGAAGCGGGCCTGTAGGCTTCGCTCAGCCGTCTCTCAGGTTCCCGGAGCACACTCTCCCCGTGAAAGCCAAGGTGCTGGTCGTTGACGACGAGCCCGCCGTGCGGGACGCCCTGGAGCGAGCGCTCCGAAGCGAGGGGTGCGTGGTGCGAACGGCTCTCGACGGCGCGGACGCGCTCGACGCCCATGAGGAATTCGAGCCGGACGTCATGGTCGTCGACATCCTCATGCCGGGCCTCGACGGCCTGGAGGTTTGTCGGGCCCTCCGGGCCGCGCACCAGCCGACCCCGATCCTGCTGCTCACGGCCCGGGACGCCGTGGCCGATCGGGTCGAGGGCCTGGATGCCGGGGCTGACGACTATCTCGTCAAGCCCTTCGCCCTCGAGGAGCTCCTGGCCCGCCTCCGCGCGCTGCTCCGACGGGCGCTCCCCGGCGAGGGTGAGGAGCCCGTCCGGTTCGCGGATCTGTCGCTCGACCCCGTGACCAGGGAAGTTCGTCGGGGCGACCGCGCCCTGGAACTCACCCGGACGGAGTTCCTCCTGCTGGAGCTGTTCCTTCGGAACCCTCGTCGGGTGCTGACCAGGGACGTGATCTTCGACCGGGTGTGGGGGTACGACTTCGGGCCGACATCGAACTCGCTCGAGGTGTACGTCGGCTATCTGCGACGCAAGACCGAGGCGGCCGGCGAGCCCCGGCTCATCCAGACCGTCCGAGGCGTCGGCTACGTTCTCCGCGAGCGATGACCTTCCGCTCCCGACTGATGCTGGTGGCGGCGGTGGCGGTGGCCGCCGCCGTGGCCACGGCGTCCGCGGTGATGTGGCTGCTCGTCCGGGACGAGCTTCGCGACCAGGTCGACCGGTCGCTCCGCGAGGTGGCCGCGAACGTGGTCTTCACGGTCGGGGCGGACGGCGTCCTGTTCCGCCTTCCCGCCCCGGAGCTCGGCGGAGCCCGTGGGTTCGCGGAGCTCGTGCACAGCTCGCGCCGGGCCGCCGTGGAGCCCAACCTGATCCCGGATCGGGCCATCGACCTCGAGATCGCCGCGGGCCGGGCCGGCCCGGCCTTCCGGGACGACTCCATCGGTTCACGGCGCGTGCGGGTACTCACGATCCCCGCCCCGCAGGGAACGGCGGTGCAGCTCGTCCGGCCCCTCAACGAGGTGGACGCCACCCTGGCCGCCATGGGCGTGGTCCTCGGCCTGGTGTCGGGGGCGGGGGTGCTCGGGGCCGCCGTCCTCGGCTGGGCCGTCTCCCGAGCGGCCCTCCGACCGGTCCGGGAGCTCACCGAGGCGACCGAACACATCGCCGCGACCCAGGACCTGGCCCGGCGGATCCGCGAGGGGGGCGAGGACGAGCTGGGCCGGCTGGGGGCGAGCTTCAACACGATGCTGGAGGCGCTGGACCGCTCGGTCCGGAGCCAGCGCCAGCTGGTGGCCGATGCGTCCCACGAGCTTCGCACCCCCCTGACGAGCCTTCGCACGAACATCGAGCTGCTGGCCGGCGGAAAGCGGTTCCCGTCCGGCGAGCGGCGCCGGATGCTCGACGACGTCGTCGACCAGCTGGAGGAGCTCTCGACCCTCGTCTCGGACGTCGTCGAGCTGGCTCGTGACGGCGAGCTCCCCGCCGACGCCGAGCAGGTGGCGCTCGACCGGCTCGTAGCCGACGTGGTCGAGCGGGTCGCCGGGAGGACGGAGCGGGTGCGGTTCGAGACCGATCTGCGCCCGTCCATGGTGCATGGGGTGCCGGCTCGGCTCGACCGGGCCGTGACCAACCTCCTCGACAACGCGATCAAGTGGAGCCCCCAGGGGGGCGTCGTCGAGGTCGGCGTGGCGGGCGGGGAGGTCAGGGTCCGTGACCACGGGCCGGGCATCGACGACCCCGACCTCCCCCATGTTTTCGATCGGTTCTACCGGGCTCCGTCGGCCCGGGGCGTCCCCGGGTCCGGGCTGGGCCTGGCCATCGTGCGACAGATCGCCGAGGCCCACGGAGGGTCGGCCGAGGCCGATCGGGCCCCGGGCGGCGGCGCCGCGCTCCGTCTCCGCCTTCCCCCAACGCCCGGTTCTTAGCCAGCGTTCAGGGCGGTCTCAATCTCCTCTCATCCCCCGGTTGTCTCCTGGATCCGCCGCGGGATGGACCCGCGGGAAGGAGGTTGGGATGACGGACGTCACGAGGGTCCGAGGAGCGCTCCTGGTGACGCTCGCCCTCACGGTCGCCGCGTGCGGCCGTGAGGG
>JBOGVU010000126.1:0-5790 GCA_050692915.1 Actinomycetota bacterium | reverse complement strand
GCTCGACACAGGGCCAGGGTCAGGGCCCCGGAGCCGGTCCCCGCCTCCAGGACCCGGGCGCCTGGGAACACGTCGGCGGAGACCAGGATGGGGCCGAGGTCCTTGGGATAGATCACCTGCGCCCCCCGCCCCATCTTCAGCACGAAGTCCGCCAGCCGGGGCCGGAAGCACAGGAGCGGGGCCCCCGTGGTTGAGTGGACCGTGGTCCCCTCCTCCGAGCCGAGCACGAGGTCGTGGGGCAGGGCCCCGCCGTGGAAGTGGAAGGTGCCTCCGGACTCCAGGCGCACCAGATAGCGCCTGCCTCGCTCGTCGAGGAGCACGACCCGCTCCCCCGCCCGGAACGGCTCCCCGTTCACCCGTACCGCCCGGTGGTGGGCAGTCCGCATACCTCGCGGCCCCGGTTGCACAGTCGAACCCTCACCGAACCTAGGCTACTCCAGCCCGCTCGGGCTACGTCTCGATCGGGAGGGGGCGGACCGCCAGGGTCACCTCGACCGTGAGCGTCTCGGTCCCCCGGACCACGGTCACCTCGACCTGCTCGTCTGGCTCGTGCTCCAGCAGCCGCTCTTGGAGGGAGTCGTTGTCGGTGACGTCCTCGCCGGCCACGGCCACGATCACGTCGCCGGCCTGGATACCCGCCGCCGCGGCGGGCCCGTCCTCGGCCAGGGCCCGGACCAGCGCCCCCGACTCGACCGAGAGGCCGAACTGGGCCACCAGCTCGGGCGTGACCGCCTGTGTCGAGACCCCGAGCAGCGGCGCCGGGCCTTCGGGGTCCTCGATGGCGTGCTCGATGACCGGGCGGGCCCGGTTGATGGCGATGGCGAACCCGATGTTCTCCGCGGCCCCGGCGCCGACCCCGGCGGTGTTGATGCCCACCACACGGCCCTCGAGGTCCACCAGCGGCCCGCCCGAGTTCCCGGGGTTGATGGCCGCGTCGGTCTGGATCACGTCCTCGTAGGTGCGGGGCTCCACGCCCTGTCCGCCGGCGTCGATCGTCCGTCCCAGCCCGGACACGATGCCGGTGGTCACCGACGGGCCGCCCTCCAGCCCGAGCGCGAACCCGAGCGCCACGACGTCCTGCCCCAGCCGGAGCTGGTCCGAGTCACCCAGGGGGACCGTGGGCAGGCCCTCGGCGTCCACCCTCAGCACGGCCAGGTCCGCTGCGAAGTCGGCCCCGATCGCCCGGGCCTCCAGCCGCTGCCCGTCGCTCGTGACGACCTCGATCTCGAAGGCCCGCTCGACCACGTGGTAGTTCGTCACGACCACCCCGTCAGACCTGACCACGAACCCGGTCCCCTCGGGCCTCTGGCCGGGCTGCCCGATGTCGCTGCGGACGTTGACCACGGCGGGGAGGACCCGCCTGACCACCTGCTCGACGGACGACGGCTCGATCGGCGGGAGGGGCGAGGCCGGCGTTACCGGCCGGGCCCCGGTCGTGCCCACCGGAGAGAGCTTCGCCGAGCACCCGGCCAGCGTCAGCGCGGCCAGGGCGACGATGATCGGCCTCCGACCCATGCCACCAGGGTAGCAACGGTTCCTGAGAACCCGCTGAGCGGTTCCGGATCAGTCCCGGATGTCGGTCCCCATGGCGTGGAACCCCCCGTCGACGTGGACGATCTCGCCGGTGATCCCCGCGGACCGGCCCGACAGGAGCCACACGCACGCCTCCGCCACCGGGCCGGGGTCGGTGGGATCCCATCCCAGCGGGGCCCGCCGCTCCCACCGGTCGATGAACGCGTCGAAGCCGGGGATCCCCCTGGCGGCCACGGTGCGGAGGGGGCCGGCCGCCACGCAGTTCACCCGGATGCCATCGTCGCCGAGATCGCGGGCCAGGTACCGGGTCACGGACTCCAGGGCCGCCTTGGACACGCCCATCCAGTCGTAGGCCGGCCAGGCCACCGTGGCATCGAAGTCGAGGCTCACCACGCTCCCCCGGCCCTGGCGGAGGGGCTCTCTGTGGGCCACCGCCAGCTCCTTCAGCGAGAACGCGCTGGCGTGGATGGCCGTGGCCGCGCTCTCCCACGGTGTCTCCAGGAACCGGCCTCCCAGGGCGTCCTCGGGAGCGAAGGCGATGGCGTGCAGAAGCCCGTCCAGCCGCCCCCACCTCGAGGACACCTCCTCGGCGACCTTCCCGACCTGCTCGGGATCGGTGGCGTCCATCTCGAGGACGTCGGGCGGGGTGGGCAGCCTCCGGGCGCTTCGATTGGTGATCGACATCCCCCGCCCGAACCCGGTCAGGAGGACCTCCGCCCCCTCCTCCTGGGCCCGGTGGGCCACGGCGAAGGCGATGCTGTGCGGGGTCAACACCCCGGTGATCAGCAGCCGGCGGCCCTCCATCAGCATGGTCCCCAACTCTAGACAACCCGCGGAGACGCCGGCGAGCCCGCTTGCTTGAGTGGATCGCCCGAACCGGTCACAATGGGCGACCTTGGGAGGGAGCGTGACGCGGAGGGGGGTCATCGCCGCCGGGCTAGCGGCCCTGTCGCTGGCCGCCTCCGTCCGGCCGGCCGTGGCCACCTCGGTGGCCGTCCCCACCACCGGCGAGCCGAAGCCGGGGTGGGCCGTCCAGATCGACCGGCTGGTGCGCGGGCTCCCCGTCGGGGTGTCCGTCATGGACGAGGGGCAGGATCTGTACCGGCACGCGGCCGCCCGCCGCCGGACCCCGGCCTCGAACGAGAAGCTGCTGCTGTCGATGTCGCTGCTCGAGGTGCTGGGTCCCGACGCCGTGCTCCTGACCCAGGCGGCCGGGGCCGTCCCGCCGGTGTCGGGCATCGTGGCCGGGGACCTGTGGATCGTCGGCTCCGGCGATCCGGACGTCCGGGCCTCCACGATGCGCCTGCTGGCCCAACGGATCAGCGACGAGGGCGTGACCCGGGTGGAGGGATCGGTGCTGGGGAGCACGGGGTACTTCAAGCGGGACTGGTTCGCCCCCGGCTGGAAGCGTGACTTCCCCCGGAGCCAGGTGGCCTTGCCTACCGCGCTCACGTTCGAGGGGAACAAGGCCGGCGGCGTCCACATCCGAGACCCCGAGCTCCGGGCCGCCCGGGCGCTCCGGCGGGAGCTGCGGGACCTGGGCGTGTCCGTGGCCGGGCCGGCCGGCTCCGGGAAGGCGCCTCCCGGGCTGGCCCCGATCGCCGAGATCGACTCCGACCCGCTGGCCGAGCTCCTCGACACGATGAACCGGTACTCGTCGAACTTCTGGGCCGAGGTGCTCGGGAAGCGCCTCGGGGTGGAGACGGCCGGCCAGCCCGGCAGCATCGCCAAGGGGGCCTCGGCGATCCGCGGGTTCGCCGGCGGACGAGGAGTCGCCGTGCTGGCCCGGGACGGTTCCGGACTGTCCTACTCGAACCGGGTCTCGCCGCGGGGGCTCACCCGGCTCCTGGACACGGCGGAGGACGCCACCTGGGGCGAGGCCCTCCGCGAGGCCCTCCCCGAGCCGGGCCAGGGAACCCTGAGCGGCCGGCTCCGGCACGTCCGGGTCCACGCCAAGACCGGGACGCTTTCCTCGATCTCGGCCCTGTCCGGCTACGTGTGGTTGCGCCGGACCAGCTCCTGGGCGTCGTTCTCCATCCTGGCCAGGATGTCGAAGGACCGGGCCGTCCGCCTGGAGGACCGGATCGTCCGCATCCTGTGGCGTCGGGCCTCCTGACCGGCGAACCCATCTCCACTCCGCGGCGTCTCACCGGGTGGAAGGAGGAGCCATGCGGAGAGCGATCGTGGCGTTGCTGGCGGCATCGGCGCTGGTCGGCATCCCCGCCGGGCCGGCGGCCAGCGGGGGTGGGGGCTGTGGGGCGCCGACCACGGAGGGCGCCGGCGATGCCGTGTCGATATCCGGGTTCTGCTTCGAGCCCACCGTGCTGTACACGGAGCCCGGGGCCCGGGTGACGTTCCAGAACCTCGACCCGGTTCGCCACAACGTGCTCGGGGCTCAGGGTGAGTGGGGCAGCTTCGAGTGGCTCAGGGAGGGCCGGTCCGTCTCCCACGGGTTCGCGGAGTCCGGCGTGTACCCCTACGTGTGCTCGTGGCACCCGGGGATGGTCGGGGCCGTGGTCGTGGGGGATCCGGCCGGAGCCTTCTCGGCCGAACCGGTGTCCCGGAGTATGGAAGCGCCGGGGACCGAGGGGCCCTGGAAGGCCGCCACGGGGGTCGCACTCGGCCTCCTGCTCCTCACGCTGGTTGCGGCGAGGACTCGCCGGAGCCCTGCGTCCTAAACCGGCGGGCCGCCGTATCGTGGCGGCATGGGGGAGGCCCGCGATCCTGGCGCTGGGGCTGCTGGTGGCCGCCGCGTGCGAGGCAGCGGTGCCGGACGCCCCTGCGCCCCCCACCCTTCCGGTCCCCGCGCCGACCGCCAGCGACCCGGCCACCCCCGCGCCCGATCCCGCCGCGGCCCGAGTCCGGCTGATGCGGGTGGCCGTCCTCGAACAGCCACTGGGCATGGCCACCCGCCCCGGTGACGACGCGCTGTTCGTGGCCCAGAAGTCGGGACAGGTCGTGGCGCTCGCCAAGGGCGGGGGGGTCCGCCGGGTCCTGGATCTCAGCGGCGAGGTGTCCGACGGCAGCGAGCAGGGCCTCCTGGGCCTGGCCTTCTCCCCCGACGGCGGGTTCCTGTACGTCAACTACACCGACGTGAACGGCGACACACGGATCCACGAGTTCGCCACCACGGACCGGGGGGTCGATCCGGGGTCACGCCGAGAGGTGCTCACGGTGGACCAGCCGTACAGCAACCACAACGGTGGGCACCTCGCGTTCGGCCCGGACGGCTACCTGTACGTGGGGCTCGGTGACGGCGGGAGCGGCGGCGATCCCGAGGACAACGCCCAGGACCTCGGCACCCTCCTGGGCAAGATGCTGCGGATCGATCCGCAGCCCGGCAACGGGCGCGGATACCGGATCCCACCGGACAATCCGTTCGTGGGCCGTGACGGGGCTCTACCGGAGATCTGGGCGTTCGGCCTCCGGAACCCCTGGCGGTACTCGTTCGACTCGGGGGACCTGTGGATCGGCGACGTCGGCCAGGATGCCCGGGAGGAGATCGACGTCCAGGCCGCCCTCTCCGCGGGCGGCGAGAACTACGGCTGGGACGCGTTCGAGGGATCCCTCCCCTTCGAGCCGCCGTTCCCCCCCGACACGGTCGGGCCCGTGTACGACTATGGGAGGGCCCGCGGGGGCACCGTGATCGGGGGGCACGTCTACCGGGGCTCGGCCATCCCGGCGCTGCACGGCGCCTATCTCTTCGGGGACCTGTTCAACCCCCGGATCCGCATGCTCGTGCCGTCGAAACGGGGGTTCCGACACAAGGAGCTCGGCGTCCGGGTCGACAACCTCGTGTCGTTCGGCCAGGACCAGGCCGGTGAGCTGTACCTCCTGTCGATCGCGGGACCCGTGTACCGGCTGGCCCCGGCCTGAAGGCCGAGAACCGTTGCGGTGGAACCGGTTTCGACCGCAATGGTTCCTGGAGTAGCATCGATGTCGTGGCGTCAACTCCCGCACCCGTCGAGGTGGAGCGGCCCACCGGACGTGAGGACGTCGAAACCGATCGCCTGTGGGTGGTCACCGTGTGGAACGATCCCATCAACCTGATGTCGTACGTGACCTATGTCCTCCAGAAGCTCTTCGGCTACCCGAGGCCGAAGGCGCATCGCCTGATGATGATGGTCCACACCGAGGGACGGGCCGACGTGGCGCACGGCAGCCGTGAGCGGTGCGAGTTCTGGTGCTCGCGCCTGCACGCCCACGGGCTGTGGGCCACGATGCGACGGGGCTGAGCGGTGGCCAGGCTTCCCAGGC
>JBOGVU010000125.1:0-5841 GCA_050692915.1 Actinomycetota bacterium | reverse complement strand
TCCGGAGCGAGGACATCTCCGTGATCACGGCTACGGCTCGCTGGGACGGCTCCTGAAACCGAACGTGGACCGGTCCCTCTTGGGAGAATGCGGTGACGACGGTCGAGGGGATGACGGAGATGGGGATCGAGCCGGGGCGCCTGCTGGGGCTGGCCGAGGAGATGGCCACCCGCGCCCGGGAGGAAGACGCCGGCCACGCGGCCCTGGCGGTCCTCGCCGCCCACGCCGCACTGGAGGCCACGGTCAACCGCCTGGGGGGCGAGACCATCGGCAGCTTCAACTACCGGGCCCGGTTCCTCCCCAAGTGGCACGACCTCTGCCAGCGAGCCATCGGACGCCAGCTGGAGGCCGCTCCCGACCTCGAGCGGCTCCAGGCCCTCCGTGACGCGGTGGTCGGATACCGCGGGGACCCCGAGCGGCTGGACCGCCGGTCCGCCTCCCCTCCTCCCGAGGCGCCCCCCGGCGGTCGGAGCCGAAGAAGCCCGGTGGGCCGTGGAGGTGGCCCGCCGTGTGGTCGCCGAGTTTCACAGGGCCGCCGGACGGGGCGCCCCCGGCTGCGTGTGACGGCGCCGTCATGGGAGGGTGGGTACCGACTCTGGACCCGATCGAAGGAGCCGAGAAGCCCATCCGCGCGGTGATCCGTGAGAACCTCCCCCTCTCCCCGGAGGGGTGGTTCGAGTTGACCGATTGAGGGCCATGGCCAGGTGGGCGCTGGAGGGGGCCCCGAACCCGTCGGTCTTGCGGCTCCACACGACGGTCGAGCTGACCCGGGCTACCATCGAGACTTGCCCCCCGGCTCGGGTGCCGTGGCCGCTGGACCGCCTCCTGTCCATCCCGGGCCTTCGGTCGATGGACCTTCACCGCTACCGGGCCCGGCTGAACCTCGCTCCTGGGACCGACCCTGCCCTCGTTGAGGTCAGGATCGGGGAGATCCTCTCCCCCCAGCTGGGAACCCCCGTGGACCCGCCGGCCGAGCCCCCGCCCCGGACGTTCCCCGTGCGGTACCGGGGTACCCCGGCCGTTGCCGAGAGCCCGGGGATGGCTCAGTCAGACCCGGTGCTCCGAGCAGCGTTCCTCGCGCCGGGGGTGGCCGAGGCCATACTGACCGAGGGCGTGGTGCAGGTCCATCTGGGGCGACTGTTCGCCTGGGACCAGGCTGAGGAAGCGGTCCGGAAGGCCCTCCGGTCCTTTGCGCCCTGAACCGCTCAGGCCTGCCGGATGTCCGTCCCACCAGAGGAACCTCCGCGGACGATCTCATGACTCGCAGGGAGTCACCTGTTTCGTCAACGTTCTCCGGTCACAACGACTCCCCTGGCCTATTTGCGGAACAAGACCTCCAAGGAACCGTCGCTAGTGAGGCCGCCGATCGGCACGACCCCCCAGGGCCGGGCCGGGTTGCCCCGGCCTGGTCCGAGGGACGTGACTACGGCTTGAAGACTTCGTTCGCGTCCGACGTCACGCCGAGGGCGGGAAGCCCCCCGACGGTGTAGATGCGTCCGCCCGTGGAGGCCACACCCATCTCGGCCCGCGCCGTCAGCAAGGGCGCCGCAGAGCTCCAGGCGTCGGCCGACTCAGGGACGGAGCAGACGTCCAGCCGTTCGACACCCTCGGCCCGGCCATCCGGAAGAAGGTCGGTGAGAAGATCGAGGCCCTCGCTCGGTTCCTGGCCAGTAGGGGAGGGGGAATCAGGTGACGAACCTAAGCAAGGGGCGAGAAGGTCTACGTGGCCCCCCACCGAGAGGGTGTGTCTCGGGGGCGGGACTTGGCCTTGCAGGGTCGGCCTTCGAAGAGCGGCTCTCGAGAACCTCCCCGAGGGGGCCCGGCTTCAACCCACCTTCCGGAGCTCCGTCACAACAAGACGCTTGGCCCGTGTCGAGTTCCTCGAGCCTCAACAGGTGGTCGAATCGTTTGGCCCATCTCCCGCTTTCCAGGTCGGTCTCGGGGGGGAGCCAGGAAATGGTGGGTGGTTGGGGTTCTCCAGGACCAAGCTCGACCCCTCCCTGCCTCCGCGCCCGTTGGGGGACGGACGGGGATCGGAGACGATAGCGACTTTGGGAGGCCGCGCTGTTTCTGACCCTATGGGGCTTCGTTCGCCCCGGTCCGCCATCATCCGCTGCTGGTCGCGTGTCGGCTCGTGCCCTTTTGACCTGCTAGGATGAACTTAAGCGAACGACGGTGGACGGTCGCCGTTTCATTTGCCAAGGTGGGGGTCGCGGGTTCGAATCCCGTCGTCCGCTCAAGTCCTGCGCCTCCTGACCTGCGATTCTGCCGGTTCCGACCCTCGCGCCGGCTCCACCGTTGTCCATGAGTTGGCCATGGCTTGTCCATGAGCGGCGTACAGTCCCTCCATGGGACGAGGATCGATCCGGCAGTGGGGGAGGGATTCTTGGCAGCTTCGTGTGTACCTCGGGACGGATTCGGAGACCGGCCGCCAGAGGTGGGCGAGCAGGACCGTCCACGGCAGCCGGCGCTTCGCCCAGGCGCAGCTCCGTGACCTCGTCGAGGAGGCGGGCTACGCGCATCTTCGGGCCGGCACGCTGGCCGATCTGAGGACCGGTGGTTCGAGGCGGCCTCGCCCGGATGGGGGCTGGCGACCGTCAGCCACACCCGCTCGGTGTTCGACTGCTACCTCAAGCCGCATCTGGGGCATCTGCACGTCGCCAAGCTGACCACCGAGGACATCGACGACTTCTACGGCCACCTCCTCCGCGCAGGTGGTCGCAGGGACCAGCCGCTAACTCACGGCACCGTGGCTCGTGTCCATGGCGTCCTGCACCGCGCGCTCGCCCAGGCCGTCCGCTGGGAGTGGATCTGGCTGAACGCCGCGTCATACGCAACACCGCCCTGGGTGGCGCCCGCAAACATCCGCCCGCCAAGCCACCAGCAGGTGGCCGTCCTCCTGGAGTGGGCGAGGCAGGAGGATCCACCTCTGTTCTGCTTCCTCAGGCTCGCCGTCTCGACCGGCGCTCGTCGCAGCCAGCTGTTGGCTCTGCAGTGGGGAGACGTCGACGAAGAGGGGACCGCCGTCGCCTTCACCCGGGCCCTAATTGAGGGTCCGAATGGTCCCGAGCTCCGCGCCACCAAGACCCACCGCACCTACCGGGTGGAGCTCGATGGCGAGACCTGGGACGTGCTGATCGACCATCGTTCCCGTGTGGAGGCCCAGGCCCGGCGCGCGGCGGTGGAGCTCTCCGGCGAGGCCTTCGTATTCAGCTCACGTCCGGACTGCGCAAAGCCGTGGCTGCCCAACTGGCTGACCAAGCAGTTCATCGCGGCCCGGCGTGCCGCGGGCCTGCCACATTTCCGGCTGCACGACCTGCGCCACTTCATGGCCACCGAGATGCTGGCCGCCGGCGTTCCCATCGCCACGGTCTCCCAGCGGCTCAGCCACGCCCGGGCCTCCACGACCCTCAACGTGTACGCACACGCCGTTCCCGGCGGCGACCGCAAGGCGAAACGCTGGCAGCGATCCTGGCGGCCGGCCGCCGGAAGGTCAGCCATCGGCGCTCCTCAGGGGTTCTCGAGTAGCCGCCAGTTGGCGATGACGATTGCGGCGCGGGCCAGCCCGATCAGCGGTGGGATGGGAAGTTCGAAGCCGACCCAGAAGATCGCCGCGATGGGCAGCAGCGCGACCCCGAGCACGCCCCCGCCACGCCGACCCTTCCAGATCAGCCAAAATCCGGACGGTCCCGCCCGAGCTAGTCACCTGTTTTCTCAACATTCTCGGGCGACACCGGAAGCCCTTGTGCCCGACAATTGCGCGCTCGGCCTATCGTCCCTCAGCTGGGCTCACAAGACGCCCGGGCCAGGGAACAGCCCCTGGACGCGGGGCCTGGAGAGGAGCTTATGTCCTGGATGGAACCGACGACTCGACCGGATGGTGTCACAAATGGAGATCCCCAAGTCCGTCTAGAGGTCCGGAGAGTACCGTCTAAAGGCGCTGTGGAATCGGTCGAAGTTCGGAATAGAGGACGAACCATGACGGGTACGAGACGATCGGGAGGATGAACGCGGATGGCGGAGGTCGAGCCACGCCCGTACGGCCCGGAATCGTCTGATGCCGAGCGCGAGGCGCTTCGGGACCGTGTCTCGCTGGTCGAGGATCACATGGTGCTCTTCCGAGCCGTTCCCGTCCCCACGCCGTTCCAGCTCGACCTGTGCTTCGACAAGATCGAGGAGTTAACCGCGGGAATGGTGAGCTTTGCCCTCGTAATCGATCTAACCGAAGGGCGGCGGCCGAGCGCGGAGGTGCGCGCTCACCTGCGCGAACGGTTCTCCCGCCTGACGCGGATCGCCCACACTTCCCTCCTCGTCGGCCCGAACTTCGTGCTATCGGTGGCCGCCAGGTTTGTGCTGCGCGGCGCGGGACATGGCTCGCTCACGATTCATCGCCGGCACGAGGACGCGCTGGAGGCGGCACGCCATGCACTCGGGGGGTGAGTCCGAACTCGCTGCCGTTGTGATCGAGCACGTTGCGGATATCGCAACGGGCCGATGCACGATCACCGATGAAGAGATCGTCGAGGTGGCGGAAACCGATCCGATACTGGCGGAGATCCTCACCGGCCTGCTGTTCCTGCACGAGGATCTGGCGCTCCGCGCTGCTCAGCGCGATCGGGCCCTCGCAGAGACGGAGGCCGCCAACCGGGAGCTCGAGGCCTTCAGCTCCTCGGTCGCGCACGACCTTCGTTCCCCGCTGGCCACCATCGATGGCTTCAGCCAGCTCCTCGAAGATTTCGCGGACAGATTGGACGACGAGGGCCGAGAGTCTCTGCGCCACATCCGGGAGTCAGCGCAGCGGATGGCTCAACTCATCGACGACCTACTCACCCTTTCGCGGGTTACGAGCGCTGGCATTCGTCACGATAGGGTCGACCTGTCGAGCCTTGCACGTGACGTCCTCGCGCGTCTTCGACGAGACCACCCAGAGCGTCGTGTCGAGGCAGTCGTCGATGATGGTTTGGTGTGCGTCGGCGACCAGGGGCTTCTCGCGGTTCTGCTCGAGAATCTCCTCGGCAATGCGTGGAAGTTCACCCGCAAACGCAAGGTCGCCCAGATCGAGTTCCGTGCGCAGGCTGCCAGCCGTCCGGTCGTGTACCTCGTCCGCGACAACGGCGCAGGGTTCGACATGGCCGAAACGCCGAAACTCTTCGAGGTGTTCCAGCGCCTCCATTCCGCTCATGAGTTTGAGGGAACGGGCATCGGGTTGCCCACCGTCCAGCGCATCGTCCGTCGCCATGGCGGTCGCGTCTGGGCTGAGGGCGAGGTCGACCGTGGTGCGAGCGTGTACTTCACGCTCGAGGAAGAGGATCAGAAATGAAAGACAGGGTCATCCCGACACTGACGCGAACCTCGGGCTTGTCCATCCTTCCCTTGCCGCCTACCTTGCGGGTCGGTATGGAACTGGGCGGCGATACACTTCGGGTGGGGTCCCCGCGCCCGAGTCGAGAATCTCCGGGTCGAGTTGCTGATTGCTGTGTTCGAGATACGAGCTTGATGAGCTGCGCTCCTGATCCCACAATTAGGCTAAGAAGAGGGAGCCAGTGGCTCGACCTATACTCGCGACAAGGATCGGTGAGGAGCGCCATGGCGAGGATGCGGTGGTGGAGACTCGAGTGGGAGCGGAAGGCCCGCACGCACGAGCCCCTCGCGGACCCGCACCTAACTGTATCGACGGAGCGGGAGCGCCAGAAGCAGCAGCGCCGAGGGAGGAAGGCCGAACGGCAGAGGATCCGGCGGTTGAAGCAGCGCCAGCGAATGAGCGCCTCTCGCACGGAAGCGCAGGGTTCATTCCACGCCGCCACGCTGAAGGCTGTGGCTCGCGTATCTCGGGAACGTGAG
>JBOGVU010000124.1:0-5989 GCA_050692915.1 Actinomycetota bacterium | reverse complement strand
ACCTCGAGGGGATCACCCCTGCCGACCGTCATCGGCTGGCGTGGCGGGAGGGGACGGCTCGGGCGTGCTTGCGGGCCGTCGCGGCCGGCGCGGCCCGGGGAGCGTCCGCCAGGGATCGGGCCGTGGCGGAGCGCGTCGAGCCCGGGTCCGTCCGGGCCGCACTGGCCGGGTGCGGGGCCCGGATGGCGGCACCCGGGGACCAGGACTACCCGCCGGCGCTCCTCGACCTGACCGACCCGCCGGTGTGCCTCTTCGTCCGGGGCACGCTCCCCAACCCGCGGCCGGCCGTAGCCATGGTCGGCGCCAGGCGGTGCACGCAGTACGGGCGAGAGGTGGCCGAGACGATCGCCGCCGGTCTGGGGGCCGCTGGCGTGACGGTTGTCAGCGGGGCAGCGGTTGGGATCGACGCCGCCGGCCATCGGGGGGCCCTCCGGGCCGGGGGTCCCACGGTCGCCGTGCTCGGCTCCGGCATCGATGTGGCCTACCCCCCGAGGAACGCCGGGCTGATCAAGGAGGTCGCCAGGGCCGGCGCTGTCGTGAGCGAGTACCCGCCGGGGATCGAGGCTCGCCCTCACCGGTTCCCGGCCCGCAACCGACTGGTGGCTGCGCTGGCCCAGGGGGTCATCGTGGTCGAGGGGGCGCCGGGCAGCGGGTCGCTCATCACGGTCGAGTTCGCCCTGGACCTCGGGAGGGACGTGATGGCCGTGCCCGGGGCCATCACCGGCCAGCTCTCGGACGTCCCCCACGCCCTGATCCGCGACGGCGCCGCCCTGATCCGAGGGGCGGGAGACGTGCTCGAGACCCTCGGCCTGGCTCCGGCGCGCTCACCTAACTCACCTAAAGGGGTGCCCGATCCCGATCGCGACCCGCCTCCCACCGGCCTCACCGAGGACGAGCGGAGGTTCCTGGAGCTCGTCCCAGGCACGCCCGCGACCCTCGACGCGGTGGCGAGGTCTGCTGGCGTGGATCCGGCCCGGGCCCTCCGCGTCCTGGGCGCTCTGGAGCTCCGGGGCCTGGTGACCGTCGACGGGGGCCGGTACCGGCGCGCCGGGTCCGGCTGAGCGCCGGGAAGGATTCGATCGACCGGAGGACGAACTCTTGAGAAACGCCCATCACGGAGGTCTTCGATATGGCCTGGATACGCACCCTCGGTCCTCTCTCTCTCGCGATGGTCCTTCTCGTTTCGGCCCCTGCCGGCGCGGGCCAGTCGCCTACGGTCGGAAGCCCGGCCGGGGGCACGGATCTCGCGTCGTTGGAGGGCGTCACGGTCACCGCCGGGGGGTACGCGATCCCCCTCCGGGGGGCCCGGCCGGACTGGTACACACGGACGCTCCAGCGAGCGGTGGAGTCGGACGGGACCGTGGCGGCCCCGGCCCAGGCGCCGCTCCCGAGCACGGTGGGCATCCGTCCGGGGGCATGGATGATCGCGCCCGCGGGATGCACGATGAACTTCGTGTTCCAGCAGGGCGGGTCCTACGCCATCGGCACCGCGGGCCACTGCGTGGAGCGCGTCGGTGAGCCGGTGACACTGCTGACGCTGGCTCCCGGCACGGAGAACCCCGTGCTGGTGAACGTCGGCTCGGTGATCTCGTTCCGCGACAACGGGATCGGCGACGACTTCGGGCTCGTCTCGATCCGCCCCGAGCTCAACGAGTGGGTCGACCCCACGATCGCCGTGGTCGGCGGGCCATGCGGCGCCTACGCAGGATCCGGGCCGGAGACGGTGTGGCACTACGGGCACGGGCTCGGCATCGGCACCGGGGGAACCCCGCGGGCCGGGGTGGCCCTGACCTGGCGGGAGGACTCCTACGGCTGGGACGGCGCGGCCATCTTTGGCGACTCCGGCAGCCCGGTACGGGTCACCGACCTGAAGGCAGCCGGCAACCTCACCCATCTGGTGGTCGACACGACGTGGCTTCCGAGCTTCATCGCCGAGACACGGATCGGGCGGATCCAGCAGATCGCCGGCGGGTGGAGCCTGGCCAGCAGCTCCCTCTGCCTGTAGCGATCAGACGCGCAGGGCGTCCCACACGTCCTCGCCGCGGGCCCCCAGCCCGGCGGCCAGGTCGGCGCTGGCCTCGACGTGGCGGCGGCGGAGCCGGCGTCCCAAGCGTCGCGCCAGGGCCGCGGCCCGAGCCTCGCGGAGCCGGCGCTGGTGGTCGAGGGCACAGGGGGCGTGGGTGACGACCGGGCTGAGCACGGATCCATCTTCCCACGCCGGCGGCTCGGCCGGGTCCTGGGAACGGGCTGCCCCGTGTGCTACACAAGGGAGCGCTCACCCGGGGGGAAACGTGCAACCTGCCGACGAAGCCATCATCGAGGCCTTCCTCCAGCACCTGTCGCTGGAGCGGCATCTGTCCGCGCACACGGCGCGTGCTTACCGGGACGATCTCACAGGGTTGGCCGAGTTCCTCGAACGGGGCGGCGGCGGGCTCCGCACCGCCACCCACGCCCGGCTCCGACGTTGGCTGGCCCACCTCGCAACCCGGGGGATGGCCCGCTCGTCGATCGCCCGGAAGGCGGCCGCGGTGCGTTCCATGTACCGGTTCGCCGTCGGCCGGGGCCTGGTGGCGACGAACCCGGCTACCATGCTGGCGGCCCCGAAGGTCCCGGCCTCCCTGCCTCCCGTGCTGAAACCGGGGGAGGCGTCGTCTCTGGTGGAGGCGCCGGGCGGGGACGACCGGTGGGCGATCAGGGACCGCGCCGTGCTCGAGCTCCTGTACGCGGCGGGGATCCGGGTCTCGGAGCTGTGCGGCCTGGACCTCGACGACCTCGATCTGGGCGAGGGGCGGGTCCGCGTGCTCGGGAAGGGCGGGCGGGAGCGTTCGGTTCCCATCGGTGAGGAGGCCGTGGAGGCGCTCCACACGTATCTCGGATCTTCTCGAAGGGCCACCATGGGTGCCGGACCGGGCGGGTCAGCCCTGTTCGTGAACCGTCGGGGGAAGCGGATCTCCCCGCGCGATGTCGGCTCACTGGTGGAAAAATACCGTCGGGACATACTGGCGGGGAGGCGGGTGAGCCCGCACACGCTGCGGCACTCGTTCGCCACCCACCTCATGGAGGGAGGGGCAGACATCAGGGCGGTCCAGGAGCTCCTAGGACACTCGAGCCTCGGAACCACCCAGCGGTACACGCACGTCTCGCGTCGGCGCCTGTTCGGCGTCTACCGTCGGAGCCACCCGAGGGCCTGATGGCCACCGTTCCCGCTTCCGGGCCCCGGGAGGAGGCGCCCACGACAGAGGCCCGCGAGCTCGAGGCGCTGTGGGAGGAGTTCAAGACCTCGGGCGGCCAGCGGGCCAGGGAGCGGTTGATCCTCCACTACGCGCCGCTGGTGAAGTACGTGGCCGGCCGCCTCGGCGCGGGCCTGCCCCAGAGCGTGGAGCAGGCCGACCTGATCTCGAACGGCATGTTCGGGCTCATGGACGCCCTCGACAAGTTCGACCGGGCCCGCGCGGTGAAGTTCGAGACGTACGCGATCCCCAGGATCCGGGGCGCGATCATCGACGAGCTGCGGGCCATGGACTGGGTCCCTCGCTCGGTGCGATACAAGGCCCGGGAGGTGGACAAGGCCCACGCCGCCCTGGAGGGGAAGCTGAATCGCGCGCCCACCGACGACGAGGTGGCCGAGCAGCTCGGGATCAACCTGGAGGAGCTCCACGAGATGATCACTCAGATCTCGCTGGTCTCGGTGATGGCCCTCGAGGAGGTCGTGGGCGGCGGGGACGAGAGCGGCGAGCAGCGGTCGCTCCTCGACACGCTGGCCGACGCGGCCAACGCCGACCCCACGTCCGGCCTGGAGGGGCAGGAGATGCGCGGGCTCCTCTCCGCGGCCATCAACTCGCTGTCGGAGCGGGAGAAGGTCGTCATCACGCTGTACTACTTCGAGGGGCTCACGCTCTCCGAGATCGGGGAGATCCTCGGGGTCACGGAGTCCCGGGTCTGCCAGATCCACGTGAAGGCCGTGGGATCCCTCCGGAACAACCTCGCTGAAGGCGACGAGTGACCTCCGGGGCTCGTGTCGGTACCTCCTGTTAGCGTCGGGCCGTGCGCGTCGTTGCGGCCCTCGCCCTGTTGGCCTCTCTGATACCGGCCACCGGGGCGGCCGACGCGGGGCTGCGGGCCCGGGGCGTCCTGCCCGCGGCCGCCGGCCCCGAGTACGGGTCGTACGACTGGCCGGTCCACGGCCCGGTGATCCGGCCGTTCCAGCCACCGGCCGGACCGTACGGCTCCGGTCACCGGGGGATCGATATCGCCGTCCCGATGGGTACGCCCGTTCGGGCCGCGGGGGATGGCGTGGTGGCCTTCGCCGGAGTCGTGGCCGGCGAACGTCACGTGTCCGTGGACCATCCGGACGGGGTTCGCACCACGTACTCGTGGCTGAGCGCGATCGAGGTCAAGGCGGGGGCCTCGATCGGCCGGGGGCAGGTCCTCGGGCGATCCGGCCAAGGCCACCCGGGCGCTGAGCCGCCCCATCTCCACCTGGGGGCCCGATACGCAGGGTCATACCTCGACCCTATGCTGCTGCTTCGGCGGGACGGCGTGGTCGGCCTGATCCGGCTGGCACCGCTGGACGGCGCGGCGGTCTGAACCGGCCGACCACCTAGAATGGGCGGCCATGTCTCCCCGGTCGTCATCGTCGCGCGCTCGAGCCCATCTCCGAGGATGGCCGGCGGCCGCCGCCGTGACGGTGGTGGCGCTCGGCGGGGGGCCCGCGTCCGCCCAGGAGGCCGACCCGTGGCCCATGGCCGGGCGGGACCCCGCTCACTCCGGGACCGCCGAGGGCCCCGCCCCCCCGTACCGGGAGGCATGGACCGAGGCGGTCGCCCTGGGCGGCCCGGTGACGGGCCCGGCCGTGGCCCGGAGCGCCCTGGTGGTGGTGGCCGCCCGGGGAGTGATGGCCCTCGACCCCGCCACCGGGGAGCCGCTGTGGGAGATGGACCGCACCGAGGGCCCCGCCGGCCCTCCCGCGATCGCCGGCGACCTCGTGGTGCACGCCTCAGGGTCCGGCTCGAGCACTGCCGTGGTGGCCCGGGGCCTGGAGGACGGGAACGAGGCGTGGCGGGCCTTCGTGGACGCCGACGTCGCCGGTGGGCTCGTGGTCGCCGACGGACTCGTGTACGCGGCCACCACCGCAGGCGAGGTGGTGGCCCTGGAGGCCGACACCGGCGAGGAGCGGTGGCGGTCCGAGGTCGAGGGACGGCTGGAAGCCACCCCCGCGGTGGTGGAGGACCTGGTGCTGGTGGCGGGGGAGGTTCGGCAGACGGGGGTGGTCACGGTGTTCGCCCTCGACGCGGCCACCGGAGGGCGGCCCCAGTGGCAGTTCTCCACCTCCGGCCCGGCCCTGCCCGCCTCGGCCCCCGCCTCCGACGGGGAGCGGGTCTTCGTGGCCACGAGCGAGGGGGTCCTGCGGGCCCTCGACCTCGACGGCGGGGGCCAGGTCTGGACCGCCGAGATCCGGACCGCCGTCTCGAGCCGGCAGGTCCCCGCGGCGTCTACACCGCTGGTGGTGGCCGACCGGCTCCATCTCTACGGGCTTGGGCCGGGCGACGGGGAGGAACGATGGACGTTCCTTCTGGCCGATTTCCGGGCCCTGCCGGGGGGTCGCCAGAACACCCTGTCCCCGTCGTCGCCGGCCGTGCTCGGCGGGGCGGCGGTGATCGGCGACACCTCCGGGGTCCTATCGGCCATCGACCTCGATACGGGCCGGCTGGTGTGGCGGAGCGACCTGAGCCCCGGACCGCTCGGCGCCGTGGCGGTGGGGGACGATCTCGTGTTCGCCACCACGCTCGGCCAGGGGGGTTCGGTGATCGGCCTGGAGCACGACCCGGACGGCATCCTGCTCGACGAGCCCTCGCCGACGACCGTGTTCCCCCTCCGGGCGATCCTGAACTTCGTGGTCGCCGCCACGGTGGTCGGGGCCGTTGCCCTGGGCCTCTCCCGCCTGGCCATCCGCGGCACCGCCGCCTCCGCCGGGGAGAGAGGCTCGTGA
>JBOGVU010000123.1:0-6276 GCA_050692915.1 Actinomycetota bacterium | reverse complement strand
GCGACGAACGGATCGGGCGCCATCACCGTGTAGGTGTGGTAGACGGTCCCGTTCTCGCGGGCGAACGCGATGTAGCTCGGGGCCTCGCGGAGGCCGTCCTTGAGCTCCGCGCCAACCTGCTCCGACCATTCCTGGAGCCAGCCCGGCGGGTTGTCGATCATCTCCTTGACCTCGGGGATCTGCTGTGCCTGCTCTTCGGTCAACGCGAGCCCGAAGTCGAACGGGAGGTCGGTCCCGTACGTCGAGACGTAGGGGAACTGCCAGCCCATCCGCTTCTTGTAGGCGGCCAGGCGGTCGATCGGTGCCCGCGAGAAGCAGAGGAACGTGACGTCGCGCTTGTTCAGGTGGATCAGCTGGCCGTCGAACCCGTCCGCGAGGCTCGTGCAGCCGGGGCATGCCCCGACCTCGTAGTCCGGCCCGTACATGATGTTGTAGGCGAGGAGCTGCGAGCGGCCATCGAACAGCTCGGCGAGGGTCTTCTTCCCGTCGTCGGTGTCGAACTCGTACTCCTTCGCGACGGGGACCCATGGGAGCTCGAGCCGCTTCCTCTTGATCTCCTCGTTTCGCTCGGCGTGTTCCGCCTCGAGCTTCGCCAGCTCGTCGCGTGCCGCCTGCCACTCGTCGCGCGTTCCAATCTTGTGTCCAGTCACCTCGTCTCCCTCCTGTGAGCTCGGCCGCTCCGAGCGATTCGATGTATCGGCCGCAAGTTACTCCGACACCAACTACGACCCCAGATCGGCAGCAAACTCATCGCGAAGGCGGACGACATGCCGGGCTCCGGTGTCACTCGTCGGCGGGCACCCTCGCCTGCATCGTTGAGATCGTGGAGGGATGGAAGTGAATCGGGAGGGGCATCCCGCTCATTGACGGTGGGAAGGCTGGTGGGACGATCACCCGCGTTCCTCCGCGGCCACAGGCACAAGTTGGTGGAAACAGGGCTCCAACCAGGACGTTGAGGCTTGTGGAGGTTGCGCGAGGATGTGTGAGCCGCCTGCCGCTCTACCGGCGCCTCGGACATGCCTCTTCCCCCATCGGCGCCGAGCTTGAACGATCCACCCGGGTGTGTGTGTGTTATACTCCGTATGACCATGCCGCGAAGACGCTCTTCCCGGGTGCTTGCGGTTTCCGTCCCTCCGGACGCCGCCTCCGACTTCGAGCGCTTGGCGGAAGCGGAGGGCCGGAACAAGAGCGAACTCTTCCGGGAGATGCTTCGAGTCTACCGGGCTTACCTTGAGACGGGGACTTTTGAGTCGCTCCAGCGGTACGGTGCCGCACAGGCGACACGCCAAGGGATCAGGACGGAGAAGGACGTAGAGCGCCTGATCCAAGAGGCCCGGGGTTGAGGGTTGTCCTCGACACTAACATCCTGATATCGGCCCTCATCTTCCCCGGAGGAGCCCCGGAGGCCGTTTATCGGCTGGCTCTCGAGAAGCGCATAGATCTGGTGGCATCTCGACCCTTGCTTGCAGAACTCGGACGCATCCTGACCGACAAGTTTGGGTGGCATCCGGGCCGAGCAGAAGAGGCCGTGGCGCAGTTAACTAGGATCGGAACTGTCGTCGAGCCGACGGAGACGATCCGGGTGATCGAGGAAGATCCCGCGGATGACCGCGTGCTCGAGGCCGCTTCCGAGGGGCGAGCCGAAGTCATCGTCTCTGGCGACCGCCACCTGCTGCGCCTCAGATCGTGGCGAGGGATCAATATCAAGAAGGCCTCAGCCTTCCTCGTCGAGTTCGAGTAGCTACCTCGTGGTCTTGAAGGATCGGTGCGCGAACCGAGGCTCGCCAACCCACGATCGAGGGTCCCCGATCAGCCAGGAGCCGTGACGGCGAACACATGCCACTCCCCTGGAACGCCCTTCAGCTGATGCGCCCCCCGGTCCTGGAACCGGATCCCGGAGCCCGCCACTAGGTCTTTCACGGTGGAGGAGACGACGACCTCCCCCGCGCCGGCCAGCGCCGAGATGCGGGCGCCGATGTGCACCGCGATCCCTTGAACGTCGCTCTGTGAGAGTTCGACCTCCCCGGCATGGACGCCGGCCCTGATGTCGAGGCCGATCGAGCGGATCGCCCGGCCCGCGGCAGTCGCGCACTCGATGGCCCGGCGGGGAGAATCGAACGTCGCCAGGAAGCCGTCCCCGGCCGTGTGGACCTCGCGTCCTCCGTACCGGTCGAGCTCGGCCCGCAGGAGGCGGTGATGGCGCTCCAGGAGTTCACGCCAGTCCCGGTCGCCCATGGAGGCGGCTCGCTCGGTCGATCCCACGATGTCGGTGAACAGCACGGTGGCCAATACCCGGTCTCGCCGGGGAGGGGGACGGGAGCCAGTCAGGAAGGCCTCGATCTCATCGGCCACCAGGTCGACATCGCTCGAGAAGATCGCCGTATCGCGACCCGGCATCTCGACGAGGGTGGCCTCGGGAAGGGCCCCCGCCAGGGCCCGGGCGTTCCGGATCGGGAGGAGCGCGTGCTCCGCTCGGTTGAGCACCAGGACGGGTGCTCGGATGTCCGCCAGCCGGTCCCGAATGTCCCAGGACATCATGACCATCATCACCACCTGGACCGGGATGCCGCTCTGAGCGGACCGCGTGTACCGGCGGAACCAGGAGCGGAACGCGGGGTCGTCCTTGCGCGACGGAGCAACGATCGCGAGCTGGGCCTCAACCTCCATGGCCTGGGTGGCCTCGGCGAAGCGGGCCAGGGCCTCTGGGTCCACCCCGAAATCGTCCTCCCCGGTGCGGGTCCACCGGGGGGCTGTCTCGAACGCGATCACCGCGGCGGTGCGCTCCGGGTACTCGGCGGCGAAGACAAGCGCGATGGTCCCCGCATCGATCGTGCCGAACAGCGCCGCGCGCTCGGACCCGGTCGCATCCATCACCGCGCCGAAGTCGGCGACCTGCTCCTCGAGAGTGGGGGGTCGTTCGGTCACCTCAGACATCCCCATCCCCCGCCGATCGAACCGGATCAAGCGGGAGAAGGACGACAGCCGCTCGAACAGGCGGCTGAACCGCGGGTCCTCCCAGGCAAGGTCGAGGTGCGCCACCGCTCCCTGCATGAACACCAGGTTGAGATCTCCGCCGCCGGTGACCTGGTAGGCAATCTTCACGCCGTCCGGAGCCGTGGCGTACTGGGTCTCGGGAGGGGTCGTCATGCTGGCGGGGTGCACATGGCGCTGACCAGTTTCCCCGGAGCGCCCCGGAGAGACAAGAGCTCTCGTCCGATGCTGGTGGTCTTGTCGGACCGGTGCGCGAACCAACCAATTTGCCTGGTTCTCCGTGGTCCCTCAGTTCCTCTCGCTGGGTTAGGTTCAGCCACGACTTTCGCCTTAACCGGCCGGCGTGACCTTCAAGAGGCCGAATCCGATCAGCTCCTTTAGCAAATCCATGGTCTTAGCCTCGATGGCATCCGGCTGGAACGTGATGTGACCAATGCTGTCGAAGTTGGCGGGGAACGTGAGGCCTTCTTCCATGAAGATAACCACCCGATCGTCGTAGGCCAACGACGACGCCCCCAGCTCGTACACCACGTTCTCGCTGGGCCTCCAGATTTCGTTCCCGTCGCTGTCCACAAACTGTTCGTCCTTGGTGAAGATCAGAATCGCCGACCCACACTCCTTCATCACATTCTTCACCTTGGTCGGAATCGGTTTGGCCGAGGTTTGGCTCGCCCACCGCCTTCAGGTACGGGATCCCGAAGTTCTTGAGGATGTCCTCGAGTCAGTGAGCGTATCTGCCGCTTGGCGATCCAGCAGTTAGGCCGGGCCCGCCGGCGGAGGAAGCAGCGGCAGTACAATGCCCCGGCGCTGGTTCGGGCACCGGGACATCAAGTGGTCTTGAAGGGATCGGTGGGCGAACCGCCCTTCTTGCTGCCTCGTCGCCGGCTCACCGCTGATCTAGGAAGGTGAACCGCGTGCCTCTGCTGGCTGCCCGCGCCCTAGGCAGCCCGTCGTGGAGGGGACGGCGAAAGCCGCAGGTGAACTGGAGGCGGAGTTGACTTCCGAGCCCTCCCGGCCGGAAACTCTGTGACCGGAAGAGGTTGCGGATGGCGCTCCAGGGTACCGCAGTGAAGGCACGGGTCGGATTGGTGGAGGCCGTGCGAGCGCGAAGCCGCGGCCCGCCCGGCTGCATCCAATGGCGACTCCGCCCGACATAGCGGTCTGTTTGTGAGGGAGGCGAGAACATGGACCGCAGAGAGTTCCTGAAGCGCGCCGGGATCGGGTCAATCGGCCTGAGCACGCTTGCCGTCACGTCGCCCGCGCTGGCCGGGTACCGCAAGGGGAACGGCCACCAGCACTTCTCGCTCGTCGCGCTGAGTAGCACGTCGGCCTCCGAGGCCACCAACCACGTGATGATCCTCGAAGGCGCAGGTAGCTTCAAGGCCAAGACCGGCCAGGTGGATCCCAAAGGAGGCGGCAACTTCATCCACGTAGAGGACTTCCCCTCGCCGGGCTCGGGGCCTTTCGCGTCTGGCAAGTGGAACGTTAAGAGGTTCGTCAGCTACGATGCCGGCCCGCCCTTCGGAGACTACGGTCGCATTCGGGCGAGCATCCTCGTCGTCACTGTCGTCCTGCGTCCGGACGCAGGCGGATCGCTCGAGGGTACGCTGGAGATCGCCTGCAACGTCGGCTTTGCGGGCATCCAGACCGGTGAGCCGGAAGGATTCAAGCTCAGCGTCCCGGGGTTCGACTTCGACACGCCGTTCCTGGGGCTGACGCATCTCAGCATCCCGGAGGGAGCGTCGAGCGCCTAGCAGCGCGTCGTCGGCACCTGGTGTATTCGGGCTCCTTGGGACTGGCGGCCAAGCCGTTCAGTCCCAAGGAGGACCGGATGAAGCACGGCGAGCGGAACTTCGTAATCCTTCACGGGGCATGCTCAGTGTTCTCCACCACCGGGTTGTGAGGCCCAGATCGAGGACCTGCAACGGCTCCAGGTGACCCATCCAGCGGCCCACCGTGTCCGGCGGACGGGGCCTCGCGCGGGAGGTTCTAGGTTGCCGGCCACGAGCACGAGGGGCCGTTCGCCTCGCTGTTCGGTTCACACAAAGATCGAATTGTGGAGGTGAGGGGAGTTGAACCCCTGACCTCTGCCGTGCGAAGGCAGCGCTCTACCACTGAGCTACACCCCCGAGCACTCAAAGGGTAGCAGTTAGCAGTTAGCCGCTCCCGCGAAGCTCCTCCGAGTGGCGCTCCAGGGCGTCCCGGAGGTCCCGCTGGACCAGCGACATCGACAGGTCGCCCCGGGTCCTCTCGATTATGCTCCGGGCCACGTCAGTGCTCCGGCGGAGGTTGCCGGTGATGGCGTCCGGGTAGTCCATGGTCACCAGGACCCCGTACAGCTCGTCCATGGCCCCCAGGATCCCCTCGGCCTTGCGGGCCTCACCGCTCCGGAGCAGATCGAGCACGGTCCGGCGAGCCTCCCCGATCGCCTCGGCCATCCCGTTGAGGAACGCGGCAGGGGGCACCCCGACGTCGTCGGCGGTCGGCAGGTCCCGGCCGAACACCACCGCCTCGGTGAGGCGCGCCTCCGCGTACTCCTTCTGTGCGTCGTGGAGGAACCCCGCGTGCCGGACGTCCCGGTGCCCCTCGGTGGCGGCCTCCCCCTCGTCGAGGGCCCGCCGGGCCTCGGCCATCAGCCGTTCGGCCTCGTCGGCCTCCCCCCGGTGGATGGCTCGGATGGCGTTGGCGGAAGACCGGATGGCTTTCCGGGAGGCTACCAGCGCCGCCTCGCGGGCGACCATCTTCTCGTCGAACCGGCGGTGGAACTCGTCGGACAGCGCCTGGAGGTCCACGGGCGGATTGTTCCAGATGGTGGCCCGAACCGCTTACCGGGCGGCGATGCGGACGACCCGGCGGTCCTGCTCCTCGATCCGGAACTCCGGCTCGGGCCGGGCCTCGGGGAGGACCACCACCGCGTCGCCCGGGGCGGCGGGTCGAGCCTCCCGATGGACCGGTGCCGCCCTGGTCGCCTGGATGACCATGGCCGTGTACGCGACCAGGAGCGCCACCAGGAACCCGGAGACCATCAGCATCCCCCGGAGGGGAGGGAACAGACCCATCAGCCCGGTCAGGCCGATGGCCTCGAGGAGGAAGACGTAGACCTGCCGGCGTCGCTCCCGGGCCCGGAGCCGGGTGCGCGCGTGACGGCCCACGAAGCGGGAGCCACGCTTCGGCGACATGATCCACCGGCCGGGAGGCCGGAACTCCTGCTCGTCCATCTCTCTCCTCAGAGGGCTATCGGAACGTCGCCTTTTCGGACCGGGCAACAAGAGCGCGGCCCAGATG
>JBOGVU010000122.1:0-6358 GCA_050692915.1 Actinomycetota bacterium | reverse complement strand
GGGGTCCCCTCCACGGACGACTCGGGCCCAACCGCCGACGACGCCTCGGCACCGGAGTCCGCATCGGAGGAGGCCGAGGACTCCCCGGAGGAAACCCCTTTGGTTGACGAAGGGGAGTCCGAGGCCTCGATTCGAGAAGGCTCGGACGCTGAAGGTGAGGAATCGGCGTGAAGGAGGTCCTGGAGTACGTGGCGCGGGCCATCGTCGATGAGCCGGACGCGGTCGAGGTGACGGAGGTGGAGGGGGAGCGGTCGCTGATCCTCCAGCTCCGGGTGGCTCCCGACGACATGGGAAAGGTCATCGGCAAGCGCGGGAGAACCGTCAGGGCGATCCGGTCGCTGGTCCGGGCCGCCTCGACCCGCGAGGACGTCCCCCCGCTCGTGGAGATCGTGGAGGACTAGCCACGGCCGAGGTCCTCGCCGTGGGACGCGTCACCAGGAGCCACGGCGTCGGCGGAGAGGTGTCCGTCCAGCCCCTGACCGAGGTCGGCGCCCGGTTCGCGGCGGGCTCGGTGCTGCGGCTGGAGGACGGCCGGACGCTCACCGTGGAGGGATCTCGCCCCCACCGGGACCACGTCCTGGTGAAGTTTGAGGGGGTCGGGGATCGGGACGACGCGGACGGGCTCCGCGGCTCAGTGCTCCTGGTCGATGCGGCCGACGCGCCGCCGATCGAGGAGAGCGATCGGTTCTGGATCCACCAGGTCGTCGGGCTGGAGGTCGTCACCGAGGACGGCCGGTCTCTCGGGCGGATCAGCGAGGTCGAGGGCAACCCAGCCAACGACCTGTGGGTCACGGAGAGCGGCGCGCTGATCCCCGCGGTACGCGAGGTCGTGGTCGGGGTCGATCTGGAGGCCGGCCGGGTCACGGTGCGGGAGCTCCCCCGCCTGTTCGACGAGGGGTAGAGATGCGCATCGACGTCATGACGATTTTCCCGGCGATCATCGAGGGGCCACTCCGGGAGAGCCTGCTGGGCAAGGCGATCGAGGCCGGGATCCTCGATGTCCGGGTTCACGACATCCGCGAGCATGCCACGGGCCGGCACCGGCAGGTCGACGACGAGCCCTTCGGCGGCGGACCGGGGATGGTGATGATGGCCGACCCGGTGTTCCGTGCCGTGGAGGCACTGGGCGAGGGCTACAAGCGGGTGATCCTCCTCTCCCCGGCGGGACGACGGCTCGACCAGCCCCTGGTCCGGGAGCTGGCCGCAGAGCCCTGGCTCGTGCTCGTGAGCGGGCGGTACGAGGGCGTGGACGAGCGGGTGGTCGAGGGGCTCCCGGCCGAAGAGGTCTCGATCGGGGACTACGTGGTCTCCGGCGGCGAGCTCCCGGCCCTGGTGGTGATCGAGGCCGTCACCCGGCTGGTCCCCGGCGTGGTCGGCACGGAGGAGTCCCTGGCCCGCGAGTCCTTCGAGGGGGGTCTCTTGGACCACCCCCACTACACCCGGCCCCAGGAGTACCGGGGCCTCCGGGTGCCGGACGAGCTGGTCTCCGGCAACCACGCCAGGATCGAGGAGTGGCGGCGCCGGGCCGCCGAGGAGAAGACGCGGAGGAACCGACCGGACCTGCTACGATGAGGAACCGCCCCCGCAGGAGACGTCATGAACAAGGTCGACCCCATCGAGAAGCTTCGCCTGCGTGACGACCTGCCCGACTTCAGGGCCGGCGACACCGTCAAGGTTCACGTGCGGGTGGTGGAGGCGGGGCGGGAGCGCGTCCAGGTCTTCCAGGGGGTGGTCATCCGTCGCCGCGGCGGCGGGCTCCGGGAGTCGTTCACGGTCCGCAAGATCTCGTTCGGGGTCGGGGTGGAGCGCACCTTCCCTCTTCACTCGCCCCAGATCGCCTCCATCGAGGTGGTCAGCCGTGGGGACGTACGCCGGGCCAAGCTCTACTACCTGCGGGAGCGGCGCGGCAAGCGGGCCCGGATCCGGGAGCT
Source organism: Actinomycetota bacterium (assembly GCA_050692915.1). Taxonomy (GTDB): domain Bacteria; phylum Actinomycetota; class UBA4738; order UBA4738; family CALAEC01; genus CALAEC01. Next base: position 4,427 of record JBOGVU010000122.1, on the reverse strand, counting down.
GCGCACCCCGATGGGGACCCCCGCGGCCGAGCCGGCTCCCTCCGACGGCGAAGCGGCCGGGGACGAGGGCTAGTTCGTGAGCCAGGCCCGCCCCTCCGCGGGCGCCTCGGCCGGTGACCTCCGGACGTCGCCCGATGCCGAACCCACGCCGGACGCTCCCGAGCCGGACCGCGGCGAGCAGAAGGAGACGGATGAGCAGGGCGGTTTCCTCGGTTTCTTCAAGGAGCTCCCCGGCCTCGTCATCATCGCGTTCGCGCTGGCGCTCCTGATCAAGACGTTCCTGATCCAGGCGTTCTTCATCCCGTCGGAGTCGATGGTGCCCACCCTGCTGATCGGGGACCGGGTCCTGGTCAACAAGCTCGTGTACGATTTCGGCGAGCCGCAGCGCGGTGACGTCATCGTGTTCGAGAACCCGAGCCTGCAGGACCCGGACGGGAACGTGTTCGAGGCCGTGTGGGACTGGCTGGTCGAGGGCCTGGGGTTCTCCACGGACCCCACCAAGGACTTCATCAAGCGGGTGGTCGGCGTGCCCGGCGACACCGTGGAGATGAAGAACGGCAAGGTCTACGTCAACGGGGAGCGGATCGCGGAGCCGTACCTCAGCAACCGCGGCGCCCAGGACTTCGCCCCGACGCAGGTGGAGCCGGACCATGTCTTCGTCATGGGCGACAATCGGCCGAACTCCCAGGACTCGCGATCCGCCCTGGGGCAGATCCCGATGGACAAGATCGTGGGGAAGGCATTCGTGCTGCTGTGGCCGCCGTCGAGGATCGAGTGGTTGTCCGACGACTGAAGGAGATCGACCACTACGAGCGCCAGCTTCGGGCGCGCGGCTTCCGGACGCTGGCCGGGGTGGACGAGGCCGGCCGGGGGGCATTGGCCGGTCCGCTGGTGGCCGCGGCGGTCATCCTCCCGGACGACTTCGACCTCGACGGGATCGAGGACTCGAAGCTCCTGACCCCGAAGCAGCGCCGCGAGGCGGCGGCCAGGATCCGGGACCGCGCCCTGGCGATCTCGGTGCGCAAGGCCATGCCCGGCCGGATCGATAGGGCCGGTCTCCACCGCACGAACCTGGCCCTACTCCGGCGAGCCCTTCGGACGCTGGCGGTCGTGCCGGAGTTCGTGCTCACCGACGGGTTCCCCATCAAGCGCCTTGGCCTCCCGTCGCTGGCCCTCCGGAAGGGCGACGTGGTGACGGCGTCTGTGGCGGCGGCCTCGGTGATCGCCAAGACCACCAGGGACCGGATGATGGACCGGTACCACCGCCGGTTCCCGGAGTACGGTTTCGACACGAACCGCGGGTACGGGACCGAGCGGCACTGGGAGGCGCTGTGGCGGCTCGGGCCGACGCCGATCCACAGGCGGTCCTTCAACCACGTGCTCGACCCGATGTCGCCGGACGAGTACCGGCGCATGAAGGAGGCCGCGAGGTGAGCGAGGGCGAAGAGGAGCTCGAGAAGTACGAGGTCGATCAAGAGCTGCGGCTCTACCGGGAGTACCGCGACGTCCTCCCGATGTTCCGCTACGTGATCGAGACCGAACGGCGCTTCTACCTGGCCAACGAGGTGGAGATGACCAACCGGCCCGACGGATGGGTCGAGGTCAGGATGAACGACGCCTGGGTGTGGGACATGCACCGGCCCGCCCGTTTCGTGACCTCGGTCCGGGTCCTGACCACCCACGACGTGAACATCGAGGAGCTCGCCGGGAGCGACGCCGGTCCGCAGGCCGAGCCCATCCGGTAGCCGATGTCAGACCCTCGGGCCATCCTGGCCCGGATGGACCGCGACGGGGTCTGGCGCGACGGCGAGCGGGCGGCGTGGGAGGTGTATCGCTCGCGGGGGTACCGGCTGGTGGCCAGGAACTGGCGGTGCCCGTTGGGCGAGCTGGACCTCGTCGTGATGCGAGGCGACCTCCTGGTGTTCTGCGAGGTCAAGACGCGGGCGTCCGTGGGGCTCGGCGGGCCGCACGAGGCCGTGACCGCATCGAAACGGCGCAAGCTCCGTCAGCTGGCGGAGGCGTTCGTGTCCACGAGGCGACCGACCGACTCGAGCGTTCGATTCGACGTGGCCAGTGTGTCCTGGAGAGCGGGCAGCCCGCCCGCCGTCCACCTGTTCGAGGACGCGTTCTAGCCCGGTGCCGCACTGGGCGGGGTGGCGGGCTTCTGGGGGGCATAGGCGATGAGCCAGTCCCGAAGGGCCTTGCAGTACTGCCGCTGCCGAATCAGGTCCGGGTGATGCTCCTGGTGCACCCGGGTGGCCACCATGGCCAGGTTGATCTGGGCCTTCTGGAGTCGCTTCAGGACCTGCGCGGCCTGGGGGCCGGCCCGGGCGGCCATCTCCCGGCGGCCGCGACGCCGGGCCGAGGGGCGCTCCAGCGCCGTCAGCTCGTCGGGGTAGAGACCCTCCTTGCCGACCTCCGTGGCCAGCGCGGCCCGGAGCCACCGATGTTCCCGACGGCGGGCCAGGCCGATCATCAGGCCCAGGATCCCCAGGAAGGGGAGCCCCTTCACCGCCGTGGCCAGGATCACCTGGAGGTACTTGCCGGCCGTGTCGAGCTCGCCGGTCGGGTACAGGTCGAGCAGGGGCGAGTTCCACAGGAAGTGGGCGAAGATCCCCGCCCCGATCAGCAGCGCGGCCACGCCGAGTCGCTTCCCGGCCGGCACCTCCCGGCGGCGTGACACGAAGTACGCCACGCCCATCCCGAACAGCCCGGTGTACAGGACGTGGCCGTACAGGCCGCTGGCGATCACGCGGACGTAGAACCCCTGGAGGACGCCGACCGGGTCCCCCCCGAACACGTTCACGAAGTAGAAGACGTCCTCGACGATGGTGAACCCCAGGCCCACCATGGCCCCGTAGACAAACCCGTCCATGAGGTCGTCCATCTCGCCCCTGGCGATCAGGTAGAGGAGGATCACCCCGACGCCCTTGGTGATCTCCTCGGTGAAGGGTGCGGTGAGCGCGGGGGCCCATCGTCCGGCGAAGTCGATGCCGAACCAGTCGATCAGGGCCAGGCCCCATCCCTGGTTCGCGAAGATCGACATGCTCGTGGCGGCGAACGCGCCCCACAGGAACGCCCCGATGGCCAGCGACAGCGGCTCTCGCTCGTAGAGATCGAGGGCGAAGATGGCGATAACCACCGGGACCGCGTACAGCGCCAGGAGGAACCAGGACAGCAGCCACCCGCCGGGCCTCAGGTCCGCGAAGCTGGCCTGGATGATGATCGAGAAGATCGAGGTGACCACCAGGATCAAGGCGAACAGCCAGAAGGCCGGCTGGTGGATCTGCCACAGCGAGGTCTGGTAGCCCCAGCTAGGACGTCGGGGGGCCGCCGCAGGAGAGGCCATCACGAGACCTCAGCGGCCACCACGGTCGCCCGGACGTCCTGGACCGACACGAACTGCCCTTCGGGAGCCCAGCCGTCGATGATGAGCGCGGAGCCGCTGGGGGCCACCACGGCCGCGACCTCACCCTCCAGCGGCGCGTTCACCCCCTCGAAGGACCCCAGGTAGGCGAAGTAGGCCGCCGGGTGGCCGGAGGGGAGATCGATCGACTCAGCGGGGCTCGTCGAGATCTGGGAGGCCTGCGGCACGAGCACCTCGTTCAGGTAGGCGTCCAGCTGCTGAAGGGGATCCCCGGTCACCGGCGACGCCGCGATGTACATCTGAGCGATGCCGTTCGCCAGCCGGAGCGAGGGCGGCTGCCCCTCCTGTCGTTCGACCGACCACCCTTGCGGCGGGTGGATGATGACGCCGGGGACGAGCTCGATCGGCTCGCCCGGCTCGCTCTCGTCACCGCTGATCTCCTGGGTGGCCGCGCTCGTGTCCCCGGCGACCAGGAACCCGCCGAACGACACGGACAGCAGCACCACGAACGAGACGGCGGTGGGCAGCCAGCGGGCCTCCCGGGGTGCTTTCGGCGGCGGAGGCGGTGGCGGTGGCGTCCAGCCGGGGGCGGTCCCGGGGGCGCCGGGCGGCTCGGTCACGTTTGGTCCTCGCGGGCCATCGGTGGTGGAGTAAACCACGGCCGGGCGGGGCGGGCGAGCCTGTCACCCCCTCGTGGCAGCATCAGACGTCGTGTACGCGCAGGCCCACGCGGTGGCGGTGGTGGGCGTGCGGGGCCAGGTCGTCGGTGTCGAGGCCCACGTGGGCCGCGGCCTGCCGGCCCTCCTCCTGACCGGACTCCCCGGCGCGGCGGTGCAGGACGCCCGGGAGCGGGTCCGCCCTGCCGTGGAGAACTCCGGGCTCGAGTGGCCGCTCCGACGGGTCACCGTCAACCTCAGCCCGGCCGACCTCCGCAAGGAGGGACCGGGCTTCGACCTCCCGATCGCCGTGGCGGTGCTCGCCGCCACCGGGCAGGTGAAAGGGGAGCGGCTCTCGCGATACGCGCTCAGCGGCGAGCTGAGCCTGCGGGGCTCGCTCCTGC
>JBOGVU010000121.1:0-6622 GCA_050692915.1 Actinomycetota bacterium | reverse complement strand
GCCTCGGACGAAGCCGTCGCTCCCCGAACCCGGCGGCGGGCCCGGCTCGCCAGCTGGCGTGCCGCGGCCGGCGACCGGCCCGCGATGTGAGCGATCTCCTCGAAGGGGACGCCGAACATGTCGTGCAGCACGAAGGCGAGCCGCTCGGCGGGAGCCAGCGTGTCCAACACGACGAGCAGCGCCGAGCCGACCGAATCGGCCATCAGGGCTTCCTGCTCGGGATCGACCTCTTCCTCGCGTTCCACGATCGGCTCGGGGACGAGCGTGCCCAGGGGCTCCTCGCGCCGCGACGTGCGTGAGCGGAGCATGTCCAGGCACACCCGCCCCACCACCGTGGTCAGCCATCCGCCGAGGTTCTCGACGCCGGCGGCGTTGGAGCGGCTGAGTCGCAGCCAGGCTTCCTGGACGGCGTCGTCCGCCTCGCTCGGCGAGCCGAGCATCCGAAAGGCCACCGCTCTCAGGTGGGTGCGGTGGGCCTCGAATCGCTCCGCCAGCCAATCGATTTCGTCCATCGCTCCCCCTCGACGGTCATCGTAACGACGAACGAGCCGGGGGCGATGTGACGGGAGTCGGCGACGGGGGGAGCCGGGATGTGGTTGACTCCTGGCATGTCGATCTCCTCGGAGGTGGCCCACGTGCAGGCCCGACAGGCCTCGGCGCCGTCTCCCTCCGGACACCCGGCCGGCTGACCCGGCCCGGGCCCGGAGGCTCCGGCTCCTTCCGTCAGACAGCCTTTCACTCCGAGGGAGGATCGACCATGACCAGCAGGTATCCGCTCGCACGACTCGAGCTCGATCACTACCCACGTTCCGGTCGGTACGACCCCAAATGGATCGTGGAGAACCAGATGGGGCCGCATCCCCTGTGGCTCATGGAAGCCCTCACCGACGTGATGCCGCTCCAGCGCGGGTCGCGGGTCCTCGATCTGGGCGCCGGAACGGCTCTGACCTCGATCTTCCTGGCCAAGGAGTTCGAGGTCTCGGTGGTTGCGGCCGATCTCTGGGTGGATCCCACCGAGAACCAACGCCGGATCGACGCGGCCGGGGTGGAGGATCTCGTGCTCCCGGTGCGGGTTCAGGCTCACGATCTCCCGTTCGGCGATGAGTCCTTCGACGCGATCGTCAGCGTCGACGCCTATCACTACTTCGGGACAGGCGAGCTCTTCCTCTCCCGTTGCGCCCAGATGCTTCGTCCGGGCGGACGGATCGGAATCGTCGTCCCGGGGCTCGCAGCAGAGCTGGAGACGCTCCCGCCTCACCTGGCCGCCGTGTGGGATCCGGCGTGCTGGACGTTCCACGGCCCGGCATGGTGGCGACGACACTGGGAACGGACCGGGGGCGTGGACGTCGAGCGCGCCGATCTGCTGCCCGAGGGGTGGAAGGAGTGGCTCCTGTGGCTCGAGGTGTGCGAGGAGATGGGTGTGGACACCGATCCCAACGAGATCCGAATGGTACGCGAGGATGCAGGCAGGAACCTCGGCTTCAGCCGGATCGTTGCCCGCAAGCCGGGTCGTCGCCCCGAGCCCTAGGACACGACGTATCCTCGGACGGTGATCATCGACGAGCCGGTGCGCGGGCGGTACGCCTACCTCGAGCATCCGTGGCTCTTTGCCCTGCCGCCGGATGAGCAGATGCGCCCGTTCATCGAGGGCTCGGTGCCCCTGCCGCCGATCCACCACCTGACCGGACTGGTTCCCGTGGACGCCACGCCGGGCAGGTCGACCTGGTCGATCCCGGCCAGTCCGTGGTGGCAGTCGGGAGCGGGCCTGTTCCCGGGCGGCGCGCTGGCCGTGGTCGCCGACGCCGCGCTGGGGGGCGCCATCTACAACGTTCTTCCCACAGGCACCGTGTTGGCCACGTCCGAGCTCTCGCTGAACTTCATCCGCCCGGCGACACCCGCGAGCGACCGGCTGGTCGCCCGGGCCCGGCTGATCCATTCCGGGTCCCGCCAGGGCCTGTCCGACGGCCTCGTGGAGGATGTCCATGGCCGGCTCCTGGCCCACGCCACCTCGAGGTGCGTCCTCCGTCGCCTTCCTTTCGACCCGCCGGACCCCCCCGACCCACTCCCCATCGTCGAGGCAACCGAGTACGAGACCCCCGATCCGTACCTCCGTCAGGCGGAAGGGACGGTGATCTCCCAGGAGGAGTGGGACGCCACCCCAGGGCTCGAGCTCGTCCAGTCGTGGCTGAAGGAAGAGCGGGTCACGCCTCCGGTCTGTCAGCTCGCGGGATGGCGCCTCATCGAGGTCGACGAGGGAACCTCGACGTGGTCGGTGCGGGCCAGCGAGTGGTTCTGCACGGGGTTCGGGACGTTCTACGGGGGCATCATCGCCCTCCTCCTGGACGGCGGGATCAACAGCGCCGTGACCACGACGCTCCCGCCCGGCGCGTCGTTCGGCACGCTCGACCTGAAGGTCAACTTCCTGCGGCCGGTGACGCCGGACGGGCGCGAGCTCACCGCCCGAGCGAGGGTGGTGCACCGGGGGCGCACCGTTGCCGTGACCACGGCCGAGGTGGAGGACGCGGACGGGAGGCTGGTGGCCATGGCCACCAGCAGCGCCATGATCCTGCCCGGCGTCCCCTGGAACACGGCCGCACCCCGGCCGACGATGGACGAAGCTCCCGCAGACAGCGGTGATGCTTGAGGACCTGATGACTCCCGGGGAAGAGGAGGTCCTCGACAGCCCCAAGGGGTGGGTGGCACGCCACGTCCGGCGGTACGTTGAGACTGACGGGAAGAGCGGCCACCGGTGGAGCGGGGTGAACACGCTCCTGCTCACCACCCGGGGCCGGAAGACCGGGAAGCTGCGACGGACAGCGCGGGAGATCCCCGTCGTGGTCATCGAGCGGAAGGGATAGGGCGCGTGTCGGGCGTGACGCGCGCGAACCTCCGGCACGTCCTCCGGCTGTTCCGACTGGGCCGCCGGCCCGCGGTCACCGTGTACGAGAGCCTCGGCGACGACTTCTTCCTGGCGCCCGCTCCCGGCTGGCTGAACCTGGGCTGGTGGGAGGGGAAGGGAGACGAGGACGAGGCGGCCCGGGCCCCCGAGCGCCTGGTGGAGATCATGGCCGAGCCCCTCCCCCGGGCCGGCGCGCTCCTGGACGTGGCGAACGGCCTCGGCGCGCAGGACCCGGTGATCGCCCGGGTCGCCGAGCCACGGGTGCTGGTGGCCGTGAACCTCTCCGAGTACCAGCTCCGGGCGGGGCGAGCCCGGCTCGAGTCGGCGGACGCGCTGCCGGTCCTCGCGGACGCCGTCCGGCTCCCGTTCAGGGACTCATCGTTCGACGGCCTGATCTGTGTTGAGGCCGCCTTCCACTTCCCGTCCCGGGCGGCGTTCTTCTCTGAGGCGATCCGGGTGCTCCGGCCCGACGGGGTCCTTTCGATGTCGGATGTGACCCTGGAGCGACCGCCGCGAACCGTCGGCGACGCCGCGGCGGGCCTGGTGCAGCTCCGGGTGTGGGGACTCCGGACGCGCCAGATCGCCAGCGCGGGGAGGATCGCCGCCACCGCGGAGGAGGCCGGGTTCGAGGACGTCCGCATGGAGCTGTGTGCCGACCGGACCATCGACCCCGCGGTGCGGATGGCTCGGGCCCGCCTGGCCTCGCCCGGCGAGGTCCCGGCGGCCCACGTGTGGGGCGCTCGCATCGGGATCGGAAGCGTGGAGCGCCTTCGCCGGAACGGCCTGGTCGAGTACGCGCTCCTCACGGCCCGGGCCCCAGAGCACTCCCCCCGGACCGGGCCGAGGTAGGCGGTTCCCCGAATGTCCGTGCCGGCGCTAGGGTGTCGGCGTGCGGCTTCGGGACATCACCATGGACGACCTGGCCCTGTACGAGCGGCTGGCCACCGACCCCGTAACCATGGCGGAGCTGGGGGGTCCGCTGCCCCGGGAGGGGCTATCGGACAAGCTGCGGGGGATCGTGGAGGACGTCGAGGCCGGCCGGGTCTGGTACTGCACCATCGTCCCCGACGGCCGGCCGGCGGTCGCGGCCGGCACGGTGTGCATCTGGAGCCACGACTCGGAAGGTGAGCCTATCAACGAGATCGGCTGGATGGTGCTCCCCTCCTTCCAGGGAAGAGGACTGGCCACCGAGGCCGTCCGGGCGCTCCTCGACCGGGCCCGGGCCGAGGGCCGCTGGGACGTGATCCACGCGTTCCCGGGGATCACGAACGGGGCCTCGACCGCGATCTGCCGGAAGACGGGCTTCGCCCTCGTCGGTGAACGCGACATCGAGTACGCCGGTCGCACCCTTCGATGCAACCATTGGCGACTGGACCTTCGCCCGCCAGCCTGACGTCGCTAGGAGTCGTCCTCGGGCCGGGGCTCTGGCCCGCCGGCTGCCTCCTCCGGCCCCCCCGCTGGGCCCTCTACCGGGCCCTCCACCGCCTCGCCGTCGGCCCCCCCCGGGCCTTCTCCCGGCGAGTCGTCGGGGCTCACCCCGGCCTCACCGTCGGCCCGCTGCTGCTTGCGGGCCAGCCGCCGCTCCTCTCGCTCGGCGAGCTTCCTGGCCTTCTTGGCGTTCCGCTGTCGCTTCCCGTAGCTGTCCGGCATCCCCTCTAGCCTACGGGAAACGGGGCGGAGACGAGCGGGCCGAGAAGGCGGTCCAGTTTTGGGGCCCCTCGTCCGATAACAACAGTGGGATGCCGCCTCACGAGATCCTCGTCTGCGCCAAGCCGTTCGCGGCAAGGCGCGTTGCCGGCGTCCTCAGATCACGCGGGTACGCTGTGGAGACCGCGGCGGACGGGGCCCGAGCCGTGGAGCGAGCCGAGCGTGACAACCCGGCCGTGGTCCTGATCTGGTCCGACCTCCGCGGCCCCGACACCAGCGCGGTGGTCCGGCGGGTCCGGGAGGCCTCCGGGGCGAAGGTGGCCGTGATCGTCAAGAAGGACGCCATCGACCAAGCCTCCACCTTCCTCGAGGCCGGCGCCGACACCGTCCTCCCGGACGTCCGCGATCTCGACCGGCTGGCCCGCACCGTCGACCGCCTGCTCGAGGGCGGGCTCGTGGCGGACCCGGCCGCCCTGGACCTCCCCACAGATGAACCCTTCGAGCCCGAGGAGCCCGTCCTCAATGGAAACGGGAGGCACGCCGACGACCAGGTCGGGCCCGCCGCGGATCCCGCGGAAGAGGAGGCCTCGCTCGAGGCGACGCTCCTGCCCGAGGCGACGCTCCTTCCCGAGGCGGAGCCCGGGGTCGACTACCAGCCGTGCGACGTGGCCGAGATCGTCAACGAGGGTGCCGCCGAGGCCGCCCAGGGCCACCCGTCCGTGGTCGTCCAGGTGGTCGCGCCGCCCCGGCTCCCGGCTGTGGCCCACGCGGCCGCGCTCCGAGGCGCGGTCCGCGCCCTGGTCGAGGAGGCCTGTCAGGCTTCCGAACCCGGCTCGGACGTCTCGGTCAAGGCCCAGCGGATCGACGCGGGGATCTTCGTCCTGGTGGCCGACCGAGGATCGGGGCCCGATCGAAGGGGAAGTTCCGATGGCGAGGCCCCGACCGGATTCACCCTGGCCCGGGCCCTGGTGGCGCTCCACGGTGGGATCATGTCCGCCGAGCCGATCCCCGCGGGGGGCAGCAGGGTCTCGTTCACGATCCCGGAACAGCCACCACTGCTGCAGGGCGTGGAGCTGCAGGGGGCGTTCCGGGCCCTGGAGCTCCTGGCGCAGGCCGAAGCGGCTCGGGAAGTCGCGCTCGCACCGTCGGACCCGGATGTGGAGCCCGAAGACGACAGCGAGCTGCTCGAACAGGCCATCGACCTCGCTGCTGCGGCCGCCGACGCCGCGGCCCTGGCACCGGAGCGGCCCGCGGAGCCCGAGAGCCACGCCGATCCGATCCGCTCGCTCGCGGAGCTCTTCGGCCTCGAACCCGACCCGGAGCGGCCCGAGGAGGAGGACGAGCCCGCGGAGGCCGAGGTAGAGGCGCCGCCGGTCGAGGAGATCGAGGTGGAGGCAGAGGTGGAAGCGCCGCCGGCCGCGGAGGTCGTGGTCGAGGAGGAGCTCCCGGAAGCGGAGGAGCTCCCGGAGGTCGAGGCCGAGGGACCGGAGGAGGAGCCCGTCGAGGGCGAGCCGGATCCTGAGGAAGAGCCAGTCATCGACCTGCCCCCGCCGGACGAGGCCCCCGAGCCGGCGGCCGCCGGCGATGTCGAGCTCCCGCCTCTCTCGGAGCCGGACCCGGCACCCGAGCCGATCCCGGAGCCGGTAGCGATCCCCGAGCCCGTGCCCGCGGCAGAGGGCCTGTCCGGGGAGCCCGCGCCGCAGCGGCCGGCCATACAGCCGAAGGCGTTCGTCCCCGACCCGCTCCACCCGGCCACGGCGATCCTCCGCGCCCTGGCCGAGGAGTACGACGACGAGTCGAACCGATTCCGGGGGCGCTGACCCGCCGGTCAGCCGGCCACGAACGAAAGCAGTACTGAGCGGGCGTTGTTCTCGCGGTTCGTGTCCACGATGACCACCCGCTGCCACGTGCCCAGCACCACGTCGCCGTCCACCACCGGGAGCACCAGTGAGGCGGACACGAAGGCCGGCAGGAGGTGATCGGCCCCGTGGCCCTCGGACCCGTGACGGTGCCGGTACCGCCCGTCGCGAGGAAGGAGCCGCTCGATCGCCTCGACGAGGTCCCCCTCGGACCCCG
>JBOGVU010000120.1:0-6686 GCA_050692915.1 Actinomycetota bacterium | reverse complement strand
GCCCAGTGGGCCGCGGCCACCGCGAGCTACGCGGACCAGGCGCTCATCGTGTCGTTCAACGAGTGGATGGAGACCACGAACATCGAGCCGAACGCGGAATGGGGCGACCAGTACCTCGGCCTCACCGCGGTCCTGGCCGCCCGTTTCCGCGATCGCTGACCCGGCCGGCTACTCGACCGTCAGGGATCCCGTCATCTCGGGGTGGTACTTGCAGATGAGGTCGTAGCTGCCGGCGTCGAGCCCCGACAGGTCGATCTCGGCGCTCTCCCCCGCCTGCACGTCCTGGTCGATGTCGCCGTCTGCAATAGTGAAGCTGTGCAGGGCCTGGCCGTCGTTCGTCACGGAGATGGTGGTGGATGCGGCCGTGAAAGAGGACGGCTGGAACTCATTGTCGACCATCGTCACCGAGTCGGTGGCCCCGCCGTCTCCCCCGTTCCCGCCGTCGTCCCCGCCGCAGGCCGCCCCGAACAGGGCCACCGCCGCGATGGCGATCGTGAACCGTGCGATACGCATGGGCGTGTTCCTCCTTATCCCTAGGGTTCCTACTCATCCTATCCGCGGGGGCTCCCGTTACCCGCGCCCGTAACTGGGTACGTAGGAGAGACGAGCTGGAAGGAGGCGTCATGGCAGGCGAGAAGGACAAGGCCGAGGGCACCTGGGACGAGGCCAAGGGCACGGTCAAGGAGAAGGCCGGCGAGGCCACCGGAGACCGGACCACAGAGGCCGAAGGCAAGGGGGATCAGGCCAAGGGGAAGGCCAAGAAGGCGAAGGGCGACGTGAAGGACGCGGGCGAGAAGGTCAAGGACCGCATCAACGAGGCCTTCGACTAGGCGAGCGGGGCGGGCCGGGGCCCGCCCCGATCCCTATCGCTTCCTCAGGCGACGCCTTCCCAGACGCGCGGCCAACGGGAGCCCGATCAGCCCGACGACAAGCAGGCCGGCGTCGGCCGCCCGTTGGGTGAGCCCTGCGGCGGGTGCCTTGCTCCCGATCGGGTTCGGCCGTCCGGTCCAGCTGAACACGTCGATCCCCCGCTGGATGTCCGAGGCCACGAAGAAGTAGGTCCGCGTGCCATCCTTGTTCCGCTTGATCAGGAAGTCCTCGACCACCCAGGTATTTGGCCCCGGCAGCATCAGGCTCGCGGTTTCGCGGAACGTCCACCGCCCGCTCTTGTCGATGAAGTAGTCGACGATCTTCGTGCCGCTCGAGTAGTACGCCACGATGAGCCGTTGCTCACCCGGGATGTGCTCGATCACGTGGATGTCGCAGAACGTCGCCGCCGGGTTCACGATGTCGCTGATGAACACGGCCTTTTCACCCGTGGGTGTGAGCGCGTACCGGATGTTGGACGGGTTCCGGATGTCGAAGACGTGGGCCCCGCCGTTCCCCTCCGGGTTGTCCACCCCCGGCGCGCACGAGGCCCCCGGCGGGACCACGCCGCCGCCCCGCTCGTCCGTCACGAGCATCCAGTTGCCGTCGTGGGTCGGGTCGGCTTCATGGGACACCGACACGCCCTCGCTCGGGGGCACGAAGAGGTTCGTGTTGCAGCTCTGGTTGTTGCCCGGCGGCGGCAGACAGTCGCGCCCCGGGTGGTTGAACGTCCCCAGGAACGACCATCCCTCCGCCTGCGGCGAGCCGGGGCCGGCGCCGCTGCAGTCGGTGACCCTGGCGGTCGTGTTCGTTCCGTCGGTCAGCGTGCATGACAGCGGCGTGCCGCGAACGGCACCTGTCTTGGGAACGGTCAGTTTCGACACATCGAAGATCAGGGTGGCGTTCAGCGCCGCGCAGTACAGGCGGCTCCCCACCGACGTGATGTCGTGGCAGGCCGCCTCGGACCCGGGCCGGAGCTGGCCGTCATACCAGTTCCGCTGGCGGGACCAGTCGGGCTGGAACGGGATCCGGTGCACGACCGGGCGGCACGCATCGCGCTTCTGGGCCAGCGTCATCCCCGAGAGCCCGAGGCACGACCTGATGTTGACTACGTCGATCCACGGACGCCCGGTGAAGTCCGAGCTCGAGTTGTAGATGATCCACGGCCGCTTGGCGTCCACGGTGTGGGTGTGGGAGAAGCCCGCCTGGCGGGTCAGGTGGATCTCCCTTGGCTCGAAGGCGGGGTCCTCGACCCCGCTGATGTCGATGATCTCCAGGCCGCCCCCGTTCGTGCCGGTGTCGTGACACCGGCCTGTGGCGTCGGTGGTGTCCACCAGGAGCTCGGGCTCGGTGTACCCGGTCACCTGGGAGTCGTGCTGGAGCCCGAGCACCCCGGTGGTCCCGATGACGCACGCGGCCGAGCCGTGGTCGGCCCGCCACTCGGGGGCCACGGCGCCGTTCGCGGTCAGCCTGACGATGCGCTGGCCGACGTGATCCTCGGGGGCCTGGCCGAGCGTCCCCGACGCCACGAAGATGTCCCCGCCGGCCTGGAAGAACTCCAGGTCGCTCCCGGGATTGATCGGGAAGTTGTCGATGAACTCCCACGTTCCCTCACCGAACGTGGTGAGCTCCGGTGCCGGCCCTCCCTCGGTCGGGGCGAGCGGCGTGTTCGGGTTCGTATGGTCCGCCGCGGCCGGCGTGGCCACCGAGGTCAACCCGACGGTCAGGCAACCTGCCTCCGGCCCTGGTGGTGGGGACCGCCTGGCCGATGCTGGTCCTGGCCAGCGCGTTCATCGGTTCCGTGTGGCGATGGGTCGATCCGTGGGATTCAGTGGCCCGCCCCGTCGCTCCCCCGGGGCAGGCCAGCGACGACGTGCGGTGGGCGGCGATCTCAGCCCTGGCGCTGACCTGGTACCTGGGCGCCTACCCGACCCCTCTCCACCCACGGACCGTCGGGTTGAGCCTGGCCGCCTATTCGATCGTGACGGTGGCCGGCTGTCTGGCGCTCGGCCGAACCTCGTGGCTCTCGCGGGCCGAGGTGTTCGGCCTGGTGTTCGGATGGACCGCGATGCTCCCTCGAGGTGCCCTCGGGTCGTGGCGTCCACCTCGAGGGGCCATCCTGGTCCTCGGCGTGCTCGCCGGGGGGCTGACGTTCGGCGCCATCAGGAAGTCATCTCTGTGGGGCGGTCTCAACGTCGCGGAGCACGCCCTGGTCCTGGCGACCGGGGGGCTGGCCACCGTGGCGGCCGGGTACGCCCTGGCGTTGTGGTGGGCCGATCGGCGGGCCGAGGCCGCCGGGGCGCCGGGGAGCGTGGCCGCGGCCATGGTCCCGGCCGTGGCCGGGGTCGTGGTGGCCACGGCCCTGTCGCGGAACCGGCTGTTCACCAGCCTCCAGCTCCTCCCCGGCCTCCTGGTCGACCTTTCGGGTCCGGCGGCGGCCCGCTCGCCCGTGGCCCCACCGTGGACCCCGATCCGCTCGGAACCGCCGGGCTGATCGGCGTCCAGGTGGGCATCCTGCTGGCCGGTCACGTGCTCGGGGCCCTGGTCCTGTCTCGACGGGCCGCGGTGCGGCAGCGCCAGCCGGGCATGATGGCCCTGGCCCTCTCGGTGAGCGTGACGATGGCCGCGATGACGGCCGCCCAGGTGTAGCTACCGGGAACCGAGCTCCCGCGGCCGGTGTACCAGCGAGGAACGACCAGGAGGGCCGAGCGATGCGTGTGAGGCTCGCGGGCGGCGGGCTGGCCGCCGCGATCGCGGTAGGGTCGACGGTGTGGGCGGTACCGGCCTCGGCGGGCGGGGGCTGCCACAGGGGCCCCACCCAGGGCGAGGGCGACAAGGTGGCCATGGTGGGCTCGTGCTTCTCTCCGAACGTGCTCCGGGTGGAGCCGGGCGCCGCGGTCACGTTCGTGAACCGAGACTTCTTCCCTCACAACCTCAGCGCCACCGGATGGGGCCACTACGAGGACTTCCGGGAAGGTGACACGTTCCGGGTCACCTTCGACGAGCCCGGGGTGTATCCGTTCGCGTGTACGTACCACCCCGCGATGACTGGAGCGGTCGTGGTGGGGAACGGCGTCGGCGCCGGCTCAGGGGAAGCCGTCACGGTGGCGCCACTCACGGACGGCTCAAGTGCCGACACCGCCCCGGCGGTCACCACGGCCCGCCAGACGTCCGAGACCGTATGGGTGGTCGGGGGAGCCGGCGGCTTCATCCTCGGGGCGGCCTCGGCGGCTCTGCTCCGGCGCCGACGGAGCGACTGAGGAGGGAGAGCTGAGGCTCCGGAGCCTCAGCCCTCCTGGTGCTCCAGCAGGTACTCGATGTAGATCGGTCGGAACGCGTCCGCTTCCTCGATCGTGTCGGGATCGACCACGTCGGCCACCCGCTCGGAGAAGCTGAGGATGTCGGCGGCCGCCTCGCCCTCGTGGCCGGCGGCCGCCTCGGCCGCTGGGGCCGACTCGAGCAGGTTCCAGAAGAACCGCACGTCGAGCCGGCGCCTGGCCACCTTGAACGCGCGATCCTGCAGCTCTTTGGTGGAGAGCCGCTCGAGCTCCTCCGCGGTCGGCACGCGGCTCATCCTAGCGGAACGATCGGGCCGGCCCCGAGTCAGTCGAACAGGTCGCAGAACGCCCCGAGCAGCGCGGGGTCGCTCACCGAGAACGGGTTGATCTCCCTGATGGGATGCTGTCCGCTCGACTGCAGCAGCTCGTTCGGGTTCAGCCGCACCACGAACCGGCCCACGTCCAGGAGGAAGTCCTCGGGCCCGGTCACCCGCACCGACAGGCCGTTGTCCTCGATGATGACGGAGCCGTCCTCGACGAACAGCACCCGCTCGACGAACGCCGTCCGCGGAAGGTCCACCACTTCGCCGGTGGTCAGGTTCGTCACGGTCCCGGACTCGCGGACCTGGACCTGGATCCTGGTCAGGGCCCCCCCGGAGTCGAAGAACCTGGTGATCCGAGCCTGGCCGGTGAACTCCCACGACAGCGGGTCGCCGCAGGCCTGCCCCTGGTCGGTCACCGCGCCGGAGAACGATAGCTCCTGGAAGGTGGGCGGCACGGCCGAGGCCGGCAGGGCCGTGGCCAGGGTCAGCATCGAGGTCGTCAGGGCAAGGCGCAGGAATCCTCTCATGGTGGCCTCCTCCGATGCACGGATTGCCGGATCGGCGCAGATCGTACCAGTCTGCGTCGCCCCGACCCACCCGGGTCACGGCCCTGGCGGGGGGCGGGGTCAACGGCGAGAATCGGGGCGTGCGAGGGGTGGCCGCCACGCTCGTCCTGCTGACGGCCGTCCTGCACGGCCCGATGCCCTCCGCGGTCGCGGAGGAGGCGGCGTCGGACCTATCGGTCCAGCTCGCAGGCCCGAGCGCAGCCGTCGCGGTGGCCGAGGAGGCCGGGGTCACCGCGACCGTGACGAACCTGGGACCGGACGACGCGTCGGGCCTCCATCTCGCGGTCGACCTGCCGGACGGGCTCGTGCCGATGGCCGTCCACCTGGGGCCGTGGGGTTGCGCCATGGAACCGACGGTGGCCTGCACGCTGGGCACGCTGCCCGCGGGGACCACCGCCGAGGTCGGCGTGACCATGGCCGCGGTTCGCCCCGGCTCACTTCCGACGAGCGCGACGGTCGCCCACTCTTCTGCCGATCCTGACGCCACCAACGACACGGCACAGATCCACGTGGAGGCCTCGGGTCGCTCCTGCGATGCCGTGGGCACCGTGGGGCCCGACGTGCTTCGAGCGAGGGCTCGAGGGGATGTGGCCTGTGGCCTGCGCGGCGACGACGTCATCCTCGGGGGAGACCACCGGCAGATCCTGTTCGGCGGACCGGGGCGGGACACCCTCGGTGGAGGGCGCGGGCGAGACCGACTCGACGGCGGACCCGGGCGCGACGCCTGCACCACGACGGGTCGGGAGTGCGAGGTGGATGGATTCGCCACGGCATCCTGGCTCCCGCTCTTCGAGACGTCGCCGGGGACGGTCGGGTACGGCTTCCACCAGTCGCTGTTCCGCACCGCGATCTCTCTCGGTCCTCTGGTGCCGCACCGGGTGATGGCCTCGCGCGGACGCGGGACCGGCGCCACGACAGCGGTGGACATCGTGGTCCCCTCGCGGGGTCGGATCCGGTCACCCGTCACCGGGACCGTCGTCGCGGTGAAGCGGTACCTGCTGTACTGCCGAACCCGGGACTGGAAGGTGGTCCTGGCCCCGATATCCCACCCGCGGGTACGGGTCTTGGTCCTCCACCTGGCCCGACTGGCCGTGCGGGAAGGCGATGAGGTTCGGGCGGGGTCGACGCTCCTCGGCCGCGCCTCCAGCAACGATCGGGCGAGCGATCAGATCAACCGGTACTTCCCCGACCGCTACCCCCACGTGCACGTGGAGGTGGAGCGGAACCGCGCATCCCCCACCCCAGGATGCTCGCTCAGACGCTGAGGCGGTCGAGCAGACCGGCCTGGGCTATCAACCGCTCGGGGGTCCGGATAGGCCGAAGTTGATCTCGAACACCCAACCCCGCTCCCCAGGTTGGGGTTCTGGGGCTCCTCGGGGATCGTGAGCGAGCCCCCATCATGGCCTGGCTTCCGCGCGGGGATCGAGCGCTCCGCGTTCAGAACGGGTACTCGTCCTTGCGCCAAGCGCGCGGCTCCTCCGGCTGCGGCTTCGGCGTCCGCTCGAGCAGCATGTCGAAGTAGGGAGCGACGAACGGATCGGGCGCCATCACCGTGTAGGTGTGGTAGACGGTCCCGTTCTCGCGGGCGAACGCGATGTAGCTCGGGGCCTCGCGGAGGCCGTCCTTGAGCTCCGCGCCAACCTGCTCCGACC
>JBOGVU010000119.1:0-7079 GCA_050692915.1 Actinomycetota bacterium | reverse complement strand
GCTTGATCCGCTGGATCGCGTTGTCGATCGACTTCACGTGCCGGTCGAGGTGCGCCGCGATCTCCTGGTACGACTTCCCCTCGACGTACATGTGGAGCACCTCGGCCTCGAAGTCGGAGAGGATCTCGGCGAAGGCGAGCTTCATGCTTCGGAGCTCCTCGTGACCGAGCACCAGGTCGGCCGGGTCGGGGGCCCGGACGTTCTCCAGGACGTCCTGCAAGGTGCGGTCGGGGTCGTCCTCGCCTCCCACCGGCTTCGACAGGGACACGTAAGTGTTGAGGGGCACGTGCTTCTGACGGGTGGCCGTCTTCACGGCCGTGATGATCTGCCGGGTGACACACAGTTCCGCGAACGCGCGGAAGGAGGCCTCCCGGTCGGGGACGTAGTCTCGGATGGCCTTGTACAGGCCGATCATCCCCTCCTGGACGATGTCCTCCTTGTCCGCCCCAACCAGGAAGTAGCTGCGTGCCTTGGCTCGGGCGAAGCCCCGGTACCGGGTCAGGAGCGCCTCGACGGCCTCGTGGTGGCCGGCGTGGTACAGGGCCACCAGGCCCTCGTCCGATTCGGCGCCGAGGTCCCGGGGGACACTCACCCGCTGGCGTGCGGCCGTCGCGGCATCTCCTTCCCGACGCCCCGCACGGGTCGCGGGCGAACGACGAGGGGCGTGGCCCGATTATTCCCACGGACCGCCGGTCTTGCAAGGTCTCATACGTCCCAAGACCCGGACGAATGCCTCGCTCCGGTCTCAGGGTTCCTGCCTCCGGGCGTACCCGTACAGGGCCACCCCCGCGGCGACGGAGACGTTCAGCGAGGCCACGGACCCGGCCATCGGGATCGACAGCAGCTCGTCACAGGCCTCCCGCACGAGCCGTGACATCCCCTCCCCTTCGGAACCGAGCACCACAACCAGCCCGCCGGCCGGCCGACGGGCCCGGCCGATCGCCGTCCCGGCACCCTGGTGGAGCCCGACCACCCAGAACCCGGCGGCCTTCAGCCGCCCCAGGGCCCGGGCCACGTTGGCCACCTCGGCCACGGGCAGGTGAAGGAGGGCCCCCGCCGAGGCCCTGACCGCCGCCGGGGTGATCGTGGCGCCGCGTCGCCGTCGGAGCACCAGCGCCTCCGCTCCAGCCGCCTCGGCCGTCCTGGCGATGCCCCCCACGTTCCTCGGATCGGTGACGCCGTCCAGGGCCACCACCACGGCGTCCCGGCCCCAGGCCCGGCGGGCCAGGTCCGCCTCCGTGAGAGGGCGGGAGCCCCGGATCCGCGCGGCCACGCCCTGGTCCCGAGCCCCGCCCGCCAGGGCGGCCACCTCGTCCCTGGACGTCCACCGGACCGCCACGCCACCCGACCGCGCCGCGTCCAGCAGCTCCCGCAAACCCGCCGTCCGCCGGGCCCCCGACGCCACCAGCACCTCGACGGCCGCGCCCGAGCGGACCGCCTCCAGCGCGGGACGGCGCCCCACCACCGCCTCGGGGACCGGGTCGCGCCGATCGCTCATGCCAGCACGGCCAGCGCCAGGCACCCCACCCCGTCGCCGGACAGGCCCAGCCCCTCGGGCCGGGTGGCCTTCACGCTGACCCGGGCGAGGTCGACCCCCAGGGCGTCGGCGAGCGCCGCTCGCATCTCGTCCCTCCGGGGCCCCAGCCGGGGGCGCGCGGCCAGCACCACCAGATCGCACGCCTGTGGCGCCAGGCCCGACCCGCGGACCAGCCGGACGGTCCGGCGGAGCAGCTCCGTGCCGGCGATACCCGCCACGGCCGGGTCGGTGTCGGAGAAATGCGCCCCGATGTCCCCGAGCGCCGCGGCGCCCAGCAGGGCGTCTGCCAGAGCGTGGCAGACCACGTCGCCGTCGGAGTGCCCCGCCAGTCCCGGCGCCTCCTCGAACGGAACCCCGCCCAAGATCAGCGGCCGGCCCGGGTCCGCCGGGTGGGAATCGAAGCCGAGCCCGAACCTCGGCTCAGGCACGAGACAGCGCCGAGGCCACCATGAGGTCCTCGGGTCGGGTGATCTTGATGTTGGCCGTGTCGCCGGGAACCACCGCCACACGGAACCCGGCCCGCTCGAGCAGCGCCGCGTCGTCGGTTCCGGTGAACCCGTCCGCCTCGGCGGCCCGGTGCGCCGCCGTGAGCGCTTCCCGGGTGAACGCCTGGGGTGTCTGGACCAGCACCAGGCCGTCGCGGTGCACGGTCTCGGCCACCATGCCGTCGTCGACCCGCTTCACCGTGTCGGGCACCGGAACCGACGGAACGGCCCCGTCCGCCCCCGTTAGCCCGCCGAGCACGGCATCGAACAGCGCAGCCGAAGCCAGCGGGCGAGCCACATCGTGGCAGATCACCACGTCGAAGGGGTCCGGGAGCGCCGCCAGCCCGCGACGGACCGAGTCCTGCCGGGTCCCGCCGCCGGCCACGACATCGATCAGCCGGGGCCTGGGGCCCACGATCGTGCGAGCCCGGCCCTCCCACCCTTGGGGCGCGACCACCACGAAGCCCTCGACCCGGCCGCAGGCCTCCACCGTCGACACGGCCAGCTCGAGGAGGGTCCGGCCGTCCAGGAGGGCGAAGGCCTTCGGGTCCGGCCCGGAGAGCCGCTCACCCCGGCCGCCGCCCAGGAGGAGAACCCCGGCGGCCACGTCACTCTCCAAGCCGGGCGAACACCATCCGGCCCGAGGTCGTCTGCAGGACGTTCGTCACCACCGCGTTGACGTCGGCCCCGACCAGGTCGGCCCCCCGCTCGACCACGACCATCGTGCCGTCCTCCAGGAACCCGACGCCCTGACCCTCCTCGCGGCCCTCCTTGGTCACCCGCACCGTGACCTCCTCGCCCGGCACCACCGGCGTTCGGACCGCCTCGGCCAGCGCGGCCATCGACCGGGTGGGGACATCGAGCGCCTCCGCCACCTTGACCAGGTTGGTGTCGCCGGTGACCAGGGCTGCGCCCCGCTCCCTGGCCAGGCGGACCAGGGCCGTGTCCACCTCTCCGACATCCTCCACGCCGACCAACACGACCTCGACCGCCGGGTGCCGCTGCAGCTCTCGAAGGATGACCAGCCCGCGGCGGCCCCTGGCGGCCCGGCTCGGCTCACCCGAGTCCGCGATGGCCCGGAGCTCGGAGAGCACGCCCCGGTGGACCATCAAGGTGCCGCCCACGAACCCGGCATCGACCACCTCCCTGATGCGGCCGTCGATCAGCGCGCTGGTGTCGAGCACGTTCACCTCGCCGGCCCGCACCCCGAACGATCGCGTCTTCAGCCCGAACAGGCCGAACAGCTCGTCGCGCTTCGCCCTTCCCACCCGGTAGCCCACGTAGGCGAGCACCACCGAGACCAGGGCGGCGGTGGGGTACGCCACCGTGAGCGGGAAGCGGAACGCCAGGAGGGAGACGAGGATGGCGATCAGGAGGCCCAGGATGAGGCCGAGTACTCCGGCCAGGAGCTCGGAGGCCGGCATCCGCTGGAACTCCTGCTCCACGGCGGAGACCGCGACCATGGCCCGCCGGCCGAACACCCCGCCGAGCACGTAGCCGACCAGGCTCCCGAGCACGACCGCGAGGAGCAGACGGCCCCCCTCCAGGTCCGAGGCCTCCGCGAGCTGCCACCCGCCCGCGGTGAACAGCCCCACCAGCACGAACCGAACGATCTCGACCAGGGTGCGTTGCGGCCTTCGCGGAGGATCGGGCTGGACGCTCACGGCCCCACGGTGCCCCGCCCGGCGGGCGAGCGCAAGCCTCTTAGACGGTCGGCTGGAGGACGACCGAGTGGGCCTCCTCGAGCACCTTGTCGATCATGCTCTCGGCCTTCTCCTCGGTCGCGTCGACGGCGAATACGAGCTCGGACACCAGGATCTGCCGGGCCTTGGCCAGCATCCGCTTCTCGCCCGCCGACAGGCCCTTCTCGGACTCTCGGATGGAGAGGTTCCGGACCACCTCGGCCACCTGGTACACGTCGCCGGAACGGATCTTCTCGATGTTCGTCTTGTAGCGCCGGCTCCAGTTCGACGGCATCCGAGACTCGTCCTCACGGAGCACGTCGAGGACCTTCTTCACCTCGCGCCGGCTCACCACCTCGCGGAGGCCGACCTCCTCGGTGCTGTCGACGGGGACCATGAGCGTCAGATCACCGTAGGCGAGCCTGAGGACCAGGTACTTCTTCCTCTCCCCGAGGAACTCCCTTGTGGTGACGTTCTCGATGACCGCGGCCCCGTGATGGGGGTAGATGACCTTGTCGCCCTTTCGGAACACGGCACTCCTTTGCGGCGTCAGCTATGGCACGGCACGTCCCGCTAGAAGATCGGCGGGCCCTTGCGGGGTTCCCATTGTATCAGGCGATCGGGGGCGTTCGCAACTTAAAACCGCTGGTCACAGGGCACATTTCATGCCGCGGGCTCGGTCGTGGCCGGGTCGCCGGCGTCGACACTCGGGGCGTCCCGACGGCCCGGCCGCCTTCTCGGTTTGGCCCACGCGAGGGCTTCGCCCAGACGACGAACCCGGATCACGCGGACGCCCTGAGGAGGATCGGGGTCGCCGGCGCAGAACACGGTTCGCACCCCGGCCGCCGCGGCAGCCGCCAGCCGGAGCCCCAGCCTCGGCGGCGGCCGGACCGCACCCGTGAGGCTGACCTCGCCGGCGAACGCCGAGCGTGGGGGCGGGGGGACGCCCGTGGCCGAGGAGGCCAGGGCGGCCGCCACGGCGAGGTCGGCCCCCGGGTCGTCGATGCGCAGCCCTCCTGCGGCCGCGCCGTACAGCTCGGATCGGGTGAGCCGCAGGCCAGTGGCCCGGTCGACCACGGCCGCCACGAGCCCGAAGCGGCGCGGATCGAGGCCGGACACGTGCCGGCGGGGATGGCCCTCGGTGAAGGCCGTCAGGCCCTGGACCTCCACGGCCAGGGCCCGGCGCCCGGCCGCCACGAGCGCGGTTGCGGCCCCGGCCTCGCCGTCGCCGGGCGCCAGGACCTCACGCGGGTCCACCTCCCGCAGCCCGTCCACGGCCATCTCGAACCAGGCCAGCTCCCCCTCCGGCCCGAACCGGTTCTTCCCACCGGCCAGCACCCGCAGTCCGGTGGTGTGGTCCCCGTCGAAGGAGCACACCACGTCGACGGCGTGCTCCAGCGTGCGCGGGCCCGCCACGTCGCCGTCCTTCGTCACCTGGCCGACCAGGACCACCGCGACCCCGGTCGTCTTCGCCAGGCCCACCAGGGCGTCGGCGCAGGCCCGGACCTGGGCGGGACCGCCCGGGAGCGAGGGTAGCGACGGGTCCCGGATGGCCTGGATCGAGTCCACGACGAGGATCGCCGGCCTGGCGGCGCGAGCGGCGTCGAGCACGTGATGGAGCTCGCGGCCGGGGACGAACGACACGACGTTCGGCCCGAGCCCGAGCCTCCCGGCCCGGATCGCCACCTGGGCCCGGGACTCCTCGCCCGAGGCCACCAGGCACGGGCCGCCGCCCCCGGCGATGTGCCCGACGACCTGGAGGAGCAACGTGGACTTGCCGATGCCGGGCTCCCCGGCGATCAGGGCCACCGAGCCGGGCACCAGGCCGCCCCCGAGGACCCGGTCCACGCCCTCGAGCCCGGTGCCGATCCGGGCCTCCGCCGGCTCGTCGCCCAGGCCGAGCGGCTCGACCGGGGCCGCCCCGGTCCCGGGCGGGCTGTGGTCGCCGATCGTTCCCCACGCCCCGCACCCGAGACAGCGGCCCATCCACTGGGCGACCTGCTGCCCGCATCCGGAGCACGACAGGACCTGGCGCACCTTCCCCACGGCCGGGACGCTACCAGCCGGGACTGACACGCCCGGTCTCGGCTACCTGGTGACGGCGTCGAGGAGGCGGCGGGAAGCCTCGGCCACGTCGTTCACGGCGGCGTCGAACGCCTCCTTGTTGCGCTGGGACGGCTGACGGAACCCGCTGACCTTCCGGACGAACTGGAGCGCGGCCTCGCGGACCTCGTCCTCGGTGGCAGGGCCGTCGGGGCCGCGGAGGCGCTTGATGCTTCGGCACATACGACCAAGATAGCGCGGGGCCCCGCTACGCCTCGCCGGCCTCGATAGCCTCCACCCGCTCCCGTCCCTCGTCGCCGCACAGGTCCACGAGCCGCACACCCCCGGACGCCAGCCGATCCCGGACCCGGCGCCGGACCTCGCCGAGCCGGCGCTGGAGGCCCTTCCCCGGGCAGGCGGTGTCCGCGTACTCCAGGTGCCCGCGGATCGTCCGCACGCCCACGTCGTACCGGTCCACCGCCCACGCCAGGACGTCCACGAGCGCCCGGACCTGGGCCTGCGAGGGACGCTGTTTCTGGAAGTTCCCCTCGCACATCACCAGAAGGTGCCCCCGGGGGTCGTAGTTCGTCGAGGTGTCCCCCACCGCCCACCGAGGCCGGCCCGCGTACACATGCCCGTTCCGGTCGATCAGGAGGTGGTAGGCGATGTCCGGCCACCCCCGGTCCTGGTGGGCGGCTTGATGGGAGCGAAGCCGGGCCGGCGCCAGGCTGTTGTCCCTGAGCGCCACCGCGCTGTGGTGCACGGTGATCCGCCGAATCCGGTGGCGGTCGAACTCCCCGGCGGGCCGCCGGGCGCCCCACGCCCGCCGGCAGATCAGCTCGATGGTGCGCTGCGCGGCGGCCGCGGGGCGGATCGGGATCGCCACGGCGCCGACGACGCCGGCCAGCCACCCGAGGAACCTTCGACGGGTCAGCCGCACCGGCTCACCCTACCGCGAAGACGCCGAGAGCCCGGCGACCTCTCGGCTGCCGGGCTTCTCGGCCTTACCGCTCGCAGGCGTCCCCGCGAGCGGGGTCAGGGGACGTGGTTGTACCCGTCCCCGACGGGTCGAACCTCCCTACGACTCCTTCCCGGCCAGCTCGACCGGCGGGATCTCGGGAGGACGGGAGGCCGGCTCGAACACGACCTCGCCGTCGCGGGCGTCGACGATGATCGTCTGGCCCGCCGTGAACTCCTTGTACAGGAGCTTCTCCGACAGCGGGTCCTCGACCATCCGCTGGATCGTCCGGCGCAGCGGCCGGGCGCCGAGCGCGGGATCGTAGCCCTTCTCGGCCAGGACCTCCTTGGCCCGGTCCGTGAGCTCGATGTCCA
>JBOGVU010000118.1:0-7206 GCA_050692915.1 Actinomycetota bacterium | reverse complement strand
ACCGGCGACTCGCGCACGACCTCCTGCTCGAGCTGGACCCCCGGGGGGACGACCGGGGCGCCGGGGAGGCCGCCGCTGCCGATCACTGCGAGGGCGGCCAGTGAGCCCAGGAGGATGAACGACAGGAGAGCGGCGATCAGGGCCTGGAGCCGCCCGCTCCCTCTCCGAGCCGGCACGGTGGCCAGCACGAAATCGCCGGCCCCCGAGCCGGGTGCCGGCGGATCGCCGGGCGCCGAGAGGGCCCCACCGGGGTCGATCCGCCTCAATCGGAGGGGTTTGGCCTCTCCGAACGGCAAACGCCCGGTGGGCGAGGAAGGTCCTTCGGTCCGGCGGAGGTCTCGGTACTGGTCGCGGTCAGTCACCGATCGCGCCGCCAGTTGGCATCAGTTGACATTACCCCCTTCCGGCCCCTCCCTCAACATCGACAGGATCCGGGGCCAGGCGCACCACCGACCCCGCGGGCGGCGGGCGAGGAAGCGCCTCCTCCGAACCCGCCCGGGCCCGGGCCAGCGCGCCGCGAGCCCGTCCGACCTGGGTCCTCCAGTCGTGCGCCGCGTTGGTCAGCATCGTCGAGGCCCTGGCGACCTTGTGCTCGAGGGTCTGCTCCATGGCGCCCAGCACCGAGTCCAGCTCGGCCAGGCAGTCGCGCACGTCGCTCACGCCACCGTACCGCGACGCCAGCACGAACAGGCTGAGGAGGACGGGCAGCGCGCTCGAGTAGGGGACGATCACCACCCCGCCGACGAACGCGTCGGCGTGGGCCTTGCGACATGCGGCGAAGGCGGCGTCCGGCACGCACGCCACCGCGAACGGGGTGGTGATCGAGGCGTCCAGGTAGCTCTCGACCTCCCGGGCTCGCCGGGCCACCTCGTCCTCAACCCGCCGACGGAGGGTCTCCCGGGCCCGGGGATCCTCCTCGGCCTCGAGGGCAGTCAGCTCCCGCACTGCGGTCCACTTCGAGTCCACGGGCAGGCGCCGCCCGTCGGGCAGCGCCAGGGCGAACTCCACCCGCTTCCCGCCCACCGCGAAGTCCCGGACCAGGATCCCCGGCGGGAGGTGGGACAGGGCCTCCTCGAGGAGGTTCTCCCCGGCCCGG
This sequence comes from Actinomycetota bacterium, assembly GCA_050692915.1. GTDB lineage: Bacteria > Actinomycetota > UBA4738 > UBA4738 > CALAEC01 > CALAEC01. The sequence goes on along the minus strand of JBOGVU010000118.1, from coordinate 6,110 downwards.
CCCCGGGCGCCTCCACCGGCCAGCACGGCCTCCAGACGGCGGACGGCCTCCCACACAGGGCCCTCGGCCCGGGCCCGAGCGTCCGCCCCGGCCCGGAGCCCCTCGACGAGCTCGCGGACCCTCCCCAGGTCCCCCCGGACCTCCCGGTCGTCCGCGCCCTGCCGGACCACGGCGTCCGTCAGCCGGGCCACCTCCGCGCGGACCAGGCCGACCTCGCCCGGAGCCGTCCCCCGGCGGAGGGACCAGATCAGGGCCACCACCGCCGCCACCAAGAGCCCGAGCAGCACCATCTCCACAGTCGTCATAGTCGTCACCCCCGTTCGAGTCTAGGGAGGGGGTGTGACACGCCCCGGGCTCAGGCGTCCCCGAGGCCGGTGATCCGGCGAAGTGGCGACGAATCTGGCGCGTAGGCCGTGGGGCGGTCTCCGAAGAGTGCCGGCACCCGTTCCGCCAGCTCCGCGGGGGTCCACCGGCCCTCACGGTCGTGCTCGGACACCGGGCTCCAGCCCCGGTACAGCTGGACCAGCCCGCCGGTGATCCCGAACACCTGCCCGGTGATCGCGGATGACTCGTCCGAACAGAGGTACACGACCAGCGGCGCCACGTTCTCCGGCGCCAGGGGGTCGAAGTCCCCCGCCGGCGTCCGGAGGTCGCCGAAGGTCTTCTCGGTCATGCGGGTTCGGGCGCCGGGGGCGATGGCGTTCACCCGGACGCCGTACCGGGCCATCTCCATCGACACGATCTGGGTGAACGCGGCTATGCCGGCCTTGGCGGCCCCGTAGTTCGCCTGCCCGGGGATCCCCAGGAGCCCGCTGGTGCTCGAGGTGTTCACGATGGCCGCGGTGACCTGGTCGCCCGCCTTCGACCGGTCCCGCCAGTGCGCGCAGACCCGCTGGGTGCACAGGAACGTGCCACGGAGGTGCACCTTGATCACGGCGTCCCACTCCTCCACCGACATGTTGAAGATCATCCGGTCGCGGAGGATGCCGGCGTTGTTCACCACAGCGTCGATGCGTCCCCACGTGTCGACGGCCAGGGCCACGAGGCCGGCGGCGCCGTCCGGCTCGGAGATGTCCTCGTGATGGGGCACGGCCTCGCCGCCGGCGGCGCCGATCTCCTCCGCCACCTCGGCGGCCGGGCGGGGGTCACGTCCGGACCCGTCCCAGTCGCCGCCGACGTCGTTCACCACGACCCGGGCGCCCTCCGCCGCCGCCAGGAGGGCCTCGCCTCGCCCGATCCCCCGCCCGGCGCCGGTGACCGCCACGACCTTCCCGTCCAGCATGCCCATGGAGCTCCTCCTCCGCGGAACGATACCCGGGGACGACGGAGCCGGCCCACGGGGGGCCGGCTCCGTCTCGGGCGCTCGGGGAACGCCTACGTCGCGTACAGGCCGATGTCGTCGAACACGACCGTACCCGACGTGTTGGTATCGGTCGGGGCGAACCCGGTGAGGACGACCCGAACCTCCGCCACCCCGGCGGGGATCGTCACCGAGTCCTCCAGGTCGACGAAGCCGTCGGTGGACAGCGGCGCGGTCAAGACCCTCACCGTGTCCAGGACCTGCCCGGCCGCGCCGAGGTAGACGAGGCCCAGCGCGGGAGCCGAGGACGCGGCGGAGGTCCGAACCGAGGCCACCAGGTCGACCACCTCGCCCGGCGCCACCTCGATGGGATCGCTGGTCCACGACGGCGAGCCGCCCAGGAGGACGCTCCCACCGGTCCCCGTGATCCTGGCCGCCCTGGAGCCGCCGGTGCCGTCATCGGACCAGGCCGTCTGGCCCGCCGCGGTGTCGGAGCCGGTCCAGGCGGCCGGGCCGCTCCCGTCGGCCTGTTCGAACGAGCCGTTCTCGATCCGGTTGCCCCGAACGAACACGGTCAGCGTCCCGGCGTTGTTGGTCTCGTCCGACTCCAGGACGCCCTGGGCCGCATCGGCGATGGCCCGGAGGGTGTGCTCCCCCTTGACCCCCCTGGTGTCCCAGGTCACGGAGACCTGGGACGAGCCCCCGGCGGGGATGGAGGGGGTCTCGGCGGTTCCCAGCAGCGTCTCCCCGTCGAGGAGGAACTGCGTCGTCGAGGGACCGGCCGCGGCATCGCCCTGGTTGGCGATCGTGGCCGTGATCGTCGCCGTCCGACCGGACCGGGGGATGGACGCGGCTGCCATGTCCGCCACCACCAGGTCGGGACGGGGCCGCCGGTAGTCCACCAGGTTGAGGAACGCCTGCCACCCGGAGAACGTCAGCGCGTACGACGCCACGCCGAAGCGCATATCCCGGGGACCACCGGGGGCGAAGTTCGGGTCGGGGAGCATGGCGCCGGCGATCCGGATCACGCCATCGCCGAAGTGCCGCTCACCCAGGCCCACCCCCGCTCCGAGCAGCGCGGAGGTGCACTCCGCCGGATCGGCCTTGCCGCACCCTTCCTCCCACGCGTCGCGGGCCACGAAGAACTGGTTGAGCTTGGCCTCGACGGCCCCATCGAGCGTCGCGTCCGGCGTGTACCCGAGCGGCACGGGCTCGACGGCCTGCCGGGCGGTGCCACCCGCCGTCCCGGGCAGGCAGACATCCTTGAGGAGGGGATCCGGGCTGTCGGGGGTGCACAGGTTGCCTCGCCCGAAGACCTCCATGTCGAACCGGGGAACCGCCCCCCGGCCACCCGGCTGGTTGGAGCGGATCTCGCCGGAGTCTCCGGCGATGCCCAGGGACTTCAGGCCCTGCAGGGCTCCGTCCGTGAGCACCAGGTTGCCCCCCTCGGCGGTGAACCCGGCCAGGGCGCCCGAGTACGCATCGAACTGGGCGGACGTGTACTGGCTCTGCCCCCCGTCAGAGTCGCCGTCGCCTTCGGGCGGCGGGTCGGAGAAGAACTCCACCCGCACGTCCACCGGCTGGGGGGCCGCCGCGAAGTTGTCCACCCGGACCCGCCACCGCCCACGCTCGGGCGTGGTCACGGTGATCTCCTCGCCATTGGCGATGAAGGTGCATTCGCACCCCTGGTCCACCCACTTGCCGTTGAAGAACTGCTCCACGTAGACGTCCCAGTCGCTGGGAACCTCCCACGAGCTGGTCACCACCATCCGGTCGTTGTCGATGCCCTCCGGCTGGCCGAGAACGTCGAACTCGACCGTGGGGTCCTCGCCCGACACGGGGTCGGCCCCCAGCACCTGGAAGGTGATCGGGTCCTGGGGGGGACCTATGAACGGCGGCTCCGGCTCCGGGACGAACCCCGGCATGAAGTCGTCGACGACCACCAGCGAGTCGAACTGGTCCAGCACCCGGGGGTTCGCCAGGATCTGGTCCACCGCGACCGGGGCCAGCTCCTCCGCGCCCGCGGGGACGTACTCGTTCAGATCCTCGAAGAAATCCATCGACGAGGCCGAGATCGCGGCCTGGCCCGGGCTGGCCTCGGCCTCCACCCGGTTGAAGTCGATGTTCAGCCGCACCGGCCCTCCGGCGCCGCTGGAGACCCGGACCCGCCACCGCCCCGGGACGGGGTCGTTGGCCGTGACGACCTGTCCAGCCGGGAGGTAGAGGTCGGGCGCTCCCCCCTGTCCGAAGTGGGTGGCCACGGTCTGCCACTGCTGCTCCACGAAGGTCTGGAGGGAGATCCGGGGCAGGGACCCGGTGGAGATCCCATCGGCGTTGAGGAACGTGGCCTCCACGGTGATGCCGCCGTTGTAGATCCCCCGGTCCGGCCCGCTGACCTCGAACTCGAGGGTCGGGGCGGTTCCGTCCATCACGAACCGGCCGCCGCCGCAGTCAACCTCGTTGACACACGGGATGAGGGTGTCGATGTCGTTCTGGGCGGGAAGCCCCGGGTTCTGGGGCCGGTCCGAGGCCTCCACCTCGAGCCGCTCCGGGTTGAACACGTACCCGATCTTCCCCGGCGGGTCGTAGACGAAGTCGGAGTCCTGCTCGGTGACCATGGACGCGATCTGCGAGTAGATCAGCCCCTTGTTCCCGTCCACGTGCATCTGCTCGTTGATGGGGTCGTAGATGTTGTTCGGGGTGATGTGGGACATCGACATCTCGTTATCGATGCCCACCGCGTCGAGGCCGATCGGAGAGTCGAACCAGTCCCCGAACCCGCCGGTGATCTGGTAGCCGATCGTGTCGACCACCGTGCCCCACTGGTCCGCGTAGCAGTATGGGAAGTTCCCGCTGGTGACCAGGAGGTTGCGGTTGGGGCAGGACTCCCCGGGGTCGTTCTGGCCGTTCTGGTTGGCGTCGGCGATGTACGGGGACCACGACAGACGCTTGGTCTGGTCCTCCCACGCCCGCAGCGACTGGTCCACGGTGGAGAAGTTCTTCCGGAAGTCGCGCTCCCCCGCGCCGATCAGGGTGAAGGAGAACGCCACTGCCAGGAGCTGCCCGTGGAGGTCGATGCCCCCGGCGAACCGGTCCCCCGAGGTCCGATCGCGGACGCCCGTGAGCACATCGGTGTAGGCCTTGGTCTCGGGCTCAGACCCCGGCGAGTACGGCCGGTAGGTGTAGCCCTTGGTCGGCCAATCCCGGTTCAGGTCGACGCCGTTCCCATTGTACCGCTGGTAGTAGACGCCCCCTTCCCCGATCTCCCCGCGGTGCCACCCGTCGGGGTTCGGGGGGACGAAGTAGATCACCGACCGCCGGAGGACCTCTCCGGCGGTGGGGACCTCGTGGCTGGTGGGCGTCTCCACGATCTCCTTGGGGAAGGGGCCCTCGACCGCACAGGCCGGCGCGGCGGTGGGGTCCTGCTCGCAGGCGGCCCAGGTGATGAGGTCCTCCATGGCCCGGACGCCGCCCTCCACCCCGGCGCGCTCGATGCCGTGGATCGACAACGCGTAGGCGAAGTGGAGCCGGTCCTCCTCCGGGATCGGCGACTCCGCGTCCGTCACCTTGAACAGGTACAGGGGCCGGCGGTCCCGGGACAGCACCTGGGGGTTGCCGTCCTCGTCCGGGCCGAACGCGGTGGGGATTCCGGCCGACCTGTAGTTCGCGTTGTCGAAGGCCTGGTCCAGGCGGATCACCTGGAGGAAGCGGGGGTACTTCTGCTGGAGGAACTGGGAGCCGGCCACGACCTCGTCGTAGCCGAGGAACTGCTCGGTGCACACCCGGCCCTTGGCGTACGGGGAGACACCCTGGGGCGTGTCCTTGATCCCGTCTCCGTCCTGGTCCGGCACGCCGAATGCGAGACACCCCTGTGGGTCGGGGAACACCCGTCCGAACGCCAGGTGCTCAGCGTCGGTGGTGGCCACGGGGTTGGGAACGGCCACGGCCGACTGGGTCACGGCCGAAAGGCCAATGGACGACAGGAACACGACCAGCAGGGTCGCCTGGAGCCTCTTCATCGGTCCCTCCCTCTCGGAGTCGATGGCGCCGCGGGGCGGCGGGACTGCTCGTGCCCCTCGGATTCGACACCCCGCCGTGGGTCTCCTCCTGCGCGTCGCGGCATCGTCCCGGGCGGGGAGCCTGGGCGGGTGTTCCCCATGTGCGGATCTCCTTCCGTTCAGGGCGCGCCAGGCTTATAGCGCCGTCTCCGTCCGACGTGCCACCTACTGGGAGGTAGCCTGCCGGCCGGTAGGCTCCCGGTCGGTAGCTTCGGGGCACTCGCTGGTCAGTGTCGGCCGGTCGGGGTAGGCTACCGCCCTCCGGCCGACGGCCACTCGGCTGCCCGGCCTACGGTCGACGAGGGAGGATCGGCACTGCTCGACGTCGTGCGCCACGCGGTGGAGGCTGCCGGAAAGTCGGGAGCCGACTACGCCGATGCCCGGTGGGTCCTCGAGGAGAACGAATCCATCACCGTGAAGAACGAGGAGATGGAGGGCATCGACCGCTCCAGGTCCGACGGGATCGGCATCCGGGTTCTGGCGCATGGGTTCTGGGGCTTCGCCGCCACGGCGCGGTCGGAGGATCCGGCCGAGGTCGAGCGGACCGCCGAACTGGCCGTGGAGATCGCCCGGGCGGCCTCCCGGCTGCCCAGGGAACCGGTGCAGCTCGCCGAGATCGAGCCGGCCACCGACTCGTGGGAGACCGTGGTCCAGGAGGATCCCTTCACGGTCTCCCTGGAGGAGAAGGTGTCGCTCCTCATGGAATCCTCCCGGCGGATGCGCGCGGTTCCGGGGCTCTCGTTCGGCGAGGC
>JBOGVU010000117.1:0-7273 GCA_050692915.1 Actinomycetota bacterium | reverse complement strand
CTCCCAGGCGTGGGCGCCGCCCCGGGACCGAGGGATCACGTGATCGACGTTCTCGGCGTGACTACCGCAGTACTGGCAGGTCCAGTCGTCTCGAGCGAACACGGCCCGGCGGGTCAGGGAGGCCCGGGCCCGGAACGGGACCCGGACGAAGTAGGTGAGACGGACCACGGAGGGTGCCGGCACCTCCAGCCATTGCGACCGGAACACCATCCCGTTCGACTCGAGGATCTCGGCCTTCTCCTTGAGGACGAGCACGACCGCCCGCCTCGCGGCGACCACCGCGAGCGGATCGTAGCTCGCGTTGAGGACGAGCGATCTTCCCAAGCGTTCCCTCCTCGACGAGCATTCTAGCCGACGACCCCGGTCACGCCGGACGAACGGTCCGCCGGGTGCTTGACTCCGGCGAATGACGGACGTGTAATTCCATGGGGAGGGCGGCGTCAAAAGCGTCGGCGCCTCAAGGATGACGGACGCCCATGACGTGGGGCCGCGCGGGGCGTCTCAGGGATGAAGGACGCCGGCCGCGCCGCCTTCCCCTCTTCTCCCCCGCCGACGGGCGGGGGTCATACCGGTAGAACCATCCGCGTCCTCGGGCCGTAAGATTGAGTGGCGGGCCCGCCGGGCCCTCACCCGGGAGAGACGTGGCCGAGGAGCGACCGGACTGGATCTGGTTCGAGCGGCAGTTCGCCGGCATCCGCGGCAACATCGAGCGGGTCATCCAGGGGAAGAGCGCCGAGATCCGGCTGGCCCTGGTGGCCCTGGTGGCCGAGGGCCACCTCCTGATCGAGGACGTCCCCGGCGTGGGCAAGACCATGCTGGCCAAGGCCATGGCTCGCTCGTTCGACTGCTCGTTCCGCCGGATCCAGTTCACCCCCGACCTCCTGCCCACGGACATCACCGGCGTGAACGTGTACAACCAGGAGCGCGGGGACTTCGAGTTCAAGCCGGGCGCGATCTTCGCCAACATCGTCCTCGGCGACGAGATCAACCGGGCCAGCCCGAAGACGCAGTCGGCCCTCCTGGAGTCGATGGAGGAGCGGCAGGTCACGGTGGACGCGGTGAGCTACCAGCTCGGCGTGCCTTTCATGGTGGTGGCCACGCAGAACCCCATCGAACACGAGGGCACGTACCCGCTCCCAGAGGCCCAGCTCGATCGGTTCATGATGCGAGTGGCCATCGGCTATCCCGAGGCCGAGTCCGAGGTCGAGATCCTGGCCACACACGGGAGCCACTCGACGCTGGAGGACATCGGCCCGGTAACCGACGCCTCGGGCGCGGCCCGGATGATCGCCACGGCCCGGGAGGTGTTCGTGGCGGACTCGCTGCGCCGGTACATCGTCGACCTGGCCGAGGCCACCCGGCGGCACCCGGACGTGTACCTGGGGGCCAGTCCCCGGGCGTCGATCATGCTCCTACGGGCCACCCGGGCCATGGCGGCCAGCGATGGCCGAGACTACGCCACCCCCGACGACATCAAGGCCCTGGCGATCCCGGTCCTGGCCCACCGGCTGATCGTCTCGGCCGACGCCGCCATGAGCGGACGCAACGCCGACACCATCCTGGCCGACACCCTCGACGAGGTGCCGGTCCCGGTGTCCGGGTAGCCGCGGCGTGCTGACCACCAGGGCCTGGGCCGTCATCGCCGGAGGCGCTCTGCTGTGGCTGACCTCACGGGCGCTCGGCGCGCCGGACCTCCACATGGTTGCGGTCGGACTGCTGACGCTGGTTCCCCTCTCGGCGCTCCTGGTCCGGGCCGCCAGGCACGACCTCGGGGCCACCCGGCGGCTGTCGTCTCGCCGGGTCTTCGCCGGGACCAGGGTGCGCGTCGACCTTGATCTGCGGAACCGGGGCCGGCGACGCACCTCCCTCCTCCTGCTCGAGGACCGGCTGCCGTCTTCCCTGGGGACGCCGGCCAGGGCCGTGACCGGGGAGATCCGGCCCGGGGCCGGGCACACGGTCTCCTACCACCTCACGCCACGTCGCCGAGGCCGTTACGCGGTGGGGCCCCTATCGGCCTGGGTCGCCGATCCCTTCGACCTCGTCCGCCAGCGAATCGACTTCGGCGACCGGCACGACCTGGTGGTCTATCCGGCCATCGAGGACCTCGGCCCCGCTCCCTCGGCGGCGCCGGTCGGCGGGGCGGGCGAGTCCTCCACCCGCCAGCTGTTCCGAACAGGCGACGACTTCTACACGATGCGCGGGTATGAGACCGGCGACGACCTCCGGAAGATCCACTGGCCCAGCGTGGCCCGTACCGGCGAGCTCATGATCCGTCAGGACGAGGCGGTCCGCCGGGCCTCCGCCGTCATGCTCCTCGACACCCGGGCCTCCGCCCTGGGGGACTGGCCCGACGCGTTCGAACGGGCGGTCTCGGTGGCCGCCTCCATCGGCGCGCACCACCTCCGGGCGGGGTTCACGCTCCGGCTGGCCCTGGCCGACGCCTCTGCCCGGCCGGTCGACACGGACGGCTTCCTGGAGCTGCTGGCCCTGGTGCGTCCCTCCCAGGCCCGGCAGCTCACGCCGAGCCTCCGGGGGCTCCGGTCGGCGGCATCCGCCGCCACCTCGCTCGTGGTGGTGACCCACGTGCCCCCACCCGAGGAGATCGCGGCACTGAGTCGCCTGTCCGGCGGATTCGCCACCAGGCTGGCCGTCCTCGTCCACCGGCGAGACACAGAGGAGCAACCACTGCCGGCAAGCCGCGAGGACGACCACGCCGCGCACGCCGCTCGAGGGTCACTGTCACGCGCGGGGTGGGAGGTCCTTCTCCTCCGACCTTCTAGGAGGCTGCGAGAGATATGGGAGCTGCGAGACAAACGACCGGCCAGACGGATCGCCGCGTCCTCCTAGCGGCGCTGTTCGCCCTGGGCGCCGTGACCGGGATCTCGTTCGGGCGCGTGTTTACCGGCACGTCGCCGGCGGTCCGGCTGGCGGCTGCCGGCGTCCTGGCCGTCGGCGTGGCGGCGCTCTTGGCCCGGCGGCACCTCGGCGTGTCCCTCCTGGCCTCCGCTGGGGCGCTGCTGCTGGCGCTGGGGATACTGGTGTACCCCCGGACTACCTGGGCCGGGCTACCCACGGACGACACGATCCGGGCGATCCTCGGCGCGATGGTGCGGGTGGGAGAGCGGGCCTCGGCCGAGGTCGCGCCGGCTCCGGCGTTCGCCTCGCTGATGACGGCGAGCGTGATCGCCGTGTGGGCTTCGGCCACCGCCGCGCACGCCCTGGCGATCCGCTCCCGGAGTGCGGTGCTCCCGCTGCTCCCCCCGGCGGCCCTTCTGGCCTTCTCCGGCGTGGTCACCGACGAGGGACCCCGGCCCGGGTACGTCGTGGCGTTCCTGGTCGTGGCCTTCGCGGTGCTTTTCGGCGGGGCCCTGCTCCGGCTCCGCTCGTGGGGCCCGGCCCTGGGAGGGCGGTCGGGCACCGGTGAGGGGGCCCGGTGGGCGCGCTGGCTGGGGCTGGCCGCCCTCGGCACGGCCCTGATCGTCCCCGGCGTGCTTCCCGGGCTGGAGGGTGGCCCGGTGCTGCGATTGAACCGGCCGGCGGCCAGGGTCACGATCAGCCCGATCGTGGACATCCGCCCCAGCCTTCTTCAGCGGCCGGCGGCCGACCTGTTCACGGTCCAGTCGGACACTTCGGCGTACTGGCGCATGGTGACCCTGGACCGGTTCAACGGGCGCGTGTGGACCTCCTCGGACGTCAGCGCCCGGGACGGCGACCCGGTGGAACCCCCCGTCGACTTCCTGGCCGGAGACCTGCCCCAGGAGGGGATCAGGATCGAGCAGACGATCGAGATCGGCGAGCTGTCCTCGGCCTGGCTCCCCACCGCGTACCGGGCCGTGGAGGTGGCCATGCAGGGCCTCGCGGCCCGATGGGATCCCGCGACCGGCATCCTGGCCACCGACGATGAGCCCGACGCGGGCTTCCGGTACCGAGTGACCTCCATCGTGCCCGAGCCGTCGCCCGAGCGACTCGACCGGCTCGACCCCCGCGACGCCCCCACGGAGGCCCGGTTGACGGGCCTTCCGATCGAGACCCCCTCCCGGATCTTCGCCATCGCCGGGGACCTCACCGAAGAGGCCGAGACGCCGTTCCGCAAGCTCCTGGCCATCCAGGAGCACCTCCGGCAGTTCACGTACGACGAGCGGGCCCCGGCCGGCCACGGCATCGACGACCTCCTGTTCTTCATGGAGCAGTCCCGCCGCGGCTACTGCGAGCAGTTCGCCGGGACGATGGCGGTCCTGGCCCGGGCCCTCGGGTATCCCGCTCGGGTGGCCGTGGGGTTCCAGGCCGGAGACCCCGACAGCGCCGGACGCTTCCGCGTGACCACGGGTGACGTGCACGCCTGGCCCGAGGTCCTGTTCCCCGAGTACGGCTGGATGGCCTTCGAGCCCACCCCCAGCCGCACCAACCCCACCGCGGACTACCTCACGGATATTCCGGCCGGGCTGGCCCCGGGGCTCGGCGGCCCGGCGGGCGGTATCGCCGACCCGCTCTCGCCCGGTACGAACGCGAGCCAGCGGGAAGCGTTCGCCGGCGCCACATCCCCCGCCGCCCCGTCTCGTCCCCGAACACGACCCGCATCGGAGCCCGACCGAGGCTTCCCGCTTCGGGGGGTGCTGATGATCCTCCTGGCAGGAGGGGCCGTGGCCGTCCTGCTCACCCCGCCGGCCAAGGCGGTGGCCCGCCGGGCCGCGCTGGCGCGGGCCCGAACCCCTCGGCGTCGGGCGGTGACCGCCTTCCGGCTTCTCGAGTCCGGGGCCGCCGACGTGGGGATGGGACGCGGGCCCGGCGAGACGCCGTGGGAGTACCTGGCCCGACTGGCCCGAGCCCTCGGCCTAACGAGCGAGCATCTCAACCGGCTCACGGCCATCATCGGGAGAGCGATGTACGCCTCGGGAGATCTCCCCGCCGGCCACGCCGAGGAGGCCGTGGCCGCCGCCCGGCTCGCGCTCCGCGACATCCGGCGACGGTCGGGCGCGCTCCGCGTCGTCGCCGGGGCGCTGAGGCCCCCCGGCTGGGCGTTCCGCTAACCCTGAGCCTCGTCCCGGACCTGCCGGGCGGCGTCACGCAGGGCCCGGATGAACTGGTCCCGGTCGCGCCGGAACGCCGTGACCTCATGGTCCACGGCCCGGGCGATCTGGTCGATGGCCACGAAGAAGGCCATCTGCCCCTCTCGGAGGGCGTCCACGACCTCTCCCCTGCGCCGGGCCACCTTGAAGATGCTGACCCCGTCGGTGATCAGCTTGACCTCGGAGAGGTGCCCCTCGAGGTCGGCGTTCTGCCGCAGGTACTCGAAGGCTCGCCGGACCCGCTGGAGCGACATCCCGCCGTCCAGGAGCGACCGGACCACCCGGAGGGCCACCAGATCGCGGAAGGAGTAGAGGCGGGGGACGCCGGATCTGCCCCCGGTCCGCTGGATCGACGGCGAGACCAGCTCGATCTGGTCCCAGTACCGCAGCTGCCGCGGTGTGCACCCGGTCAGCCGCGACGCCTGATGCGACGTGAACGCGTCCACTGCCCCTCCGTTCCCCGAGCTCGACTCATGTGGACGCGGCCGGCACTCCGTCGCGCCCCGGGGAAGAACGCATGGTTTGTAGACCAAAGCGCGACCCGGAAGCAACACCGCTGGTAGGAGCGACGCGAGAACGCGTGAACCGCGCGAGTTCAGTCGCCGGGCGGCGGCTCGCCCCGGAACCGTTGGCTCCAGCGAGCCAGGAGGCCGGGCACCGAAAACCGGCCCGAGGTCCCCAGCGCACGGGCCTGATCGCCGCCCATCCGGCGGAGCTCGTTGTAGACGAACAGCGCCGCGGCCAGCATGACGCCGAACCCGACGATGGCCAGCCACACCGACACCGCGAAGAGCACCAGCAGGACGAACCCGACCAGGAACAGGAGGCCTCCCCACCGCAGGCGCCGGGCCACGTGGGAATGGAGGGAGCTCCGGGCCACCTGCTGGGCGAACCGGGGATCCTCCTCCTGAAGCCGACGCTCGATGTCCTCCAGGATTCGCTGCTCGTGCTCTGACAGCGGCATGGTCCCGACCCTCTCATACCCCGGTGGGGGCCCTTCGCATTATAGGAAGCGACCGCGGTTCTTTCACCGGCCCTGGGGCCCCAGGAGCGTGGCGGGGAGGGTGGCCCCCTGGCCGAACCTCCGCTCGATCCGGTCCATGGCCCGCTCGGCGTCCCCCCATCGGCCCGCCCGGACCAGCGCGAGCTGATCCGCGCCGGCGGGAACCAGGCCCGAGGCAGCCACCCCGAGGAGCCGGATCCGCCGCCGGGTCCCGGGGATGGCCCGGTACAGGTCGGCCACGACCCGGTACAGATCGGCGCCCACGTCGGTCGGGTCCGGGACGGTCCTCGACCGGTGGAGCGTGGCGAAGCTCGCCAGGCGGACCTTGAGCGTCACCGTCCGGGCCCGGTAGCCCTCGGTCCGGAGCCGGGCAGCCACCCGGAAGGACAGGCGGAGGAGCTCCCGCATCACGTCGTCCTCGGCGTCGATGTCCCGGTCGAAGGTCTCCTCGTGGCTGACCTGCTTGGGCGGCTCGTACGGGACCACCGTGCGCTCGTCCCGGCCGGAGGCCAGGGCGGCCAGGTGACGGGCGTGCGCCTCGCCCAGCGTCCGCTCCAGCACCCGCCCGGGGACTGTCGCCAGCTCTCCCACGGTCCGGACACCCAGGCGCTCCAGGACCTCGTGGGTGCGCTCCCCTACCCCCCACAGTGCCCGGACCGGGAGCGGGTGGAGGAACCCGACGACCCCGTGGGCCACCACCACGACCACGCCATCTGGCTTTGCCGCCGCCGAGGCCATCTTGGCCAGGAACTTGTTGGGGGCCACCCCCACTGAGCACGTGAGCGACAACTCCTCGCGGACCCGGCCCCGCACGGCACCGGCGATCTCGGCCGGCTCGCCGAACAGCCTGGTGGCGCCGGACACGTCGAGGAAGGCCTCGTCGAGGGACAGGGGCTCGACGAGGGGGGTGAACGACAGGAGCACCTCGCGGAGCCGGGTGGAGTACGCCTGGTACGAGGCGAAGTCCGGGGGCACGAACACCGCGTCCGGGCACAGCCTCCGGGCTCGGGCCGAGGGCATGGCCGAGGACACGCCGAACCGCCGGGCCTGGTACGAGGCCGACATCACCACGCCACTAGCGCCGGAGCCGCCCACCACCACGGGCCGTCCCTCCAGCGAGGGATCCTTGAGGATCTCCACCGAGGCGTAGAACGCGTCCATGTCGACGTGGAGGATCGGCTCGGCGGGAGCGGTCCGGCCGCTC
>JBOGVU010000116.1:0-7292 GCA_050692915.1 Actinomycetota bacterium | reverse complement strand
CCGCGGAGGGGACCCCTTCGGTGCCCGAATCGGATCCGAGCGCCGCACCAGGGCCGAGCGCCCCGCCGACGGATCCGAGCGCCGCACCCAAGGGCACGAAGGCGCATGCGCCGAGTGCGGCGACGGTGGACGCCGAGATGCTGCGGCGGTCGTGGCCTCAGGTCCTGGATGCCCTCAAGTCCCGCCGCAAGATGGTGCTGTTCGCCAGCGCCCAGGTGGCCACGGTGGGCTCGTTCGACGGCGAAGAGCTGGAGCTGGTGTTCCCGCCCGGACGCGAGGTGGGGGCGGCCAAGGTCCAGGAGCGCTCCGCCGACCTCGTCGAGGTACTCGACGAGCTGTTCGGCGTCACGCCGAAGGTCCGGGCCACGGTCCGCGAGGGGACCGTGGTGGAGACGGTCGAGGACGAGCCGCCGCCCACACCCGAGGCCGCGGAGGAGCTCCTGAAGACCCAGTTCGGCGCGGAGGTCGTCGACGAGGGATAGGCTGGCCGGGTGTACGAGGGACCCATCCAGGACCTCGTCGACGAGCTGAACCGCCTGCCGGGCATCGGCCCGAAGTCGGCCCAGCGGTTGGCGTTCCACATCGTCAAGGCTGCCTCACAGGACGCCAAGCGTCTGGCCGAGGCCATCGTCCAGGCGAAGGAGCGGGTCCGGTTCTGCCGGGAGTGCTTCGGCGTGTCCGAGGGGGAGCTGTGCCGGTTCTGCGCCGACCCCACCCGCGACACCGCCGTGGTGTGCGTGGTCGAGGAGCCGAAGGACGTGTCGGCGCTGGAGCGTACCGGGGCGATCAAGGGTCGGTATCACGTGCTCGGCGGGGCCATCTCGCCGATGCAGGGGATCGGCCCCGACGACCTCCGGGTCCAGGAGCTGCTCGACCGGGTGGGCCGGAACGGCGTGGGCGAGGTCATCCTGGCCACGAACCCGAACCTCGAGGGCAACGCCACGGCCATGTACGTGGCGGGGCTGCTCAAGCCGCTCGGCGTCAGGGTGACCAGGCTGGCCAGCGGCCTTCCGGTGGGCGGCGACCTCGAGTACGCCGACGAGGTCACCCTGGGCCAGGCCCTGGAGGGCCGCCGGGAGATGTGATGTCGATCATCGTCCAGAAGTACGGCGGCTCGTCCGTGGCCGACATCGACCGGATCCGGGCCGTGGGTGACCGGGTGATCCGGGCCCGGAAGGACGGACACGAGGTGGTGGTGGTGGTCTCCGCCATGGGCGATACCACCGACGAGCTCACCGCGATGGCCCACGAGCTCACCCCCATGCCGAACCCTCGCGAGCTCGACCTCCTGCTGACCGCGGGGGAGCGGATCGCCATGTCGCTCCTGGCGATCGCGATGAACGCGGCGGGCTTCGCGGCCGCGAGCTACACCGGCTCCCAGGCGGGGATCATCACCGACACCCGCCACGGGCGGGCCCGGATCACCGACATCCGGCCCGGCCGGATCCGCGAGGCCCTCGACCGGGGCGCGGTGGTCATCGTGGCTGGGTTCCAGGGCGTGTCCACGGCCGCGGACGTGACCACGCTCGGCCGAGGAGGCTCCGACACGACCGCCGTGGCCCTGGCCGCGGCCCTCGGTGCCGAGGTGTGCGAGATCTACACGGACGTGGCGGGGGTGTTCACGGCGGATCCCCGCGTGGTCCCGGAGGCCCGGAAGCTCCACGCGGTGTCGTACGAGGAGATGCTGGAGATGGCCGCCGCCGGGGCCGCGGTCCTCCAGCTCCGGGCGGTGGAGTACGCTCGGGGGAGCGGGGTGATGCTCCACGTCCGCTCCTCGTTCACCGACGAGGCCGGGACGTGGGTGCGGGAGGAAGACGAGCGCATGGAGCAGGCCATCATCTCCGGCGTCGTCCACGACACCGGCGAGGCGAAGATAACGGTCCAGGGCGTCCCCGATCGGCCCGGGATCGCCGCGGCCATCTTCCGGGCCGTGGCCGACGAGGGCATCAACGTGGACACGATCGTCCAGAACGTGTCGAAGGACGGGCTCGCCGACGTCTCCTTCACGGTGCCCAAGGACGACCTGCCGCACGCGGCCACGGTGATGGAGGGCCTGGTGAAGGAGATCGGGGCGGAGCGCCACACCACCGACGACGGGATCGCCACGGTGTCGCTGGTCGGCGCCGGCATGAAGACCCATCCCGGCGTCCAGGCCGAGATGTTCTCGGCCCTGGCGGAGGCGGGGATCAACATCGAGATGATCTCCACGTCCTCGATCCGGATCACCTGCGTCGTCCGGGCCGACGACGTCGAGTCGGCGGTGAAGGCCCTCCACGCCCGGTTCGCGCTGTCGGACCAGGCGGTGGTCCGGGAGCACTGACGTGCTGGTCTGCCCGAGCTGCCGGTCCGAGAACGACGAGGAGAGCACCGTCTGCGGGGTCTGCGGACGTTCGCTGGTGCCCGGCGAGGCCCCGCTCAGGCGGGCCGACGCGGCCGAGCCGCCGGAGGACGAGCTCGATGTCCCGGCTGCCAAGCCGCCGAGCCGCTGGCCCGCGATCGCCGCCCTGGCCCTGGTGATCCTGGCCGCCTCCGCCGTGGGGATCTGGTACTCGGGGCGGCCCGGCGCGTGCGACGGCAAGTTCGTCAGCCGGCTGTACCCGTACTGCGTCTCCATCCCACCGGGGTGGAGCGCCGCGACCACCCGCACCCCGACCGGGGCGCTCGATCGCTTCGAGCCCCAGGGCGAGGACGCGGCCATCGTGATCCGGGCGGGCGAGGCGGTCCCGGGGACCACCACCACCCAGTACGCGCAGGGGATCCGAAACACCCAGGAGGCCTTCGGCGTGACCCTGGGGCCGGTCCAAACGATCGAGGTGGGGGACGGGACCCAGGCCTTCGCCTGGCAGGCAGCCGTCCAGCAGGACGACGGCTCGATCGTCCAGCAGCGGATGGTGGCCCTGGTCCGCGACGGCGTGGGATGGCGGATAACGCTCGGGGGCGACGGGGAGAGCTTCGACGAGGCAAGGTTCGCCCTCGAGGAGATCCTGGCCACCTGGGACTGGAACGACGCCGCCTAACGCCGGTCGGACCCCACCCCGGCCGGTAGCATGGACCCGATGAGGGTTGCGGTGGTGGGCGCCACCGGCGCCGTCGGCCGGGAGATGCTCCGGACGCTGGAGGAGCGCCGCTTCCCCATGGACGAGGTGGTGGCGCTGGCCTCCCCGCGCTCGGCCGGCGTTCGGCTCTCGTTCGGGAGCGAGTCCGTCGAGGTCCGGGCCGTGGACCAGGGGGTGTTCGGGGACGTCGATATCGCCCTGTTCTCCGCCGGCGCCGAGGCCTCCAGGGCCTGGGCCCCAGGGGCCGTCTCCGCCGGGGCGACGGTCGTGGACAACTCGTCGGCCTACCGGATGGAGCCGGACGTCCCCCTGGTGGTCCCGGAGATCAACGAGGAGGCCCTGGCGGGGCACCGGGGGATCGTGGCCAACCCGAACTGCACGGCCATCACCGCGCTGATGGCGGTGGCTCCCCTGCACCGGGCCGCCGGCCTGACCGGGCTCGTGGTGTCCTCGTACCAGTCCGTGTCCGGGGCCGGCCACCGGGGCGTGGCCGAGCTGCTTGAGCAGGTCGAGAAGCTTCGAGGCGCGGAGGAGGACCTGGCCCGGCCCGATCCCGAGGCCCTCCCCGTCGGCGAGGTGTTCGGCCGGACCATCGCCTACAACGTCCTCCCTCGGGGAGGCTCCTTCGACCCGGACGGGGCCACCACGGAGGAGACGAAGTTCGTCAACGAGACCCGGAAGATCCTGGGGCTCCCACAGCTCGAGGTGGCGGTCACGGTGGTCAGGGTCCCGGTGATCGCCGGACACTCCGTGTCGATCTACGCGGAGCTCGAGCGGAACCTCACGCCCGAGGCCGCCCGAAGCGCGCTGGCCGTCTTCCCGGGGGTCGCGGTCGTGGACGACCCGTTGACCGACCGCTTCCCGACCCCGCTCGAAGCAGCGGGGCGGGACGAGGTGCTGGTGGGCCGGATCCGCCAGGGTCCCCGGCCCCGATCCCTCCAGCTGTTCGCCGCCGGCGACAACCTCCGGAAGGGCGCCGCGCTCAACGCGGTACAGATCGCCGAGTCGCTGACCCGCTGAGTCAGGCCGCAGGGGGCGGCGGGTTCTTCTCGCACGACGTCTCCTTCTCCGCGTCGCACATGTCGGTGCCGCCCTCCCCCGTCCGCCTGGTCCCGGATCCCCCCGCCTCCGATCAGCAGATCCTGGCCGGGACCGCCGAGGAGGGTGTCGTCCCTTGCTCCCTGCCCGTAGAGACGATCGTTGCCGCCCTCGCCCCGCAGGAAGTCCTGGCCCCCGCCGCCGTGAGCCACGTCGGCCCCGCCGCCCCCGCTGAACGTGTCGGTGCCTCCCCGGCCCCGGAACTCGTTCGGCCCGTTGGTGCCCACCATCGAGTCGTTCCCTGTGCCGCCGATCACGTTCTCGCAGGAGATCTTGATCGTGTCGGCCTCGCCCTTGCCCCCGCGGAGGGTGGGGTCCCCGTCGTCGCCGGTGTCCTTGTCGATCTCGGCGATAACCGGCCTGGTGCGCTCCTCGTAGGACACGGCGTCGATCCCGACGTTGCAAACGAAGGTGTCGCCCTGGGTCCCGCCGTTCAGCGTGTCGTCGCCGGCGCCGCCGTCCAGGACGTCCTTCCCGGCGTCGCCGCAGATGAGATCGTTCCCCCCCAGGCCGTTGATCCGGTCGGTGCCCTCCTTTCCCACGATCACGTCGTCGCCCTCGGTGCCGGTGATGACGTCCGGGCCGGAGGTCCCCTGGATCGTGGCGGCCGTGCCCAGGCACTGGGTGGCCGGGCCCGCGGCCGTCGGGCTTGAGCCCAGCACCGCCAGCGCGATCAGGAGCAGAGCGAGGAGAGGAGAGCTCACCGGTCGGGAGGTTCTACCGGAGTGGCGGTGGCGACGTCAACATGACGCTCCCGGCGGCTGGTGATGTAGGCGCCCAGGATGATCAGGGCCACGCCGGTCAGGGCCATCGCCCCGACCTCCTCGTCGAGGAACACCACGCCCAGGACCAGAGCGACCACCGGGATGAAGTAGATCTGCACGGAGCCCCGAGTGGGGCCCGCGCGGCCGAGCAGGGTCGAGCTGGCCACATAGGCGAGCCCGGTCCCGAACACGCCCAGCACCACCATGGCCAGCGCGCTCGGCCAGTGCCACCGGGAGCCGGGCACCGCGGCGATCCCGAACGGGAGCACCGCCACCAGGGCGACCAGCTGCGCCCGGACGATGACCGGGAGCGCCCCGTATCGCTGCTGGAGCGGCACCATGATGTTCGCGGCCAGCCCGTACAGGACCGTGGCCACCAGGGCCAGCACGGTCCCCAGGGCCGAGCTCTCCGAGCCGCCCGCCGAGGAGAGGCTCACCAGGACCACCCCGCCGAATCCCACCAGCAGCCCCAGGGCCTGGAGCGGGCCGGGGAGGCGGCGAAGGAAGATCGAGGCGAACAGCGCGGCGAACAGCGGCATGGCCCCATTGATCATCCCGGCGCTGGAGGAGGCCACCCCGAGGTCCTGGGCGATGGGAAACAGGAGCAGTGGGATCGCCGTCCACACCAGGGCCAGGAGGACGACCCGGGGCCAGTCCTCGCGGGCCACCGGCGCGCGGCTCCGGCGGATGAATCCCAGCGCCAGCGCCCCCATGACGATCCGGGCCACTGCGATCACCGCCGGCCGGAACGCCTCCAGGCCGATGTCGATCCACAGGAACGAGGAGCCCCACATCAGGGCCACGGCGGAGAGCAGCCCCCACTCGGTGGGGCCGAAGGCCTCGGGCCGGGTGCCGTGCGCGGTGGAGAGGACGCGGCGTCGTGCCATGGACGGCCTAGGGTATCGCGCTAGCTCGTCTTGACCAGGAGGACGTGGCAGGGCGACCGCCGGGCCACCCGGCTGGGGACGCTGGCCAGGAACCGCCGGGCCCCGGTGAGCCCCACGTTTCCCACGACCACGAGGTCGGCGGACGCCGCCGCCCGGAGGATCCCCGCAGCCGGGTCTCCCTCGGTGACGTGGATCTCCTCGGACCGTGCCCCCACCGCGTCGGACAGTGCCCGGCCCGCGGCCGCGGCTCGCTCGGCGGTCGGCGATCGGTCGGTGGCCAGGATGACCCGTCGGTACGGCGCTTCGGGCTCCTCCTCCGTGGTGTGCGCGATCAGGACGTCGCACGGCGCCCGCTGGGCCACCCGCCCCGGGACCGTCCCCATCAGGACCCGCCGGCTCCCCAGGCCGCGGTTGCCGACCACGATGAGATCGGCTTCCGCCTCCCTGGCCAGCCCGACCAGGGTGCCCGCGGCCTCCCCGGTCCGGAGCATGCTGGTGGGTGAGGCCTCGGGGATCCGGGCGCAGGCGTCCCGGAGGACGCTGGCCCCGACCCGCTGGGGCGAGCCGTCGCGGGCCTCGGGATAGGCGTGGGTGACGATGAGGTCGGCCCCGAGAGCGCCGGCCAGCCACCCCGCGTGCCGCACGGCGCGGATCGCCGAATCGGACCCGTCGGTACCGACCACGATCCGTCTGTACGGGCTCACGGGCCGAACGGGCACCCGCAGGGGATCCGGCCGCACTTCGGGCAGCCGTCGGCGTACCGGGCCGCGGCCTCCTCCAGGTCCACCCCGGCCTGGTTCGCCAGCGAGGCCAGCCAGGCCAGGACGTCCGAGACTTCCTCGGTCCGCTCCGCGGCGTCCTCGCGGCGGAGGGCCCTGGCCAGCTCGCCCACCTCCTCCACCAGCCGGCGGAAGGTGGCGTCACGACCGCGACGCTCATCGCGGTCGAGATACGTCCGGCGCATCAGGTCCTGGAACTCGGCCAGGTCCAAACCGGTGGCCTCCTCGTGGTCGGGACGGCGGGATTTGAACCCGCGACCTCAGCGTCCCGAACGCTGCGCGCTACCAAGCTGCGCTACGTCCCGTCGCGCCCCTGGGGGCGCAGCCACCGATTGTACGCGACTACCCGATCCGAACCGTGCCCCGCATCCCGTAGGACCAGTGGCCGGGGAGGTGGCACCCGAACAGGAGGGCTCCGGGATCCCCGAACCGGTACGTGGTCATCGCGGTCTCCCCGGCCGGGACCGAGACCTCGCCCGGCCGGGCGTGGTGGGGCTCCTCGCCGTCCTCGTGGATCCGCTGGACCTCGGCGTCACCCAGGATGAACTCGTGGCGGATGGGGTCGTCGTTCCGGAGCACGAAGCGGACGGTCTCTCCGGCCTCCACAGTGAGCTCCGAGGGCGTGAAGGTCGAGTAGCGGAGGTCGATCTCGACGGTGCGGATCCCATCCCGGTCGGCCCGACGGGCCCCGGCGGCCGCCACCAGGAC
>JBOGVU010000115.1:0-7295 GCA_050692915.1 Actinomycetota bacterium | reverse complement strand
CGGCTACTCCGCGTACTGGCACGCTCGCGCCGTCGGCTCCGAGGGTGAGGTGCACCTGACCGACGGCGATCCCCAGAACGAGATCCGCGCTGCCGGATACCTGGAACGGGCGGGCCTGGCCGACCGCGTCCGGTTCCACGTCGGCGACGCCGTCACGGAGCTCGAGCGGCTGGGCGGGGACTTCGACGTGGTCTTCAACGACATCGACAAGGGCGGTTACCCGGCCGCCTGGCGAGCCGCCAGCGATCGGATCCGCCCGGGTGGCCTGTACGTGTGCGACAACGTCCTGTGGTACGGCCGTGTCGCCGTCGAGGATCCGGAGGATCGTCGTCCGGAGTGGACCGAGGCCGTGCGGGAGCACAACCGTCTCGTCGCGGAGGACGAGCGCTACCTTTCGACGATCGTCCCCACCCGCGACGGCGTCCTGGTGGCGATCCGCGTGACGACGTGACGGGCCCTCGATGCGGCGGTGAGACGGAACCCGACGGGCAGGAGCTGCGGAGCGGCTCCGTTAGGCTAGCGGTCGACCGTGGCACGCACTGAGCGCACCCCGAAGGGTCAGTTCGGCCCGCTGTACAAGGGCCACGAAGGCCAGTACAGCTGGCTCCTCCACCGCGTGACGGGCCTCGCGATCATCCTGTTCCTGTTCGCCCACGTCGTGGACACCGCGGTGGTGGGCTGGGGGCCCGACGCCTACAACCGGGTGGCGTCCGTCTACCACAACCCGTTCATCCGGCTGTTGGAGCTCGGGCTCGTGGCCGCGGTCCTGTACCACTCGTTCAACGGGATCAAGATCACGCTGATCGACTTCTTCCCGAGCCTGACGCGTTACATCCGCGCCCTCGGCATCGCCACCGCAGTGCTGTTCCTCGGGTCGATGATCCCGATCACCTGGATCATGGGCTCGGCCATCGTCGAGCTCCTGCTGGAGGGCTGACCGGATGGCGACCACGACGGAGGCCCGTTCCGACGCACCCCTCCCGCGCGGCAAGCCCGCCGGCGCGGGCCGGAACCGTCCGGTCCGCGGCTTCGAGCTCTGGGCCTGGCTCTTCATGCGGATCTCCGGCATCGTGCTGCTGTTCCTCACGGTCGGCCACGTCCTGATCATGCACGTCTTCGACGAGGGCGTGGACCGGGTCGACTTCGCGTTCATCCAGCTGCGGTGGGCGAGCCCGTTCTGGAAAACGTGGGACTGGCTGATGCTCGTCCTCGCGCTCATCCATGGCGTGAACGGTCTCAGGATGATCGTCCTCGACTACGTGCGGCGGGCCGGCGCCCGCCTCGCGATCAACTCGTTCTTCACCGTCCTGGGGGCGGCGCTGATGGCGCTCGGGACGATCATCGTCGTGACGTTCGACCCCTCGGACTGGCCGGCGCCGTGACGATCACGCACACGTACGACGCCGTGATCGTCGGCGCCGGCGGGGCGGGGCTGCGGGCGGCGATCGAGGCCTCGGGCCAGGTCCGGACGGCCGTGATCTCCAAGCTCTACCCCACCCGATCGCACACCGGCACCGCCCAGGGCGGGATGTGCGCCGCGCTGGGCAACGTGGAGGAGGACTCTCCGGAGTGGCACGCGTTCGACACCGTCAAGGGCGGGGACTACCTGGTCGACCAGCCCGCGGCCATCGTGATGGCCGAGGAGGCCGTGGACCGGGTCATCGAGCTGGAGCACTGGGGGTTCCCGTTCAACCGGACCCCGAACGGCACGATCGACCAGCGCCGGTTCGGCGGACACACCAGGAACCACGGCGAGGCGCCGGTGCGCAGGGCCTGCTTCGCCGCCGACCGCACCGGCCACATGATCCTGCAGACGCTCTACCAGCAATGCATCAAGCGCGACGTCCGGTTCTTCAACGAGTTCTACGTGATCGACCTGCTCATGGTGGATGGACGAACCGCCGGGGTTGTGGCCTACGAGCTGGCCACGAGCGAGATCCACGTGTTCCGAGCCAAGTCCGTGCTCTTCGCCACCGGGGGCTACGGTAAGATCTACAAGATCACCTCGAACGCCCACACCCTGACGGGCGACGGCATGTCGGTCTGCTACCGCCGGGGCATCCCCCTTGAGGACATGGAGTTCTTCCAGTTCCACCCGACCGGCATCTACAAGATGGGCATCCTCATCTCCGAGGCCGTCCGCGGTGAGGGCGGCATCCTCCTGAACGGGGAGGGCGAGCGGTTCATGGAGCGCTACGCGCCCACGATCAAGGACCTGGCCCCCCGCGACATGATCTCCAGGGCCATCTACCAGGAGATCAAGGAGGGGCGCGGGGTGGACGGCAAGGACTACGTGTACCTCGACGTCCGCCACCTCGACCCCGAGGTCATCGAGAAGAAGATCCCCGACGTGACGGAGTTCGCCCGCATCTACCTGGGCGTCGAGCCGACCACCGATCCCGTCCCCACCCAGCCGACGGCCCACTACGGCATGGGGGGCATCCCGACGGACACCGACGGCCGGGTGGTGCTGGGCGAGGCCGAGGAGGTCGTGCCCGGCCTGTACGCCGCCGGCGAGTGCGCCTGCGTGTCCGTGCACGGCGCGAATCGCCTGGGGACGAACTCCCTCCTCGACATCGTGGTGTTCGGGCGCCGCGGGGGCCTGGACATGGCCCGGTACGCGCGGGAGGCGGAACTGCCGGAGCTGCCCCGGGACGCCGAGGGGGACGCCGTGGCCGCCCTCGGGGGGCTCCTGGAGGCCTCCGGGGGCGACTCGATCGCCGACATCCGCGACGAGCTCCAGGAGCAGATGTTCGACCTGGCCGGGGTGGTCCGTGTCGAGGAGGGCCTCCGGAAGATGCAGGAGCTCCTCGGTGGCCTCCGGGACCGGTACGGCCGGGCGGTGGTGCAGGATAAGGGAACCGTGTACAACACGGACCTCATGGAGGCCTGGGAGCTCGGCGCCCTCCTCGACTCCGCCGATACGCTGGTGGCCGCCGCCCTGGCCCGCGACGAGAGCCGCGGCGGACACTACCGGGAGGACCATCCGCTCCGCGACGACGACCACTGGCTCCGACACTCCCTGGCCACCCGGGAGGGCGACGGTTCCGTCCGACTGGAATACAAGGACGTGAAGCTCGGCACATACGTCCCCATGGAGCGGAAGTACTGATGGAGAGCGCCCGGAAGGAGCGCGTTTAGTGGAAACGATCGAGCACGACATCGTCATCGTGGGGGGCGGCGCGGCGGGGCTCCGGGCGGCGATCGCCGCCGCCGAGGTCTCCGATGAGCTCTCCATCGCCCTGGTTTCGAAGGTCTATCCGATGCGCAGCCATACCGTGTCGGCCGAGGGCGGGGCGGGGGCAGCGGTCGGAGAAGGCGACAGCCTCGAACTCCATGCCTTCGACACGATCCGGGGGAGCGACTACCTGGCCGACCAGGAGGCCGTCGAGGTGTTCGTGGCCGAGTCCCCGGGGGAGATCGTCCAGCTCGAGCACTGGGGGTGCCCGTGGAGCCGGGAGCCGGACGGAACGATCGCCGTCCGGCCCTTCGGGGGGATGAGCGTGAACCGGACCGTGTTCGCCGCGGACAAGACCGGGTTCCACCTCCTCCACACACTGTTCCAGACCTCCCTGAAGTACGAGCGGATCGTCCGCCACGACGAGTTCTTCGTCACTAGCCTCCTGGTGGAGGACGGGCGGTGTGCCGGGGTGGCCGCCATCGATCTTCTCGATTCCGAGGTCAGGTGCATCACGGCGAAGGCGGTGATCCTCTGCACAGGGGGTTGCGGGCGGATCTTCTCGTTCACCACCAACGCCGCGATCAACACCGGCGATGGGATGGCCCTGGCCTACCGGGCCGGCGTCCCCCTCGAGGATATGGAGTTCGTCCAGTACCACCCGACCGGGCTCCCCGGGACCGGGATCCTCATGACCGAGGCCTCCCGCGGGGAGGGCGGGTACCTGGTGAACAGGGAGGGAAGGCGATTCCTCGAAGACTACATCCCCTCCAAGATGGAGCTGGGGCCGAGGGATATCCTCTCCCGAGCGATCATCCAGGAGGTCGAGAAGGGCCACGCGTTCGAGGGGCCGTACGGCGAGTACGTCCACCTCGACGTCCGCCACCTCGGGGAGAAGACGATCGACACGAAGCTTCCGTTCGTCCGAGAGCTGGCCCGGGACTTCGTCGGCATCGACCCGGTCTACGAGCCGATCCCAGTGCGGCCGGTCGTCCACTACATGATGGGAGGGGTGGACACCGACCTCGTCGGGCGAACTCGCCTCCCGGGACTGTACGCGGCCGGGGAGACCGCGTGCGTGAGCATCAACGGCGCGAACCGGCTGGGGTCGAACTCGCTGAGCGAGTGCCTCGTGTTCGGGGCAAGGGTTGGAAGAGAGGCCGCGCAGGACGCCCTTTCCGCGAGCCCTCCCTCCGTAAACCCCGTGGCCAGGCAGGCCGAGTCGGAGCAGGAGCGGCTGGTCACGTCCTACCTGGGGAAGGAGGCTGGCCGCCAACGGATCGGACCCATCCGCCGGGACCTCCAGGCCGCCATGGAGAAGGGAGCCGGGGTATACCGAACCGAGGAGTCGCTGAAGGAGGCGGTCGAGGAGGTGCGCGTGCTTCGGGAGCGGTACCGAGACCTGGCCCTGGACGACCGGGACCGGGCATTCAACACCGAGCTGGTGACGGCCCTCGAGCTCGAGAACATGCTCGACGTGGCCGAGACGATCGTGAAGTCGGGACTCGAGCGTCGAGAGTCCCGCGGATCCCATACCCGTCGGGACCATACCGAGCGGGACGACGACCGGTTCCTCAACCACAGCCTGGCGTTCGACACCAGCGACGGCCCTCGAATCGAGTACGGCGACGTCACGATCACCCGGTGGCCGCCCGCGGAGCGGAAGTACTGACATGACGGCAGACGGGACGATGACCCTCAGGGTGGCCAGGTACCGGCCGGAACGCGGTCCCGACCCCTACGTCGATGAGTTCGATGTCCCGTACCGCGAGGACACCGTCGTCCTCGACGCCTTGAACTACATCAAGGATGAGATCGACGGGAGTCTCACGTACCGGTGGTCGTGCCGGATGGGCGTCTGCGGGTCCTGCGGGATGATGGTCAACGGCGTGCCCCGGCTCACCTGCTCGACGTTCCTGCGGGAGTTTCATCCGGAGCCCGTCGTCGTCGAGCCCCTGGAGAACTTCCCGGTGATCCGTGACCTCGTGGTGGACATCACCGACTTCCTGGAGAAGCTGAAGGAGGTCAAGCCCTGGGTCATCCGCGAGAAGGAGGGGCCGGTCGAAGAGGGCGAGTACCTCCAGACCCCGGAGGGGGTCGAGAGGTACAAGCAGTTCAGCATGTGCATCAACTGCATGCTCTGCTACTCGGCCTGTCCCGTGTACGCACAGGACCCCGAGTTCCTCGGTCCGGCGGCCATCGCCCTGGGCCACCGGTACAACCTCGACTCCCGGGACCAGGGACGATCCCAACGCGACGAGGTCCTCGGCGTCGACACCGGGATCTGGGACTGTACGTTCGTGGGTGAGTGCTCGGTGGTGTGTCCCAAAGACGTCGACCCTGCTGCGGCGATCCAGCGTACCAAGGTGGCCACGACCACCCGGGGGATGCTGGCGGCGGTGTGGCCGTTCCAGGGCCGGTCGTGACCGGCCCCTCGACCCCGAGGAGGGCCGAGGACGGGCGCCGGTATCCCCTCTTGGTGAAGCGGCCCTCACGGACGTGGTGGCTCCGCACCAAGGCCTATCGTCGGTTCGCGGCCCGGGAGGCGACCTCCCTGTTCGCTGCGGCTTTCTCGCTGATCCTGCTCACGTTCCTGTTCGCCCTGTCCCGGGGTCCGCAGGCCTACGACGGATTCCTGCGGTGGCTCGCGCGGCCGGGCACCGTGATCCTCTCAGCCGTCATCCTCGTGGCGATCCTGTACCACGTCGGCACCTGGCTCCGTCTCACCTCGCACATCCTGGTGGTCCGCCTCGGCCGGTTCATGGTGCCCCGGAACGTGGTGATCGGCGCGCTCGTGTCGCTGTGGCTGTTCGTATCCGGCCTGGTCCTCTACCTCTATGGCCTGGTCCTCTAGCGATGCAGGAGGAGCGGAAGAACCGGGGCGGCATCTCCCTGGACGAAGCCCTGGTCGCCTCCGAGAAGTGGGACCGCGAGCCCAAGGCGGAGAAGGCCGAGCTCTACCTGACCATCCCCCCCAAGGAGCTCGTCTTCTGGGCCCTCTTCTCTGCCGGGGGGATGGTGTCCGCCTTCCTCATCCCGATCCACGTGGTGATCCTGGGGATCGCCTTCGCCGCCGGATGGCTCTCCGACGACGCCCTGTCCTACCAGCGGGTGCTGGACCTCGCACGCCATCCGCTCGCCAAGGTCTACTTGGGCATCCTGGTGGTCATGCCCCTGTATCACTGGGCCCACCGGTTCCGTTACGCGGTCCATCACCTGCTGGGGATCCACGGCTGGCAGCGGCTCGTGGCGACGCTCTGTTACGGGACCGCCATCGTGGGGACGGCGCTCACGGTGTGGGTCCTTCTCCGAATCTGAAGGAGCTGATACCCGTCGATATGATCTTCCGCTGTCGAGCGAGGAGCGAGGAGTAGATGGAGCTGACGCTTCGTATCCGCCGGTTCAACCCCGAGGTCCGCCGGGACCCGTGGTGGGACGAGTTCACCGTCGACATGGAGCCGTGGGACCACGTGCTGGAGGCGCTCCACGAGGTCAAGTGGCGGCACGACGGCACGCTGACCCTGCGGCGCTCCTGCGCCCACGGCATCTGCGGCTCCGACGCCATGGTCATCAACGGGAAGAACGACCTGGCCTGCAAGGTGCTGGTCAAGGACGTGGCCCCCAAGGTCACCGTGGAGCCGATCCGCGGCCTCCGGGTCCTGAAGGACCTCATCGTGGACATGGACGCGTTCTTCGAGGGCTACGAGCGGATGCTGCCGTACCTCATCAACGACGAAGAGACCTCCGAACGGGAGCGGCTCCAGTCCCCGGAGGACCGGGAGCGGTTCGACGACACCACGAAGTGCATCCTGTGTGCGGCGTGCACGACCTCGTGCCCGATCTTCTGGGGAGACGAGGGGTACATCGGCCCCGCGGCCATCGTCAACGCCCATCGATTCATCTTCGACAGCCGCGACCGCGGCGGGCGGAAGCGGCTCGAGATCCTCGGCGAGAAGTCCGGGGTCTTCCGCTGCCGGACCACGTTCAACTGCACCGAGGCCTGCCCTCGTGGGATCAAGGTCACCAAGGCGATCCAGGAGGTCAAGCGGGCCATCATGTTCGACCGACTCGGATAGGCCTCCCGCTCAGGTCGTCTTCTGCTCCGTCCCCCCGATCC
>JBOGVU010000114.1:0-7328 GCA_050692915.1 Actinomycetota bacterium | reverse complement strand
ACGTAGGGAAGGCCGCCCTGGAGCGGATCCGGGCCGAGGGGGTTCGTCGGAAGCTCGTCGGCGTGGAGATGGAGGGCGACGCCCTGGAGTGGGAGCTGACCCGGTTCTGGCCGGCGTTCGCCGACGGGGAGCTGGTCGGGCACGCCACCGACATGATCTGGTCGCCGCGCCTGGAGCGGAACATCGGGTACTCGTGGGTGCCGATCGAGCTGGCGTCGCCGGGCACCCCGCTGGAGCTCGAGCCAGAGCCGGGGACGCGACGGAGCGCCCGGACGGCGGGGCTTCCGTTCCTCGACCCCTCGAAGCGGATCCCCGCGGCGTGAGTGTCGTCGGTGACGTTCGGCGGAGCACCGGGACCTCGTACTGGCTGCGCGAGGCCCTTGCGGCGGACCCCGGCGAGGCGTGCCCGCCGCTCCGGGGCGAGACCACCGCGGACGTCGTGGTCCTCGGCGGCGGCTACTGCGGGCTGTGGACGGCGTGGTTCCTCACGGAGCGGGCTCCCGGGATCGACGTCGTGGTGCTGGAGCGCGACGTGTGCGGCTCCGGCGCCAGCGGGCGCAACGGCGGGTTCGTGGGCGCTTGGTGGGACGAGATCGACGGGCTGGCGGCACGGTACGGGGACGACGCGGCCCTGGCGGCGTGCCGGGCCGGGGACGAAAGCATCTGGGCGATCGAGGACTGGTGCCAGCGCCAGGGCGTGGACGCATGGTACCGGCCGGCCGACTACCTCGAGGTGGCCTCGTCCGAGGCGCAGGAAGGTGCGTGGGGGGGAGCGGTGGAGGCGTGCCGGCGGCTCGGCGAGCCGGAGCGGTACCGGGACATCTCGGCCGAGGAGGTCCAGCGGGTGTGCCGGACACCGGCGCTCCGGGCCGGTGCGGTGATGCGGGGGGCCACCATCCAGCCGGCCCGGCTGGCCAGGGGACTGCGGCGGGTCCTCCTGGAGCGAGGGGTGCGGATCCACGAGGGCACGTCGGCCAGCCGGATGGGGCGGGGGGGCCTGGTCGAGGTGGAGACGAAGGATGGCCTGGTGCGGGCCGGACGCGCCGTGATCGCCACGAACGCCTGGGCGGCCCGGTGGCCGGGGCTCCGTCGCTCGCTTGTGGTCCGGGGGAGCTACATCGTGCTCACCGCCCCGGCCCCCGAACGGATCGAGGAGCTCGGCTGGACCGGCGGCCAGCCGATCTGCGACGTGCGCACCGCCCTCCATTACTTCCGGACCACGCCCGACGGCCGGATCGCCTTCGGGGGGGTTGGCCGGGCCCTGGGCTCGCGGATCGGGCCGGGGTACGACCACGACGAGGTCTCGCTCCGGTGGGTGGCAGAGGGATTCCGGCGGATCTTCCCCTCGTTCGACGACGTCCCGATCGAGGAGGGCTGGGGCGGGCCGGTGGACGTTTCGGCCACTCACCACCCGTGGTTCGGCACCCTGCCGGGGGGCGCGGCTCACTACGGGGTGGGGTTCACGGGGCACGGGGTGAGCCAGGCCCACCTCGGCGGCCGGATCCTGTCGGCCCTGGCCCTCGACCGGGAGGATGAGGTCACCGAGCTGCCGTTCGTGAATCGCCGTCCGAGGCGGTTCCCCCCGTCGCTGCTGACCGGTGTTGGGGGAGCGGTCATCCAGCGGGCCATCCTCCGGAAGGACCGCCTGGAGGACGCCGGCCGCCGTCCGGGGTGGCTCACGAGGTTCGTGGCGAGCCTCCCTCGCCGCCTCGGCTACGCCCTGGGCCCGTCCCGCTGAGCGAGGCAAGTGCTCATGTGAGGCGGAAGGAACTGATGATCGCTTCGGCGTCCGGGCGAAAGGCGTCGAAGTCCTCCCCCTGGCCCGTAAAGCTGAGTACGAAGCCTCGCTCCCCGTCCACCAGCCAGGCCTGGAGGAACGAGAGGCGCTGTCCCTCCTGATCAGCGTCGTATCGGATCCAGAACGCGGGAGCCTCGCCGATGCTCTGCTGCCCCTCCTCCAGGACTTGGAAGTTCGTGAACGCCCGCTCGAGGTTGGCCCTGTTGGCGGACGTGTACTCATCCAGGGTGACGCCGGCGGGAAGCTCCTCGAGCAGTACGTTCACGTTCTCGGCGAACCCGTCGCCGGCGCTCTGGCGCTGGAACAGCGCCACCAGCACCGCGGGCTGGTCCGCGACCTCCTGGGCGGTCCACCCTTCGGGGTAGTCGAGCACGAAGCCCGCCTCGTCGTTCGTGTATCGCTGCCCGAGCGGCGACGCTCCCTCGCCTGTGGCCGGCGGGGGTGCTGGGCCAGCGTCCGGGTCGGAGCCCTGGCACCCCACGGTGAACACCACGAGGGCAAGGAGGGCTGCCAGGATCGCCTCGGATCTCGGCTTGCATCGGTGCATACCTCTCTCTCATACCCGTTTCGGCGTTGACCTGCCAGGGGGCTCGTCACGCTCGTGAGGTCCGGTTTCACGCCACCAGGGTGAGTCGAGCGCTCCGCGGGCCGGCCAGAGGGCCTCACCCGCGGGAGAGGAGGAAGCGATGCGCATGAGGACATGGACCCTCCTGGCGGCCATCGGCCTGCTGGCGGCGGGGTGTGCGGAGGCACCGGAGCAGGGGGCCGGGGGAGGGTCGGAGGCCGCGGAGGCGCCGGAGCAGCCGACGCAGGAATCGACGCTGACGATCAAGGCATTCGACTTCGGCTTCGATCTGAGCGGCGTCACGTCGCTCCCGCCGGGGCAGGTCACCTTCACGATGACGAACGAAGGCAAGCAGCCCCATCACGCCCAGTTCCTTCCGCTGGCCGACGGGGTGACCTTCGAGGAGTTCAGCGAGGCCGTCGAGACCCACCCGGCCTCGGCCGAGCTGGACTTCGCTCCGGAGATCCGCGAGCTGTACGTCCCCCCCGCCCGTGGAGTGCTCAACTGGGTCTCCCGTGGGGAGGAGATCTCTCCGAAGGACGACCTCGAGGCGGGCAGCTACGTGCTCATCTGCGCCATCAAGGATCCGGAGTCCGGGCGTCGCCACTACGAGATGGGGATGCTCGAGCCCTTCGAGGTCGGGTAGGCGAAGGCGGGACCGGTCGCTAGCGGAAGCGGGCGTCTCGCCAGGCGATGGCGGCCTTCAGGCCCCGTTCCGCGCGGATCCGGTTGAACTCTTGACGCTCGGGGACCTCGGCGGACTCGATCACCGCGTCGAGCTCCACGTTGGCCGTCAGCGCCTCCCGGAAGCCGGCGACCTCCCAGGCCCGGTTGATCGACCGCTTCGTGAGCGAGATGGCCACCGGATCGAGCACCGCGATCTTCCTGGCCAGCGCCAGCGCCTCCTCCTCGAGGCGGTCCCCGGGCACCACCCGGTTCACCAGTCCGATCCGGAGGGCCTCGTCGGCGGGGATCCGGTCCTCGCCCGTGAACAGCAGCTCCTTGACCTTCCGCGCGCCGATCAGCCACGGCATCACCATCGTCACCACCCCCGAGCCGAACCGGATCTCCGGCTCCCCGAACAGCGCGTCATCCGAGGCCACGGCGAGGTCGCACATCATCATCAGGTCGCACCCGCCGGCCAGGCAGTACCCGTGCACCTGGGCGATGACCGGCTTGGGATGGTCGAACAGCTCGAGCATCCGCTCGACGCTGGCGGCCAGCTCCTCCCGCCATCCCGCCTGGTCGGGAACGCCGTGCTCGGCGTGCAGCCGGGCCTCCTCCTTCAAGTCGTAACCGGCGCAGAAGGCCCGGCCGGCGCCCCGGATCACAAGGACGCGGGCGGCTTCGTCATCGGCGGCCCGCGCCAGCGCACCGGACAGCGCGTCCACCAGCTCGGACGAGAGCGCGTTCAGCACCTCCGGCCGGTTCAGCGTGAGCCGGCGGACCGGGCCGAGGTCCTCCTCCAGCAGGACGCTCACGGCCCGCTCCCGTCGGCGAGCCGGGCCCCGTGCTTGGCGAGCTGGTCGGCGATGATGACTCGCTGTATCTCGCTGGTGCCCTCCCAGATCCGGTCCACCCGCAGCTCCCGGAAGAACCGCTCGGCCACGTTCTCCCGCATGTACCCGCGGCCGCCGAAGACCTGCACGGCCCGGTCGGCCACGCGATTCGCCATCTCGGATGCGTAGAGCTTGGCCATCGAGCAGTGGGCGTGCTGCACCTTGACGTCCTCGCTCTCGTCGATCTCCTGAGCGGTCCGGTACGTCATGAGCCGGGCCGCCCACAGCTCGGTGAGCGAGTCGGCCAGCGGAAACGCCACTCCCTGGTGCTCGATGATCGGGCCGTCGAAGGCCACCCGTTCCTTGGCGAACGCGGTGGCCTCGTCGATCAGCCGCTCCGCCGCCCCGCAGCACCGCGCCGCGATCATCAGCCGTTCGTACCGGAACCACTCGTACGCGTACCGCATGCCATCGCCCTCGGATCCCACGAGGTGCTCGGCCGGCACCCGGACGTCCTCGAACGCCACGATGGGATGCTCGTCGGCGTACGTGTGGCTGTACTCGGGCGTTCGGACCACCCGCACGCCCGGCGCGTCGAGGTCGACGACGAACATGGCCTGGGTCCCGGCGTGCTGGCCGGCGGTGAGCCTCGCCTGGAAGAAGGCGTGGTCGGCGTGGTTGAACGAGGTCACGTGCCACTTCACCCCGTTCAGCACGTACCCGTCGCCGTCGCGGGCCGCGGTGGCGGCGATGGCCCCGGTGTCCGAGCCGGCCTCCTCCTCGGTGATGGCGTAGCACTCGTGCCGCTCGCCCCGGATCGTGGGCTTCACCCACGTCTCCAGCTGGTGGGGCGTGGCAACCTCGGGCAGCCATCCCGCCGGGGTGGTCAGCACCCAGCCGAGCGCGTTGGTGGACCGGCCGATCTGCTCGGACACCAGCGTCTGCTGGAACGCGGTGAGCCCGGCGCCCCCCAGCTCCTTCGGCATGTTCATGGCCTGGAGGCCGAGCTCGCGGAGCCGGGACCGCTGCCGGTCCAGGACTTCTTGCGGTAGCCGGCCGCCGTTCATCTCCGCCTCGACCTCGTGGGGGAGCAGCTCTTCGTCGACGAAGGCCCGGGCCCGGCCCTGGATCTCTCGGTTCTCCACCGACATCGCGTACATCTCAGCCCCGGCCGCGGCGGGCGTCGCGGGCCACCACCGCGGCGCAGTTCCGCCCGGGCACGGCCATGACCCCGCCGCCGGGATGGGTGCCGGAGCCGCACAGGTACAGCCCCGACACCGGCGTCCGGTGATCGGCGTACCCGGGGATCGGCCGCATCGAGAACAGCTGGTCGGGGGCCATCTCGCCCTGGAAGATGTTCCCGCCCAGGAGGCCGAACCGCTCCTCGATGTCCGGCGGCGCCAGGACCTCGATCTCCTCGACCGTGCCGGTGAACCCGGGGCAGTGCTCGTCGAGGATCCCCACGATCCGCTTCCCGTACGCCTCGCGCTCGGTGTCCCACGACCCCTCGGCCAGCTCGAACGGGCCGAACTGCGTGAAGCACAGCGCCACGTGCTTCCCGTCCGGGGCCACCTCCGGCTCGAACGCCGTGGGGAATACCGCCTCGAGGTACGGGCGCTCCGACGTGCGTCCGTACTTGGCGTCGTCCCAGGCCCGCTCGAGGTACTCGATCGAGGGCGAGATGGCCAGGAGCCCGGTGTGGGGGTCGCCGGGGACCGGCCCGTCCCACGCCGAGGGCTTCGGAAGCTCGCCGAGGGCCAGGTTCACCTTCACCGACCCCGACCGGGTCCGGTACCGGCGGACGTCCCGGACCACCTCGTCGGGGAGGTGGGCCTCGCCGACCAGGTCGATGTACGTGGTGATCGGGTGGGCGTTCGAGATCACCCGTCGGGCCGGGAGGACGGTGCCGTCCTCGAGCTCCACCCCGCGGGCCCGGCCGTCCCGGACCACCACCGAGCGCACCGGCGAGGCCGTCCGGACCTCGGCGCCTGCGGCCCGGGCCGCGTCGGCCAGGGACCGGCTGAGCGCGCCCATCCCTCCGTGCACCCAGCCCCATGCGCCGGCGTGCCCTTCGACCTCGCCGATCCAGTGGTGGAGGAGGACGTACGCCGAGCCCGGGCTCATCGGCCCGCCCCACGCCCCGATGATGGCCTGGGTGGCCAGGGCGCCCTTGACCCGCTCGTCCTCGAACCATTCCTCGAGGAAGTCGGCGCCGGACAGCGTGAACAGGCGGATCACCTCTGCGATGTCGCGGCCGGTCCAGTGGCGGAACCGGGCGCCGAGCTTCACCCACGACAGCGCGTCGCGGAGGCTGAGGTTCGGGGGGACCACGAACAGCAGGTCACGGAGGAGCCTGCCCAGGCGCTCGAAGTACCTGTCGAACTCGACGTACGCGTCAGCGTCGGCCTTCGAGAACCTGGCGATCTCGTCGGCGGTCCGCCGAACGTCCCCCCACAGCGTCAGCGAGGTTCCGTCCGGGTACGGCACCCAGTAGTCGGGGTCGATCAGGGACACCCGGTAGCCGTGCCGGCGGAGCCGGAGTTCCTTCTCGATCCGGGGCGGAAGCAGGCTGACCACGTACGAGGCCGAGGAGATCCGGTAGCCGGGCCACGGTTCCTCGGTCACCGCGGCGCCGCCCACGACCTCGCGGCGCTCCAGCACGAGGACGTCGAGGCCGGCCCGGGCCAGGTACGCCGCGCAGGCCAGGCCGTTGTGCCCGCCGCCGATCACGATCGCGTCCCTTGCCACGGCGCCCCACAGGGTACTGTTCCACCGTTCAAACGAGCAAGGAGAACGGCCACCGCGTGGACCTTCGACTGACCGAGGAGGATCGGGCCCTCCAGGATCGGGCCGCGGCGTTCACCCGCCGCCACCTGTTCCCTTACGAGCTGGAATGCGAGGAGGGAGACGGCCTGTCGGCCGAGAGCCTGGCCACGATCCGGTCCGGGGTCGTTGAATGGCGGTTCAACGCGATCAACCACGCGCCCGAGGACGGCGGCCAGGGCCACGACCTCTTCCAGCAGGCCCTGATCGAGGAGGAGTGGGGCCAGGCCACCGGCGCGTTGTGGGACGTGCCGTGGCGGCCCTCGATCCCGCTCCGAGAGGGGACGGAAGAACAGAAGGACGAGTACCTCCGCCCGTCGTGCCGGGGTGAGCGCCGCGACGCGTACGCCATCACGGAGGAGGGCGCCGGGTCCGACCCCTCGCGGATCGAGACAGCGGCGACGCGGAAGGAGGGCGGGTTCGTCCTCCGCGGCGAGAAGTGGCACGTCACCACGGGCGACGTGGCGGATTTCCTCTTGGTCCACGCGCACGTGGACGGCGACCAGGCGCTCCCGACCGTGTTCTTCGTGGACAAGGATCTCCCGGGCGTGCGGCTCGTGCGCACGCCGAAGTACACGCACCGGTTCGTGTTCGAGCATCCGATCTTCGCCCTCGACGACGTGCGGATCGGCCAGGATAAGGT
>JBOGVU010000113.1:0-7331 GCA_050692915.1 Actinomycetota bacterium | reverse complement strand
CCGCCCCACGTCGCGAGGCCTCTACTCGCGTTCGACCTCGGCTATGCGATGGGACTCGTGGTCGGAGAAGGATCCTTCACCGGAGACAAACGCGCGCCGGTCCTCGCCGTCAAGATGCATCAGCGCGATCCAGAACCCCTTCGTTTCCTGCTTGGCGTCCTCGGCGGGAAGATCTACGGCCCGTACCATCACGACGGCCGTCACTTCCTCCAGTGGCACCTTAGAGGAGCGCAGCTCCGTCAGGCGGTGCCGCTCTTCCTCGATCACCTCCCGCCCAGCCACAAGAGGCGACAGTTCCTGGCTTGGGGCATTCGGTAGGGATTGTTGGAGACGGCTACCGCCGCTTCCGGATGACCACCCGGCGGTCGGGTTCCTCACCCTCGCTGGCGGTCTCAACGCCTCCCACCTCGGCGGCGGCGTCGTGGACGATCTTCCGCTCGTACGGGTTCATGGCGTCCATCCGCTCCGGCCTCCCCGTGCGGCGCACCCGGGCCGCCACCGACTTGGCCCGCTGGATCAGCTGCGACCGCCGCCGCTTCCGGTAGTCCTCGACGTCCACCATGACCCGGCACCGGCTCTCGGTTCGCCGCTGGACCGCGCACCGGACCACCTCCTGGAGGGCATCGAGCGTCTGGCCGTGGCGTCCGATCAGCAGGCCCATCCCCTCGGCGTCCTGGCCCGCCAGGATGTCCACGTACATCACGCCGTCCACCACGTTGTGATCGACGTCGGCGTCCAGGTCCATCCGGTCCAGCAGACCCAGGAGGAACTCCTCCGCCACCTCGGCCTGCTCCTCCAGGGCGACCCCCCCGATGTCCTCCTCCCGGACCCTGACCCGGACGATCGCTTCCTGGGAGCCGAACCCCAGCAAACCCTTCTGCGAGTCCTGGACGATCTCGACCTGGGCCTCCTGCTCGCTTACGCCCAGCTCCTCGAGGGCGGCCTCGATGGCCTCCTCAACGCTTGCGGCGCTTCTTTCGACTTCCCGCATTCTTCTTCGCCTTTGCGCCATCCGCCCGGCTCTTGGCCGAGGCCGGCTTGTCCGGTGGAGTGCTCTTGCCCGACTTCGCCTTCGGGGGCGGGGTCGCCTCCGGCATCCTGCCCCGGAGCATGACGTGCTGCTGCCCGATCTGCCACGCGTTGGTGGTCACCCAGTACACCAGCACCCCCGCGCTGATGCTGATCGAGATGACCCCCAGGAAGACCGGCATGATCCGGGCCATCAGCTGGGCCTGGGCGGCGCTAGGCCCGGCCGAGGCCCGCTGCATCTGTCGCTGCTGGTACCAGGTCGAGGCCACCATCAGCGCCACCAGGACGAAGTAGGGGATCGCCGGAACGACACCCGCGCTGGTGCCGGGACCGGCGCACACCCGGACGCCCTCTTCCGAGGAGGCCTGGGTGGGGGAGCAGGACAGGTGGATCCCCAGGAACGTCGCCCGGTCCTCGACGATCGCGTCAAACAGGCCACCGTCCCGGGGCACGTGCTCTGCCCCGGGCGGCGATCGACAGAGGAAGCCGTCCTCCTCTCGCCCGGCGCCGGGATCGGCCTCGGCCGGCTGACAGAACCGAATGAACGGCAGGCGCTCGCTGATGGTGGCCCCGGTATCCTTGTTGGCCCACCCGGCGACCTCGAACCGCCGTTCCTCGTCCCCGACCTCGCACACGATCTCGGTCGGGCTCGGTCCCTCGGCCGCCGGCTCCTCGGAGGTCAGGCAGACCGCGCCGTCCGGCAGCGAGGAGACCGAGAACTCCTCCGAGGGAAGCGCCGCCGCCTGCACCGGCGTGTTCAGCACAGAGAACAGGGCGAAGAACACCGGGAGCTGGAGGAGCAGGGGGAGACACCCGCCCAGGGGGTTGACCTGGTGCTCCTTGTAGAGCTTCATCAGCTCCTCGTTCATCTTCTGGCGGTTGCCCTTGAACTTCCTCTGGAGCTCCTTGACCTTGGGCTGGATCCGCTGCATCTCCTGCATGGACCTGGTCTGCTTGATCGTGAGGGGGATCAACACGATCCGGACCAGAACGGTCAGGAGGATGATGGCCACGCCGTACGAGGGGATCACCTCGTAGAAGAACGAGAGGATCGAGCCCAGGCCCTTGAGGAGGGAGTCCCAGATCACGTCGAGCCCCGCCCGACCGCGTATGATGACGTCCTACTGTAGGACGTCATCGCACAACGGCGGGATCCTCCCGCCGGCGCCACGTGCCCGGCGGCGGGACCGGGTCAATCCCCCCGGCGGTCAGCGGGCTGCATCGGAGCACCCGCCAGGCGGCCAGCGCCGACCCCTTCACCGCCCCGTGGGTCCGCACGGCCTCCAGCGCGTACGCGGAGCAGGTCGGGTGGAACCGGCATCGGCCGGTTGCGACCCGGCCCACGGTGGCCCGGTACAGGAGCAGGATCCCCACCAGCACCCCTCGAGCCGGGGCGCCCGCGAACCACAGGAGGCGATGGATACCTCTCACGACTCGATCAGATCGGCCCGACGAAGCAGCTCCTCGATCTCAGCGGTCAGCTCCGGCGCTCCCGTCTTCCCGAACGGGCCCCGGGCGACCATCACCAGGTCGTACCCGCGTCTCACCCCGGGGGACAGGACTTTCCACGCCTCTCGGAGCAGCCGGCGAGCCCTGTTGCGGGCCACGGCGCCCCCCACCCGTCTGCCCGTGACCCACGCGGCACGGGAGGGCCCTTCCCCGGGCGCCACGTACAGTACCACCCGCCTCGAGGCTCGGGGGGTGCCGGTGCGGAGCGCTCGGCGGATGTCGGCGGACCGACGCAGCCTAGGCGCTGAGCCGGCTTCGGCCCTTGGAGCGCCTGCGGCCAAGGATGGCCCGTCCGGCCCGGGTGCGCATGCGCGCCCGGAACCCGTGGGTCCGTTTCCGTCTGCGGTTGCTCGGCTGGTAGGTCCGCTTCATCGGTCGAAAAAGAATAACAAGAACATCGGGCGATCACGTCCTCGCAGGTCAGACCGTGGGGCGCGGCGTCACTCCGATTTGGGGACCCGGGAGCCCCGGTGTATCATCCGTACGAACTTCCTCACGGGGCCGCCTCCGGGCGGCCCCGATGCTCTTCCCCACCGAATTGCACACCTGTGGAAAAGGGTTGTGGAAAAGGGGACGACGGACACCGAGGACCCCCGGGCTGATGCGATCTGGGCTCGAACGGTCGAGCGACTCCGCGAAGAGGTCCCCGCGGGCACGTTCAACATGTGGTTCGCGGAGGTCCGAGCCGACGCGGTGGGTAACCACACCCTGGAGCTCCTGGCTCCCAGCGAGTACGTCCGGGCGTGGCTGTCCCGGAACTACCTCGAGCTGATCACCAGGCTCGTGGCCCAGGCCAGCGGTGAGAGCCTGGACGTGGCCCTGACCGTGGAGCCCACCGCTCCCTCCGAGGCGGCCCAGGTGGACGAGTCGCCTCCGCCTTCGGCGTCGCCGGAGCGTCCGTCCGCCCCGGTCTCGAGCTTCCCGACCCGGTACACGTTCGACAACTTCGTCCTGGGGGCCTCGAACCGCTTCGCCCACGCGGCCGCCATGGCCGTGGCCGAGGCGCCGCCGTCCAGGGCGTACAACCCGCTGTTCATCTACGGAGGAGTGGGGCTGGGCAAGACCCACCTGCTCTACGCGATCGCCAACCACATGACGATGCTGACCCCGAACCTCCGGACGAAGTACGTGACCTCCGAGGCCTTCGTCACCGAGTTCATCAAGGCCGTGCGCGAGGGCCAGGGCTACCTGTTCCAGCGCCGCTACCGCGACGTGGACGTCCTGCTGGTGGATGACATCCAGTTCCTGGTCCGAGCCGAGGAGACCCAGACCGAGTTCTTCCACACGTTCAACACCCTGCACGGGGCGGAGCGGCAGATCGTGATCGCCTCGGACCGCCCGCCCCAGGAGCTGTCGGGGCTGGCCGAGCGGCTTCGGAACCGGTTCCGGTGGGGCCTCATTGTCGACATCCAGCCGCCGAACCTGGAGACCCGCATCGCCATCCTCCAGCAGAAGGCCCTCCGAGACGGGTTGGAGATCCCGGACTCGGTCCTGCACTTCATCGCCGAGAAGTTCGACGCGAACATCCGCGAGCTCGAGGGCGCGCTCCTCCGGGTGGTGGCGTTCGCCTCGCTGTCGCAGCGGGCCGTGGACCTGGCGCTGGCCGAGCGGGCCCTGGAGGACCTCCTGCCCCAGGGCAACCAGGAGGTGCCGGCGGAGACGATCATGGCCGAGACCGCCTCGTACTTCGGGCTCCGGCGCGAGGACCTCGTGTCGAAGAGCCGGTCCCGTCCGCTCACCACGGCCCGCCACATCGCCATGTACCTCCTGCGGGAGCTCACGGGCCTGTCGCTCATCAAGATCGGGGAGCTCTTCGACAGGGACCATTCGACGGCGCTACACGGCATCAAGCGCATCGAGAACCTCATGCCCAACCGGGACACGGTGTACCGGCAGGTGCAGGAGCTGACCAAGAAGATACACGAGCGAGTTCGGGGGACACAGTGATGATCCGTTGTGGACGGGATGGCAGTTGGGCCGCCGGGATGACGACCGACGCGCGTCAGTCCGTCGTCCGTCACCACCTCGTCCCATGTCGGACCGGCCCGGTACCCTGCACGTTCGGGGGGTTGTGCACATACGCACAGCCCCTACTACGGCCCCTGGTTTGGAGTTCATAACCATGAGAACGAAGATGGGGGAGGTGGGAATGTGAAGTTCCGATGCGATCGGGATCTCCTGTCGGAGGCCCTCCAGACCGTACAGCGCGGTGTCTCCACGCGACCCGGGATCCCAGCGCTGACCGGCGTGCTGATGACGGTCGGCGAGGGCGAGCTGGCCCTTACCACCACCGACCTCGAGGTCACCACGGAGATCCGGGTGCCGGTCGACGCGAAGGAGGACGGGAGCGCGCTCGTGCCGGCCCGGCTGCTGGCCGACATGGTGAAGGCCCTGGCCCCCGACGCGGTGGACTTCGAGACCGACGGGTCCCAGGCCACCCTGACGTGCCGGTCGTTCGAGGGGACGCTCCGGTGCCTGTCGGCCGAGGACTTCCCGGCCGTTCGGGACGTGGCCGGGGTGAAGGTGACGGCCGAGACCCAGGCGTTCGCTGAGGCCGTGGGTCAGGTGGCCCGGGCCGCGTCCCGGGACGAGGCCCGGCCCGTGCTCACAGGCGTCCTCCTGGAGGCGAACCGCGAGGGGTTGACCATGGCCGCCACCGACTCGTACCGGCTGGCGGTTCGGGAGCTCCAGGCCACCGGTGAGGGCGAGGCCCGAGCCCTCGTGCCGGAGCGAGCGATCTCCGAGGCCGGACGGGCCGCTGCCGGGGAGGACAAGGGCGAGGTGGAGATCGTGATCGGGGACGCGCAGGCCGCGTTCAGGGTGGGTCCGCTACGGATGACGTCGCGGCTGATCGAGGGGGAGTTCCCGAACTACCGCCAGCTGCTCCCCGAGCCGGGGGGGAACCGCCTGGCGGCGAACCGGGTGGATCTGCTGGAGGCCGTTCGGCGCGTGGGCCTCCTGGCCCGAGAGTCGTCCCCGGTCCGGCTGGAGCTGAACGTGCTCGGCGTCCGGCTCACGTCGCAATCGCCGGACCTCGGGAACGCCGTGGAGGCCGTGGAGGCATCCTACGAGGGCGATGAGCTGACGGTGGCGTTCAACCCCGGGTACCTGGGGGACGGCCTGGCCGCCACGACCGCCGAGAAGGTCACGCTGGAGCTCCGGGACGGGCTGAAGCCCGCGCTGGTGCGGGGGGAAGGCCAGGACGCGTTCACGTACCTGGTGATGCCCGTCCGCCTTCCCGCTCCGGTGGGGTAGGGCTCCGGCCCGGGCGGCGGTGCGCCTGCTCTGGCTGGAGGCTCGTGACTTCCGGAACCACCGGGAGACCTCGGTGGAGGTGCCGGACGGCGTCGTTGCGGCCGTGGGGCCGAACGCTCAAGGGAAGACGAACCTCCTGGAGGCGGCGCACTATCTCCTCACGCTCCGTTCTCCCCGAGTGGCCTCGGACCAGCCGCTGGTCCGGGTGGGCGCCGACCAGGCCTACCTCCGGGGCGAGGTGGCCACGGCCGGCGGTCGCGTGCTGGTCGAGGTTGAGGTCCGGTCGAGCGGCGCGAACCGGATCCAGGTCAACCGCAGCGCGGTTCGGCGGAAGCGGGACCTCCGCCGGCGGGTCCGCTCGGTGATGTTCCTACCTGAGGATCTGGCCCTGATCCAGGGCGACCCCGAGGACCGGCGCCGGTTCTTGGACGAGGCCGCCTTCACGCTGTGGCCGGCCGAGGAGGCCGCCCGGGCCGCCTACGACCGGGCCCTCCGTCAGCGGAACCGGCTCCTCAAGGAGCACGAGGGAGCTCAACCTCCACCCGACCTCGAGGCCTGGGACGCGGAGGTGGCCCGTCACGGGGCCGCGCTGACCTCGGCCAGGGGGCGCGCGGTGGAGGGGGTGGGGCCCCTGGCCGGCGACGAGTTCCAGCGGGTGGCCGGCGAGCGCCTCGGCGTGTCCTACGCGGCCTCGGTGGATGCCGGACCGGAGGAGGGCCTGGAGGCGGCCATGCTCCGCCTGCTGGGGGAGCGGCGGGACGACGAGCTGGTTCGCCGGACCACCCTGGTGGGCCCCCACCGGGACGAGCTCGACCTGGCCGTCGGCGAGATGACCGCGCGCCGGTTCGCCTCCCACGGCGAGTCCTGGGCCGGGGCCCTGTGCCTCCGGCTGGGGCTGTGGGGGGCCGTGGGCGCCGAGGTCGGCGAGCCCCCGGTCCTGCTCCTCGACGACCCGTTCTCGGGCCTGGACCCGGTCCGGAGACGGCGCCTCGGCGAGGGGCTGGTCGAGCGAGGCCAGGTGCTGATCGCGGTCCCCGACGAGGCCCAGGTCCCGCGGGGGGCGGCGGTGTGGGAGGTGGAGGGGGGCCGTGCCAGGCCGCGGTGATCCCGAGCGCCCGGCGCGGAGCCCCGCCGAGGAACGCGTCGATTCGGTCGTGCGAGACGTCCTCGGCGAGCCGGTCATGCGGGGAGGGGTGGTCCTGGGCCGGCTGGTTCGGTCCTGGGAGGCGGTGGTGGGGCCGGCCCTGGCCCGGGAGACGGCTCCCGTGTCGCTCTCCGGTGGCGACCTCGTGGTGGGGGCATCCGGTCCCGCGTGGGCCGCCCAGGCCCGCTTCCTGACCGCCGAGATCCGCCGCCGGGCCAACGAGGAGCTCGGTGAAGATGCCATCCGATCGGTGCGCATCGTGGTGCGTCCGGAGGCCGGTCGAAAGGCGTCGGAACCGTTGCGGCGCAA
The DNA here is from genome assembly GCA_050692915.1 of Actinomycetota bacterium. GTDB lineage: Bacteria > Actinomycetota > UBA4738 > UBA4738 > CALAEC01 > CALAEC01. Next base: position 85 of record JBOGVU010000113.1, on the reverse strand, counting down.
AGGTTCCGGGATGTCACCGGGGGATGCGAAGCTGCTGTGACCCGGGCGTCCCGGTGATAGAATCTGTGGCGTAGAAGCACCCGTT
>JBOGVU010000112.1:0-7461 GCA_050692915.1 Actinomycetota bacterium | reverse complement strand
CCCCTCCGCGGCCACCTCGGGCTCCGCCGAACCGCCCGTGCCGGAGCAGGAGCAGAACCAGCCGGTGGTCCTCCCGGAGGCACCCGAGGAGGCCACCGCCCCCTGGACCCAGGTGGATCCGGACGTGGAGCCGCCGGAGGGCCAGGGTGAGGGTGAGGACCAGGATCGGGACCCCCTGCTGTCCGCGTGGGAGAGCGCGTTCACGGCAGAAAAGGGGGCCGAGCCCCCGGGTGAAAAGGCCGTCCTGTACCCGTCCGAGGCCCGCAACCGCAAGGACGAAGAGGGCGAGCCGTCCCTTCGGGAGCTGTTCTGGGGGGACGAGGGCTAGGGACCCGGGGAGCGCGTGTTCGCGATCTCCTGGCTCTTGCTGGCGCTCGCCGTGGTCACCCTCCTCCTGGGCCTGTCGCGGGAGGGGCTCCTCCTTATCTACGTTTCGATCGGTTCGAGCGTGGCCGCCATGGTGTTCCTGCTGGCCGGGGTGCTACGGCGTCCCGACCCCGACGGCTCACCCTGAGGATCAGGCCCGCCGAACCCCGAGCCCGATCCGGTGGCCGTCGATCTCCCGGGGTTCCGCCCCCGCGACCGTGCCGACCTCGATCCGCACCGCGAGCACCTCGCCGGCGATCCACGAGCGGTGCGCCTCGACCGCCTCCACCACCTGGCCGTCGGCCTCGATGCCCAGCTCGATCCGGTCCGTGACCCGGAGCCCCGCCTCCTTCCGGGCGTCCTGCACCAGCCGGACCACCTCCCGGGCCAGCCCCTCCCGGGCCAGCTCGGGGGTGACGTCGAGGTCCAGGGCCACGGTGACGCCGCCGCCCGAGGCCGTCCCCCAGCCGCCGGTGGTCTCCTGCGACAGGTCCACGTCCTCGGGAGCCAGCGACACCGAGCCGGAGGGAGTGTCGAGGGTCACCGGTCGGCCCGCGGCCAGGACGGCCGCCAGCGACCCGTCGTCCGCCTCCAGCGCCGCGGCCACATCCTTCACCCGGGCACCGAGGCGGGGGCCCAGCACCCGGTAGCTCGGCCGGGCCCGCCACCCGCCGAGCGCCTGCGCGGCCTCGGCGAGCTCGATCGCCTTGACGTTCAGCTCCTCGGCCACATCCGGGAGCAGCGGCTCCAGCTCCGATGGGTCGCCGGGCAGATGGACCACGGCCCGGGCCAGGGGCTGGCGGACCCTGACCCGGGCGTCCGTCCGGGCCGTGCGGCCGAGCGTCACGATGTGCCGGACCGTGGCCATCGAGGATTCCAGGCGCTCGTCACGGGAGGCGGGATCGGGCCCGGGGTAGTCGGCCAGGTGAACGGACTCGGGCGCCCCGTCCGTGCCGGCGGTGAGGGTCCGCCACACGGCCTCGGCCACGAAGGGGGTCACCGGGGCCAGCAGGCGGGCCACCGTCGTCAGGCACTCGTATAGGGTTCGGTGCGCCGCGGCCGTGTCCTCCGCCGACCCGTCGCCCCCGACGTTCCAGAACCTGGGCCTGGCCCGCCGCACGTACCAGTTCGACAGGTCGTCCACCAGCCCCGCGATGGCCCGGGCCGCGGTGGTGGCGTCGTAACCGTCGAGCCCGCGGCGGGCGGTCTCCACCGTGGCCTGAAGACGGGACAGGATCCACCGGTCGAGCGGCGGCCGGCCGGCCGGCGGCACGTCCTGGGCGGTGGGGTCGAGGTCGTTCGCGTTCGCGTACAGGACCAGGAAGGCGAACGTGTTCCACAGTGTCAGCAACAGCCGGCGGACGCCGTCCTCCACCGCCTCCATCGACACCCGGCGCGCCGACCACGGAGACCCGGAGGCCACGAAGAACCACCGGAGGGCGTCCGCCCCGTACCGGTCCATGACCTCCATGGGGTCGATCACGTTGCCCAGGCGCTTCGACATCTTCCGTCCGTCCCGATCGAGGAGGAGACCGAGGACGACGCAGTTCCGGTACGAGGTCTGGTCGAACAGGAGGGTCGACTCGGCCATCAGCGAGTAGAACCAGCCGCGGGTCTGGTCGATGCCCTCGGAGATGAAGTCCGCTGGGAAGGACCCGTCCCGCTCCTCGACGCCCCGCCCGAGATCGGGGTGATAGCCCCACTGGGCGTACGGCATCGCCCCGGAGTCGTACCAGGTGTCGATGACCTCGGGGACCCGGCGGGCCTCCTGGCCGCATTCGGGGCAGGGCAGCGTGACCTCGTCGATGGCCGGTCGGTGTGGGTCGACGCCGGTCACGTCGCGGCCGGCCAGGGTAGAGAGCTCACCGAGGGAGCCGACGGCGGTGACGTGCCCCCGGGGACATCGCCACACGGGGAGGGGCGTCCCCCAGTACCGCTCGCGGGACAGCGCCCAGTCCACGTTGTTCTCGAGCCAGTCGCCGTACCGGCCGTGCTTGATGTGCTCGGGGTACCAGTTGACGGACTCGTTGATCTCCAGCAGCCGCTCTTTCCGGGCGGTGGTCCGGATGTACCAGGACGTGCGGGCCATGTACAGGAGCGGCGTGTCGCACCGCCAGCACAGCGGGTACGTGTGCTCGTAGGTCTCGTGCCTGAGGAGCAGGCCGCGACCTTCGAGGTCGGCGATGATCTCCGGGTCGGCGTCCTTGACGAAGAGCCCCCGGACGAACTCGACGGGCGTCTCGTCCGTGAACCGGCCGTCGTCGTCGATGGGGCGATACGTGGGCCACCCCTCCCGCCGGCCCATCTCCAGGTCCTCGGCGCCGAAGCCCGGGGCCACGTGGATGATGCCGGTGCCCTCCTCCATCGAGACGAAGTCGCCCGCGGCGATCACCCGGTGGGTGTTGCCGCCCACGTTCTCGTACAGTGGCTCGTAGCGGGCCCCGCCGTCAACGGTGAGCCGGCGCCCGGGGAAGCGGTCGGCCGGCTCCAGATGGTCGCCGAGAACCGCGTCAGCCCTGGACTCGGCCACGATCACGTCGCCGGCGGGGCCGGGGATCCGGACGTACGTCTCATCCGGGTCGACGGCCAGCCCGAGGTTCGAGGGCAGGGTCCAGGGGGTCGTGGTCCAGGCCACCAGCGACGACCCGACCAGTGAGGGGTCGGGCGCCTCGACGATCCGGAACGTCGCGAACACGCTCGGATCGGTGACCGTGGCGTACCCCAGGGCCACCTCGTGGTCCGAGAGCGCCGTGCCGCACCGAGGGCAGTACGCCACGGACTTGTCGGCCTCGAACAGCAGGCCCTCGCCGTGGAGCTCCTTGAGCGACCACCACACGCTCTCGATGTACTCGGTGTCCATCGTCCAGTACGCTTGGGAGAGGTCGATCCAGAACCCCAGGCGCTCGGTCATCCGCTCCCAGTCCTCGACGTACCGGCTCACGGATTCCCGGCATCGGCGGTTGAACTCGGCGATCCCGAAGGCCTCGATGTCCCGCTTCGACCTCGTGCCGATCTCCTTCTCCACCTCGAGCTCCACGGGGAGCCCGTGGCAGTCCCAGCCGGCCCTCCGGGCCACGAAGTGTCCGGTCATGGTCCGGTACCGCGGATAGAGGTCCTTGAACGTCCGGGATTCCGCGTGGTGGATCCCTGGAGGGCCGTTGGCCGTGGGCGGGCCCTCGTAGAACACCCACGCCGGTCCGCCCCGGCGACGCTCGACGCTGCGCTCGAAGACCCGGGCCTCCCTCCAGAAGGCCAGCACCTCCCGCTCCAGCGCGGGGAGATCCAAGTTCGGGTCTACCGGCTCGAACCTCGCCACCGTCCACCTCCTCCCAAGCGAAATGCCCCGCCCCCACCTGGGGACGAGGCATGGGCCCCGCGGTACCACCCCGATTGACGGCGCCTCCCGGCGCCGCCCGCTCACGGCCGATCCGGCCTCCGCTGTCACGGGCGGACCCGTCCGCGCCTCCCGCGCGCTCCCGGGGGAACGCCGCTCGGGGCGGAGGCTCGGGGATGATGTCCGAAGGGACCTCGCCGCCGGGCTCGCACCGTCCCCGGTTCGCTGGGGCGGGGATCCCTCCGGCCCGTTCCCGTCCTCGCCTGTGAGCGCATTGTAGCGGGTGCGGAGGGGGTGGACGCGTCCGGTTCGCCCTGATTAGGAGGGTGCGTTGCCGGGAAGGGAAACGCGTGCTACGGTGCGCGCCGCGATGCCCACGAAGAGATCCCCGTTCACGAAGAAGGAGCTCGCCGAGCTGCGGAAGCGGCTCGAGGAGGAACGTGACGTCCTCCACCGGCAGGCGGAGGAGATCGAGGAGTCGACGTTCCGGAACCCACAGTCGGAGCTCACCGGCGAGGTCTCCTTCGACGAAGAGTACGCCGACGCCGGCACGGCCACGTTCGAGCGGGAGCGGGATCTGTCGCTCTCGAACAACATCAAGGACCTCACCGAGAAGATCGAGCACGCTCTGGAGCGGATCGAGCACGGGGGCTACGGCCTGTGCGAGCGCTGCGGCAAGCCGATCGAGAAGGCCCGGATCAAGGCGCTGCCCTACGCCACCCTCTGCATCAAGGACAAGAAGGCCGAGGAGCGAGCCGGCTGAGGGCTCGGCGGGCCCTGCTCCTCTACGGCACCGCGGCGGCCGGGTACGCGCTCGACCGGGTCACCAAGATCCTGGCCGCGGACCTCCTTCAGGGACGCGAGCCGGTCGAGCTGATCCCGGCGGTGCTCCAGCTCCGGTTCACCACGAACCCGGGCGGCGCCTTCGGGCTGTTCGGAAGCCTGCCCGCCCTGTTCGTGGCGATCAGCGTGCTGGTCGTCCTGGTGGTGCTGTTCGTCTCGCGCGACCTTCCCTCCGCCGGGGCGGCCGTGGGGCTCGGGCTGGTCCTGGCGGGCGCGCTGGGGAACCTCACCGACCGGGCCATCCGGGGACAGGGTTTCTCGGGCGAGGTGGTGGACTTCATCGACTTCCACGTGTGGCCGGTTTTCAATCTGGCCGACGCCGCCCTGGTGGTGGGCGCCGCGGTGCTCCTGATCTCGGGCATCCGCCGGGATCGGGCCGCCCGGCGGCATCCGCCGGCCCCGTGAGCTTCGTCGCCGAGGCCACGCCGGGCCGGCTCGATTCGGTGGTGGCGAACCTCTCCGGGATGCCTCGCGCCGACGTCCAGCGGGCCATCGCTCGCGGCGCGGTGCTCGTCGACGGGGTCTCCAGGCCGAAGTCTTTCCGCCTGCGAGGGGGGGAACGGATCGAGGCGGTGCTGGAGGGGAGAGACGAGGTCGGCCCGGAGCCCGGCGGGGTCCCGGTCCGGTACGAGGACGAGCACATCGCGGTGGTGGCCAAGCCGGCCGGGATGGTCACCCACCCCACCGCGTCACGGCGGTCCGGGACGCTCGTGAACCGGCTCCTCGGCATGGGCATGCCTCTCTCCGGGGGCGGGGGGACCGACCGGCCCGGCATCGTCCACAGGCTGGACGCCGGCACATCCGGGTTGCTGGTGGTGGCCAAAGACGATGAGACTCATGATCGGCTCACGAGGATGCTCGCGGCCCGGGAGGTCGGGCGAGAGTACCTGGCCCTGGTCAGGGGGGAGGTGGGGCACGAGGCCTTCACCGTGGAGGCGCCCCTGGGGCGGGACCGGGCCCGAGTGGCGGTGCGGCGGGGGACCGGAGTGGATGCGGTCACGGACCTCGAGGTCCGGGAGCGGTTCTCGGGCGCCACGCTCCTGGTGGCTCGCCCCCGGACGGGAAGGACCCATCAGATCCGGGTGCACCTCCGGTCGGTGGGGCATCCGATCCTGGGGGATCGTGCCTACGGCGGCGGCGGGGACGAGGCCCGCCGGCTCGGGCTGTCCCGGCCATTCCTCCACGCCTGGCGGCTCTCCTTCGCCCATCCGGTCTCCGGCGATCGGGTCGAGGTCCAGGAGCCGCTCCCGAACGACCTCCAGGAGGCGCTCCGCAGGGCCGCCCGCGGCTAGACGCGGGTGTGGACAACCTGTGGATAAATGGCACGCTTGTAATTCGAGTCAGGCCCCGCCTATACTCTGGAACGGTCGGCGCCAGGCGAGAGGGCATGGGTAGCGGATTCGTCCACCTTCATACGCACACCGAGTTCTCCCTGCTGGACGGGGCATCGCGGATCTCGGCCCCTGCGGAGTCCCAGGTCGTCACGCTCCTCGACAAGGTGGCGGCGTTCGGGATGCCCGCGGTCGGGATCACCGACCACGGGGCCATGTTCGGGGTCCTCGACTTCTACCGGGCCTGCCGGGAGCGGGGGATCACCCCGATACTCGGGGTCGAGGCCTACGTGGCGCCGGGGTCGCGCTTCGATCGGACCCCCGGGGAGAACGAGGAACGCTACCGGCACCTCACGATCCTGGCCCGGAACGAGGCCGGGTACCGGAACCTGCTCCGACTCGTCACGGACTCGCACCTCGAGGGCTTCTACCACCGGCCCCGGATCGACAAGGATCTCCTTTCCGAGCGGGCCGAGGGGCTGATCGGCTTCACCGGCTGCCTGGCCGGCGAGGTGTGCCGCCTCCTCCTGGCCGGCCAGCGGAAGAAGGCCATCGAGGTGGCCGCGGGGTACCGGGACCTGTTCGGCCCGGGGAGTTTCTTCGTCGAGCTCCAGGACCACGGGCTCCCCGAGCAGGGGCAGGTGACGCCGATGCTGCTCGAGCTGGCCCGCGAGCTCGCCCTTCCGCTTGTGGCCACGAACGACACCCACTACACCGAGAAGGGCCACGCCCGGGCCCACGACGTCCTCCTGTGCATCCAGCAGCCGGGGAAGGTCCTGGCCGACACGGACCGGCTCAGGTTCGACACGGAGGAGTTCTACGTGAAGTCGGCCGAGGAGATGCGCGAGCTGTTCCACGAGCTCCCCGAGGCCTGCGACGCGACTCTGGAGATCGCCGAGTCCGTGGAGCCGATCCCCATGCTGGAGCGGCCCCTGGTCGAGCGGGCCGAGCCGCTCCACGTGCCCCGGTTCGATCCGCCCGGGGGCGGCGATCACGAGACGTTCCTCCGCGAGTTGGCCGAGGCCGGGGCCCGGGAACGTTACGGGGAGATCGGCCCCCAGGTCCGGGACCGCCTGGAGCACGAGCCCGGCGTGATCTCCTCGATGGGTTTCGCCGGCTACTTCTTGATCGTGTGGGACCTGATCCGCTTCGCCCGCGAGCACGGGATCCGGGTGGGTCCCGGCCGGGGGTCGGCCGCGGGATCGGTGGTCTCGTACTGCCTGCGGATCACCGATCTCGACCCCCTCCGGTACGGGCTGATCTTCGAGCGGTTCCTGAACCCCGAGCGGAAGCTGATGCCGGACATCGACATGGACTTCGACGAGCGTCGCCGCGACGAGATCATCCGATACGTGGCCGACCGGTACGGCCACGACCACGTGGCCCAGATCATCACGTTCCAGACGATCAAGGGGAAGCAGGGGATCCGGGACGCGGCCCGGGTCCTGGGGTTCCCGGCCAGCGTGGGCGACCGTCTGTGCAAGATGTACCCGCCGGCGCTCCTCGGCCGGGAATACCCGATCGACAAGGCGCTGGAGCTCTCCCGGGAGCTCGCCGACGCGTACGAGCGCGAGCCCGAGGCGAAGG